>JAHLAX010000205.1 GCA_020625875.1 bacterium | reverse complement strand
TCCGAGTACATCGTCACCGCTCGTGATTACCAGCTCCGCCGGGAAGGCTCCGGACTCCTGCGTCATTGACTCGGTCGTGCTGATGCTTGCCGTGGATCCTGACCACGTGCATGTCTCCGTGAAGCCTAATCCGCTCGGCTTGGTGGCATGAATCGTAATGACGGAACCGACCGTAATGGATAACTGGTCCATGCCGTCATACAGATGGAATTCCAACGGCCTGCCGATATCGTCCTGCGAGACTTTAACAGTCTGCGAGTAGCCGTATCCGGGCCGTATGTTCAGATTGTATTCCTGTGCGTTCATTGATTACTTCTCCATAAGCTGTAAAATCGTGTCAGCGAGTGACTTCTTAACGGTCGAGATGGTCAGCTCCGTGTAGCGGTCGCTCAGAACATCGTAGACGGTCCGCACGACCTTAGCCTTAATGTCAATATTAAGCGGCGGATAAATGACCTCCACCGTGTCACACAGAGCCACATGTTCAAGCGCCGTGAACTCTTTGTATTCTTCTGTCTGCCAGAGCGGGATGAACTGAACCTCAACGGAGAGCGTCGGATCCTTCGCATTACTTGCGAGCCAGTTCTGTGCCCATGTCTTCAGCTCCTGCGTGGTAGGCTTCACCGGGAAGGATTCCGTGGCATTGACCACTGCAAAGTGATTAAATGCGTAGTCGTTTGTGGTGGCCTGCGCATTCTGCGCGGAATCGGTCTCACTCTTCCAGTAGGCCACGACTCCGGTTACCGTGTCGGTCATGTCGATGTCGTAAGTCAGCCCGGTAAGGTTCTTCGTGTAAGCTATCTTGACGCCGTTGTCAGCGCCTCTGGAAGCGTGGAGGTTGACCGTGTAGCGATCCCACTCGAACTCTCCGCCAAAGATGTACTGCATCGAGCCATCACTCCCGCCTAACACGCTCCGGAACGGCTCCGGCTCCTGGAACTCAATCCCGAACGCCCGAACCGTAGCGATGTTACTCGAAAACGTGAACGGATTCGTTCCGGCGATTCTTCCGGCTGCGATCGCACTCCACATCGTGGCAGCGGTCGTGTAGTTGTACGTACCGATCCCGATGATGACGTTGTTCAGCTGGTAGCTGATGTGCTCCGCCTGGATAACCATGTTGCCGGCCATGTCGAATGTGACCTCGCGGATCCTGAACGGCTGTGCGTGTGTAGCTCCGTCATGCGGATCAGCCAGGATAATCCGGTCTACAATGATCTCGTTCGCCCACTGGCCGCCACGCGGGTACTCCATGTCGAGGACGTACTCACCATTCCGCTCTTCCGTGACATAGCACGAAATCGCATCCGGCAGCGGGCAAATCCCGAAAGTGCTCCACGTTGTATCTGTATTCTCGTATAGTCTCGGAATCATAAGCGCCACCAGTTCGGGTAGATGCACACGATACCCGGCCCTTTGTCATAACTTGAGACGGTAAAGTACATGTCTAACTTCGTTTCGTCTTCACTCAGCTCCGGGAAGACAAGACCTTCACCGATGCCGCTGCCGGAAGTGTTAAGGTACAGGTACGAGGTCAGATTGTTCTTGTCGACATCATACAGATACTGCAAATCGCAGTTCATGAAGATGTTAGCCGCTGACACGTCATCCGAATGGAAATCATAATAGAACTGAAGCTCTC
>JAHLAX010000203.1 GCA_020625875.1 bacterium | reverse complement strand
ATCCGGAGGGAGCAACGCCACCTTCAAAGCAAATAACCGTAACTGTAGCGAGTGCATAAGTGGGGTGATTTTATGATTACCCCTCCCACTCCGACAACGGGAGAAATCTATTTGTTAAATGTTCCGTTTGATAGCAATTATCATAATGTAATTGATTTTAAAACGTCAGATGATAGATATAATTATTTTGTAACTCACTATTTGGCAAGGTATCAAACACCGGGAGAAGAACCAATCAAATTTTATTTTGATGACTGTAGCTATAGTCGCAAAGATGGTGTTTTATATGTGCCCGTGCACATTGACAAGCTATATGATGTTAATTATTTAATGTTTAGGAATAAATATTATAGCAATAAATGGTTTTACTCTTTTGTTGTAAATCAAAAATATGTCAATGACGGGTGTACAGCTTTAACTATTGCGACTGATGTATATTCAACATGGCAAAATCAAATGGAATTTCAAGACTCTTTTGTTGAGCGCGAACATGTACCCGTGCAAAACGATATACCTGGATTTAATGTTGTACCGGAAGGTTTAGAAACGGGAGAACTTGTACCCTATGAAACCTTTAATTTAAGTGATGAGTTGACACCTGAAATTTGCGTTGCATATAATGGTGAATCTGTCGGCAGTAATACTATCGTAAAAAAGTACGGTGGTAACTATAACGGAATACCGTCATCAATTCCTTTTTTACTAGTTGACTCCGGACATATTGGCGATTTTTTAAGTGTAGTTAAGGCAGCTAGTCAAGACCAATATCTATTTACGATTTTTAGTGTTCCGCGTTTAGCTGTAAAATCAAGAGTTCGGAGTACATCCTCAAGTCCTTATTTTCAGGAAATCTTAAACGGGAGCGATTCCTACATGGAATCCCGTAGGGTAATATTTACTACGCAGACCCCGGAAAAAGTAGACGGAGTTAAGCCACATAATAAAAAATTACTTACTTATCCATATGCTTATTTAGGTTTTACAGCCCCTAACGGTACGCCCAAAATTTACCGGTATGAAAATTTTCATAATTCCGAAGAAATACAATTTGAAGGATTTTCAGAAATAAATCCGAACCCTACAGTTGTAATTAACCCCCTAAACTATCACGATATTACAGCCAATGCGGTCAATGCGGTCACAATTAATGGGTATCCTATGATTTCTTATTCTAATGATGTATTTAATACATGGCTTGCCCAAAATTCTCAAATTGTCAATCTATCTCTTGATAGAAGTCAATTCAATTATGATATGACGCAGGCCCGTAATAGTGTTGCTGTTAATCGTGAAAACGCCAACGCGACGGCTAATTTGATTACTAATGCAGTATCAGCGGCCGGGAGTACAATCTCCGGCAACTTATCAGGTATGATAACCGGTACAGTTAGTGGGATTAATGCAATGGAAAATCACAACTTAAACTTGCAAGATTTAGCCCTTAGCAATTTAGCAAATGCCGGAAATAAAATGTATGATATCCGGGGCATAAATGCACAAGTTGAAAAACAATCTTTATTACCTGATACCGGAGTTTTATCATCATCAAATAGTACGCTTTTAGGGTATGGATACTTTGGTTTATCGACCTTCTCCCGTTTTGGTGTTAAAAATGAAAATATTAAAAGGCTTGATGATTTCTTTGATTTATATGGATATCAAGTCAATGAGGTTAAAATTCCTAACCTGACAACTCGTTACTGGTGGAACTATGTAAAAACAGTTGGCGCAAATATAAGAGGTCCAATACCTGAAAAAGACTTAAACGTCATAAAAGCAATATTTGACCACGGGGTGACAATATGGCACCACCCGGAGGCAATTTATCAGTATCACGGACACGAAGGGGAAAACTGGGAAGTTAAAGTTCAAGGAGGCGCAGTATATGAATAAAAAAGCAATGGAACGCTCAGCAATAATGAATAATAACACTTATAATGATTATTGTTATCGTATTAAACAAATAGCCACCGCAAGATTTAAATATGAAAACTTACCTGAGTCCTGGGACGTCGATTTTTTAGAAAATACCCTTTATTTTAAGGGTGTTTTAGGTGCTTGGAAACATGAGGATTTTGGTAATGTAATTTCCGAGGTTTGTATATCAGATAAACTTAACCTATATCGCATGCCGATACAATGTAATTGCTACGGTCTGGATATTACACCCCGTAACAAATATGTTTATAACGGGGTTAACGTAAAAGATATTGACCCTTCAAGGTCTTGTGTGGTGCTTATCAAAAATAATCCTGATATGTGGCCGACTTTTAATACGATTAAATTATTTTGTAAACGTCTTTATGAGGTCGAAAGAACCATTGACGTAAATATGAAACAGCAAAAAACCCCTTTGCTGATTACTTGCAAGCAAAACAAGAGGTTATCTTTACTCAACTTATACGAGAAATACGACGGAAACGAACCCGTAATTTACGGTACAAATGACCTGATGAGCGATACTGGAATAAATGTTATCAATACCGGCGCCCCGTATTTGGTTGATAAATTGCAAATTCAAAAACAGGCGATATGGAATGAAGTTCTTACATTTTTGGGGATTAATAATAACGACGTTGAGAAAAAAGAACGCGTTATTAAAGCCGAAACTGAATCCAACAATCATTTTATATCTTTAAATTTGTACAATGCTTACAGGTGCCGTAAACATGCATGCGACCAAATTAATGAGTATTTTGGATTAAATATTAATGTTAAAATAAACTATAATTTGTTAAATGATAGCTCGCTTGTTGATAATCCTGTGGAAAAAGTGGAGGTAGACCCTGATGAGTAATTACACCGTAACTTTAAAAAATATTTGCGACGCTTCTCCAGAAGGTCGGCAGGATTTAATTAATACGTTTACCGATTATAACTTATCTGATTATTTAACGCCTGCCCAAATTGAAACCATTAATACTACCGGAAATTGGACGCCTGAAAAATTAGCCAATAAAATCATTGATTATTATTATTTACGCGAAATTGGTCTTGAAACATACGGGTTATTTAAACATCAGGCGAAAATTGAAATGAAACTATTAATGGAATATTACTTGCCTTTAATTTACAGCCGGGCGATTGAATACGACCCCTTAGTGAATGTGGATTTCACAGAGTCATACACCGCTGATGATACACGGACAGGCTCAAGCAACACACATTCAACAACCACTTCAACCGACCACGGAGAAAGTGAAAGCAAAAACAGCGTTACACCTTCAGTTGGTAT
>JAHLAX010000184.1 GCA_020625875.1 bacterium | reverse complement strand
GATCCAAAAAGATAGAAGCTGAAGATCTAGTGGATCAGATCAAAGAGGAGCTTATATTTTTAAGATCACAGTCTTCTACTGTAACTGGATCTAAAGATAAAAGAGCTGATAAAGTATTTGATACTTTAACTAAAGGAAAATTAGATGAAGCTGGAAATAGGGAAACTCCTTATTTAGATCTATCAGAATTTACTCCTCCAAAAGGTTGGAGCGGTGAAGATAAAGAATACTTTAAAAAGAAATTTTTATACTTCTTATCTTCCGACGTTTGGAAGGATGTTAAGAAGCTTCTTTATGTAACTAATGATAATAAGCTCATGATGGAAGCTGGAGAAGCTATAGCAGCGGGAGCTTCACTTAATGAACTTACATCGTCGTATAAACAATTCTTACGCAATGAAATCTCAGTATTTGAGATGTGGGATGATTTTACTTCAATAATCAGAAGATAGGTGGCTATGAGAAAACTAAATGTGCCGATAACAATCGGAAAAGATGAAAATAAAAATCCGATTGTGAGAATGTCAGAAGAAAATATTTATGAGATTAAAGAACTCTCCTATCTTGGGAAGCTACTCTCATGTAAAGAATCTAAGAAACGTGGTATCACATATTTAGAAATTCCGTGTGCATTTGATATAGAAACTACTAATATTACTGAACCATTAGAACGGCAAGAAGTATTTTATGATATTGAAGTATATAACTACTTAAAAGCACTTGTAATCCGATATGATGACAATATAAAGTCAGATATTGCAGATTTTGAACAGCTTAGAAAATTATACTTCGGACAACTAAAATTATATAAATCTAAAGGGTTATATCCAGATCAGCTTTGGGAAGATTTAAACACTTTCAGACCTGATCTTTTTCCTATGGATATAATCAATCGTTCTGATATGCTTCTTAAGATCATTGAAGTCTATGAGCAAAATAAACCATCACAAAAGGAATTTAGACCTTTTGCGTTTATGTATCACTGGCAATTTTGTCTTGATGATGAAGTTGTTTTTGGTAGGACTTGGGATGAGTTTGTACATCTCATTCATTCACTGGAAAGAAATATGAACTTATCTCTTAAAAATCGGCTGGTTGTTTGGGTGCATCAGCTTGGTTTTGAATGGCAGTTTATGAGAAACTTCCTAGAATATGAGGATGGTTTTTTCATAGAAGAAAAAACACCAGCTAAGATAATAACTAAGGGTGGTATAGAGTTCAGGTGTTCATATATCCTCTCTAATATGGCTCTTTCAAAGTTTTGTGAGAATGAGGAGGGTGTAACACATTACAAACTGGATGGAGATACTTATGATTATGATAAATTACGTACACCTATTACGCCATTATCTGAATATGAGCAAGGTTATTGCTATAATGATGTACGCGGTCTATGTGAGTGTATCAGATCCCGATTAAAACATGATACACTAGCTTCTATGCCACTTACTTCTACTGGTTATGTCAGAAGGGAGCTTAGAACAAATGTACGCAAGAATAAAAAGAACAGGGAATACTTTTTAAATTCTCGCCTTGATGCTCATCTATATACACTTTGTAGAGAAGCCTTCAGAGGGGGTGACACTCACGCAAATTCTGAGAGAGCTGATCAGATAAATGAAAATGCTTGGAGCTATGATATAAAATCATCTTATCCAGCTCAGATAATGATATATGATAAATATCCTTTCTCAGCTTTTGCTAAGATGCCAGTGAGCTATTATCTAAATCATGATATGAGTGAGTATGCTCTTATCATGACTGTAGCTTTTTTCAATATCAGGTATAACAAAAAGAGCCAGTATTATTGTGGAATGCCTTATATACCACTTTCAAAGTGTAATAAGTATTCACCACGGAAAGTTATTGATAATGGGCGTGTTTTAGCAGCAGAATTTATAGAATGTACACTTACTAATATAGATCTTGATATCATAATGAAAGAATATTTGTTCGATGATATCAGGATTGGTGAGATTTGGGCATCTAAAGCAGCTCCTTTATCAAAAGAGATAAGAGAGACTACTATTTCATATTTCAGAGGAAAGTGCTTACTCGATGGCGATCCCGAGAAGGTGTATGAGTATAATCGTTTTAAGGCTCTTCAGAATAGCTGCTATGGTTGCATGGTAATGAGAATTGACCAAAGTGTTGTTAAATGGGATCCTGTGAAGAAGATTTACACTGATGATACTCCTGATCTGGCGCAGGCTCTTGCTAAATTTTATAAATCAAGAAATAGTTTCCTCAGCTACCAACAAGGATTATTTATCCCAGCAGCAGCGAGGATGCAGCTCAGAAAAATGTTGTGGACTGTTGGAAATGACGCGGTTTACTGTGATACTGATTCTATTAAAGGTATAAATGACCATTTTAAAGACTTTGAAACAGAAAATATGTATAGGCGTCAGCTTGCCATAGAGCATGGAGCATATGCTGAAGATCGGAACGGAAACATAAAATACCTTGGTGAATGGGAATTTGAAGGCAATTATGATAGGTTTTGCACACTCGGAGCGAAAAAATATGCTTATGAAGTAGAGGGTAAAGTTAAAACTACTATTGCCGGGGTAAGTAAGAAGGCTGGAGCAGAATTTTTTAATAAGAAGGGTCTTGAAGCTTTTAAAGCTGGAACTAAAGTTACTGAATCAGGACACCTTGTTGCATATTATAACGATGATGATATCCATGAAATAGTTGTGGATCATTGTCGCTTTACTACTTCTTCCAATGTTGCACTTGTCAATGGTGATTATACACTTGGCATAACTGGAGAGTATGCAGAACTTCTTTTAAAAGGTATTGAAAAAATGGTTGATATGTTGTAATATATTTTCTAGGAAATATTTTATAAAACGGAGGCGGCAAACATGCACGTAACAATTAAAGGAGTTATCACATCAACTTACGACAGATTAACAAAGGACTTAGCGCCTAAGCACTGGTGCTCTTCTGCTTCAACAGATCCTGAAGGCTTTTGGGATATTGTACTTGAAGAATGGGTAATCCTGAAGGTAAATGGTGATAAGCTTTGGCTTGACTGTGGCGGGGCTTTAACAGATCTTGAAGCGGGTGAATTTGTGGAGGTGCAAATAATATGAATATGTATAAACAGCCTGAGTATAAAGCTAAAGCAATGTTAAATAAGAATTATGGAAAGGAGGTATAAAGCTTGATAAGAACAATCCTGATAACAGAGTGTGAACATGCTGTGACCCATGAGAAGAAAACCTTCTATGGGCGCTATGATCCTGTTACACTGGCTCGTGGTTACTGGAAGGTGGTAAACACCTATTCACAAAAGTATTCTATGACTGATGAAGAATTTGTAAAACATGCAAAAGTAAAGGAGAAATAATATTATGGGACTTATGGACAAATTTAACAAGGGTGGCGTTACATTTGATATTGATATAAATGGGTTCACCTTCACAGACCTTGCAACACTCCACAAGAATGGAGAAGGCGAGATATTCAAGATTGAT
>JAHLAX010000162.1 GCA_020625875.1 bacterium | reverse complement strand
GTAGGGAAAGACTGATATAACTGTCTGACACTGTATTACCGGACGGCTCTTGCCGCCCGGTATTTTTCATTATATCCTGTCCCGTATATTAAACAGCATATACAAAAAAGAACACCTGCCGCAGTGCGGCAGATGTTCTGTACGATTACCAAAAAATACCAGTGTCATTCCAGTTGTCTTTCGCACTCCGGAAACTTTCAAGGAGTTCCTTTGCCGTAATTCCAACAGTAGGGAGTTCCGTTGTTTCAGTAAAACCATTCACATCCAGCTCGAACCAGCAGTGGTCATCCTCTGTCGGGAAATCATCAGGTCTGTTTTCCGGCAGGCCGACCTGGCTGGGAATAAAGTATTCGCAATCATTACAACACTCGTTTACGATTTCCTGTTTTTCCGCCTCTGTGAAAACACCGGAAACAATAACTTCATTCGACATCTTGAAGTTGCATGCGTCTCTGTAAAGATAATAAATTTTTGTATTTATATCTTTGTCGAGGTCGCTCTTATCTAACAGAAACGCTCCGTGTGGAACGTCCAGCTTCAGTGCGAATTGGATTTCATAGTCCAGGTTTCCACGACTTGCTTCTCCGCCGTATTCATTAACGACTACGGATTTATAACCGCAGCCATCTTCAGGATTTTTGTCGAGAGTGCTCATAACTCTCTCCATTTCCTTCATCTGAGCTGCTTCCTGTCCGAAATCGGTCCAGTCGACCCAATCCCATGACATCATATACAGACCGGATTCGACCAGATACACATTATCGGGTCTGAAATGTTCCTGCTTTCTGAACATCTCGAACGCCTTTTTTTTGGCCACAATTGCTACAATAGACAATGTGCTCATTTTTTTCTCCTTTTTCTTTTTGTCTTACGCACAGCGGTCGTGTCTGTGTCTGTTTCCGCTGTTTTTCCTTACGGTTTCATCTTCCCAATCATCTTCCGTATTGCCCGGACACAGTTCTTTGAATTCTTTTGCAAAGGCAATGCCGCCGATGATAAAAAAAACAATCATCCCTAAATACAGACGAACGCCGACTGTATCAAACGCCTCTCCGCCTCTGTAATAGGGTTCCAACAGTTTCAGCAGAATGAAAACGCCTGCCATGCATACAGCAATCACGATTTCATAAAGCCTCATCTTTTCTACCTTTTTTGTTTTCATCATCTCTCCTCTCGAAAACTTAATGGTGCTGAAAATAAAATGAAAAAACAGACAAATTATAAATAAGCTGAAACATCTGAAATGTGTAAAGAAAAGGAGGGGCGGCCCGTATGGAGCGAGCCGCCATAACATGAAAGTGAGTCCCGGACATTGTCTTTTTCAAGACATTGTCTCTCGTCAGTATCATTATGCCATACCGTTGTATATCATATTTTTTCTGGGAAAATCTGTGTATTGCCGTGATTCCGTGCAATAAAAAGCGGAAAGCATATCGCTTTCCGCCTGTCGGCATATCTGTTTTCAGAACCTTACAATGCTGTCATTCGGCAGTCTGTCCGCCGCCAGAATTCAAAAGACTTTTGGCTTCTTTGGTCGTGTATCCAGCCATCTGAAGTTTTGCCTTTGCCTTCATGTTCGCAGCCAGCTTTTCCGTAGTCTGTTCAGGTCTCTGCTTTTCAGGCATCTTTTTCTCGGTATAATTCTTTGCCAGGACTTTTGCCATAGTTTCCGCATGGTCTTCGGGGATATCGAAAGAATCCATTACGTTTTTGACTTTTTTATCCAGCCCATGCCTTTTTACAAAATCCTTCGCCTCTTTTTCGGAAAAACCGAGTGCGACGATTTCCGCAATAACGAGGTTGCGGAAGCCTGTCGCGCGCATGCTCTTTTTCAGGTTTTCTGCCGCTCTCTGCTTTCCTTCTTCCTCTTTTTTGAGCTGCTTTTCCTCTATCTGCTCATCTGTAAGGAAACGACCATTTTCCTCTCTTACTCCGAGGATAAGATAATCGAGTTCAACGAGAAAATCTCCGAGGTCGTCAACCTGCATGTCGCCTTTTATCGGCGAGG
>JAHLAX010000139.1 GCA_020625875.1 bacterium | reverse complement strand
ATTGTATCACTATCTGCATTAATTGTAGATAATATATAAGCAACATTTAAAGGATGTTTGATATAGTCTACTCCGGTTAGACGTTTTTGCCCTTCATGAGATGTTTTAGCAAATTCATATGCATCTGTTATTTGTTTTAATTCTTTTTTACTTTTTATATAACTTAAATTATCTAATAATTCTTCAAATGTTATATTAGGATTATCTTTCATAAAATCAACTCAATAACCATTGTACCAAATTGCTAACGCAAAGTCTATAACATAACCGTATATTTCAACAAAAACCCAATAAAAGTATTGCAAAATAAAAAAAGTTGGAGTATTATATTTTCCGCAAAGAGATATAATAAATCCAACTACTAATTATTATACACGGAAATAGTAAAAAGTAAAGATATTATTACTCTCTTTGAACAATTTGAAGGGAGATTTTTTATGAATACTGATGAAAATCAAAAAATTTGGATTAATAAAATCCAACAAAATTTATCTTTAAGAGGAAGGAGTGATAATACATTCAAAAACTATAAAAGTGTTTTATTAAGATTTTTTAATTATTATAATTCAAGTATCGATATTGAATCACTAAAAGAAGAAGATATAATTAAATTTCTAAATGATGAATATCTTAAACCAAACAAATGTAAAAATTCATACAATTTATGTATATGTTCTATCAGATTATTTTATCTTGTTTGTTTTAATAAAATGTTGAATAGAGTTTTATTACCTACATGCAAATTAGTAAAAAAATTACCAACTACTATACCTTATAATACATTTGCTAAAATTGTAAATGAAGAACATATTTTAAAGCATAAATGTTGGTTACTTTTAGCTTTCTTTTGTGGACTTCGTGTGAGTGAAGTTGCTAAAGTTAAAGTTGAAGATATTAATGTAAAAAAACATAAATTAAAAGTCTTAGGTAAAGGTAATAAAGAAAGATTTACAATTTTACCTGATATTGTTATAAAGGCACTTAGAGCTTATTGCATTAAAAACAATATAAGAAATGGATACATTTTTAAAGGTACAAATGAAAAAGAAGTAATGAATGCCAATACAATCATTAATTATTTCACAGTAATTAAAGATCTATATAAACTTGATGATAATATTTCATTTCATTCACTTCGTCATTCTTTCGCAACTAATTATTTAAAAGATGGTGGAAATTTACTACAATTACAATATATGTTAGGACATAAAAGCCTATCAACTACTGTAATATATATTCATTTAGCTTTTGGTAATAGTGATTTTGGTGAATTTAATGGTGTTAAATATGTCTAAAAAAAACATTCAATATATTTTTATTAAATATGGAGATGAATTTACAAAAGAATATAATTTATCAAAAGAACAATGGAAAGTATTTAATGCTATTAGAAATTGTGGTACTAAAAATTTAGGATATCATGTTTGTACTTGTAGTGAGTGTGGAGAAGAATATTATGGATATAATTCTTGTAGAAATAGACATTGTCCTATGTGTCAGAAATATGCAAAAGAAAAATGGATTCAAAAGGAATCTAGTTATTTACTAGATTCCAAATACTTCCATATTGTTACAACAGTTCCATATGAATTAAATGAAACATTTTTATTAAATAAAAAAATTTGTTTTGATATATTGTTTAAAGCTACTAGTGAAGCAATATTAGAACTTTCATTAGATCCTAAATGGTTAGGAGCTAAAGTTGGTATTACTTCTATCTTACATACTTGGGGACAAACCATGGAATTTCATCCACATATTCATTCAATAGTTACCGGTGGTGGTTTAAAAAATAATAAATGGATTTCCTGTGATAAAGATTATTTAATTGAAGTTCAAGTTTTAGGTTCTTTATTTAAAAATAAATTTTTATATTATTTAAAGCATGAATTTAACAATTTAAAATTAACCAATAATATTAATAATTTAGAATCATTTAATAAATTTTTAGAACCACTTTATGAAAAAACATGGATAACTTATATTGAACCTCCTAAAGGAAAACCTGAAAATGTAATTGAATATGTTGGAAGGTATTCTTTTAGAGTAGCTATTGCTAACGAACGCATAAAGAAAGTTGAAAATGGATTTGTTACTTTTGAATATAAAGATTATAAGGATAATTCTAAAATTAAAGAAATGACAATTTCTGCTATAGAATTTATAAGAAGATTTTTACTTCATGTTTTACCAGAAAAATTTACAAAAATTAAACATTATGGAATATTAACAAATAGAAATAAAAAAGATAAAATAAAACTATGTAGATTACTAATATCAAAAATACTAACGAATGAATTTATAAATAAAGTGTCACGAGTATTACATCAATTCAAATGCAAAAAGTGTGGATCATCAAAATTTTACTATGAATATCACTATGACATATATCAGCCACCAAACTAGATTAATAATATATAAACATATTCGCAATAACTATTGGGGGTAAGGGGGAATTATACTCTAAATTAAATAATACTACTAAATATAGGACATATTTTATTACAACTACAAGTAAAATGAATAAAAAACATAAAAATGGGAAAGATACTTTCTCCTTACGCGTTAACAATTTGGTACAATAATTTTATAACACATTTTTATATTAAAAATAACGTTAATTAAATTTTCTATTCAGATTATATTTTAAACATATAGTCTTTTTATATAATCAAAATGTGTCATAAAATACTTAACATTATACCACAATATAAGGAGCTTTCGCTCCCTATATTAGATATTCTCATTTCTAATTGTTTCAATAGTGTTTTGTTTGTTAATCTTATTCATAGAATACTTCATAATTAATGAAATAAGTATAAATACAACTACTATAGATATTATAATAGCAACTACAGGTGGTTTATAAGGTATTCCAGATTCTTTAGATAAGAAATGATAAATTAGATAAGATAATACTAT
>JAHLAX010000161.1 GCA_020625875.1 bacterium | reverse complement strand
GCACGGAACTGAATGCGCGCGGCGTCGGCAGTCCGTCAGGAAACATAACCATAGAAAATGAATATGTAACGATATTTGTTGATTCAAAATATACAGACAAAGTTATGACAAAGGTGATTGACGGAATAGAATACATAGTTCTTCCTGCCGCAGGAATGACGATAAACGGAATATCATCAAAAAGCGCAAAATAAAGGAACTGCGTTATAAAACAAAACGGACACCTGAAATGGCGTCCGTTTTGTTTTCCCAGAAAAAATATGGAAACGTGAAAGATATTATAATCACGATTAAGAAAACAATATACCAAAAAAGAAAGGGCTGTTATTATGCTTACTGAAATCAAAAACGGTTATGCACATATTCCGAAAAGGATTCTGAAAATATCGAGGCAGCTTACAGAAAAAAAAGACCAACGACCAGTGTTTTTCTCCTAAAGGAAACTGGTATATCTTTGCTGATGGCTCCATCAATAAAGGAAGAGATTATATCTCCATCGTGCCATATCTTCCGACAGGTTCGTGGAACCGGATTTTTGACATCCAAAAACTCACATCCGCAAGGAATCTTTTTATTGAAGAAGGCGCCATACGGGCTCTTGCGAAGAAACATCCGGAATGGGACAGAAAGACACTGACTATGGTTGTAAAGTACAATGGGGAAATTGTTCTTTATCCTTTTGAAAGAAACTGATTTTTTATCTGATGTAAAGGAGATGTGCAGATGTTTAAACTGTCTAACCTGTTTAGCCTGTTGAAAACAAAAGATGACATAGGGACAAAAGACATGGTGGCGGGACTTCTCAGCACCTCTCCCGAAGCGCTGCGTGCTTTTGAAGAAAAATATGCCGAAACCATTATCGACAAGGGGATAAGCGATAACTTTTTTAAAGTCACCGCAAAAGAAGCGTCTGCGGACGCAAGAACGAACAAACTTCCCGAAACATACGACGAGGCATATCTGGAGGAAATTATCGAGAGGATTAAGGACGAACTAGTTTCTGAAACAACGGGGTTCTGTGTCATAAATGGAAAAGTCACGGGATTGATTTGCAAGAAAAAAGACATCCGCCCTGTCACAAAGGAAGAACTGCAGAAGATACCGATTCCACTGCGCCCCATGCTTACAGGGAGCATGTATATGCGCGACCTGAGCGGGAACAGTTATGAAGCCGTACTTGAAATGTATGCAAGGGCATTAAAAGCAAAAAACAAGAAAGACAGGGACGGGTTTTACGGACGATTCCGGCAGGGGCTTGAAATCCTTGACCTTGACCCTGTTCTTTATGAAATCCTCGGACGAAACAGGAATTCTATCGGATACTGGCTCCCGCCGATTACACAGGCAGCAAAAAAAGAGGGGTTTTTCAAGATTCCCGATACGGGCGTCGTGCAGGTACCGCTGCCGATACTGCAGCTCACGAGACTTGAATACAGTTCGCTCAACCTTACAACACTGAAAATAGTGGACGAATGGGCGATGGAAGTATTCAAACTGGATACAGACAGGGAATACTTCATAAAAACAGGCGTCTTTTCATCTAAATATGATTTTCGAAATGCAAAAGTATGCGGCGAAAAAGAAGTGCGCGAACTTGGAGAATACCTGCTGTTTATCCAGTTCCAGGCAGGAATGTACGCAAGTCCGTTAAACACGAATGGAAAAGGCAGTCCTGTCTCCATATACGGAGCAGCGACCACCAACCAGTTTGCAGTGCGTGAGTTCATCGCCGATAAGGAAGGGAATCCCTGTATTTACAACGGGCTTCCTCTGCATACAGAATACAGGATATTTGTTGAATTCGGGAAAAACCCGCGTATTCTCGGCATTTCGCCATACTGGCGTTCCGACATCATGAAAAAGCGGTTCTCTGCCGAAAGCGATGCGGATACAGTCGAGATGAAGCACGATTACGTCATATACTCGATGCACGAAAAAACCTTGTATAAGAGATATGATGAAAATAAAGAAAAGGTATTAAAGCATATAAAAAATGTCATCAGTATGACAGACCTCGACGGACAGTGGTCGATAGACGTCATGCAAAACGAAAATGATTTTTACATCATTGACATGGCGCTTGCTGACACATCCGCAATGCGGGACTGCGTCCCGAAAGGAGAACTGAAAAAAAGCAGAGAAGACTGGATACCGAAAGGATTGTTTAAAGCAATAACCAGTCAAAAGGAAGGAGATGATTGACAATGAGCGGATTAAAAATGGAAAAAGAAGAACATGAAGCATACGGCATGCTGAAATTCAGCCGCGTACAAGGCGGCGACCCTTCACTATTCGGCTCATCCGTCAAACATAGCAATAAAATCGTGATGACGCTGTGCCACGGGTC
>JAHLAX010000113.1 GCA_020625875.1 bacterium | reverse complement strand
CCACATGTCCTATTTTACTTAGCGCAGATGCTACTGAGCCGGTTGCATGACCTAGCTTATTCCAGAATGAAGGAATACCCTATGCATTAACCGCATTCTGAGCATTCTTCAACTGAGTCATAGCCTCCATATACTTATAAGCAGCCTCAGAGTACTCCTTAGTTGCTGCACCAGTTGCATCACTAAATGGGTTCTGCCCTCTTAGCTCAGCTAGTCTAGCTTCAGCAGCCTTAAAAGCTTTCTCTGCTTCATAAGCCTTTTCCTTCATGGCCTCTAACTCTGCTGTTGTTGCAGACTTGCCTTTAGCATCATTCAACCCCATCAGAGTTATCTTCAAGCCTCTGACTTTGTTCTCGAACATTTCAGCAGCTTGACTACAGCCATCAATATCATAGTATATATTTTTAAGCATCTCAGGCGGTGGCGCATTCTCTAATTGCTGGTGAAGGTTATCTAGTCTTTGATAAAGTCTAGACAACATATCTTCTGCCTAAGCCAGCTCTTTCCTTAAGGAATCAACCTTGAAGATTTTTATGTCTTTATCGCCAAACGAAGGGCGGAAGTCAAAGACAGAACGAACTTCCTCCTTCATTACCTTTAAGTCTGCGTTAATTCGTTCAATAGCCTAGTGCATAGAATTAAAGCCTTGAGAAGCATTAGCACTCATAGAACTTAATGCTCTCTCAGTATCATTAGCTCTCTTATTAGCCTCAGCAAACCCTTTCTTGAAATCATCAAGGGCTTTCCGCAGACCACTCATTTCCGCAGTTATTTTAACCTGAAGTTGCTGTATTTCCATCCTGTTTTCTCACTCCCTTACGATTCTGTGCTTCTGCCCAGGATATCCAGGCATCTCTTTGTATTGCCATCTCTTGCTTTCTTCTTTCTTCCTCTAAATCCTTTGCCTAGTCACTATCAGGGAATAGGTCTACATACCCAGGTAAAGATTCTCCAGAAATAGTAAGACCAACAAATCTGGCAATCATAGCCGCAGAGTTATACATTTCAATTCTCTTATCCTCTGCGTCTCTTTTTCTTTTCTAACCCATCACTTTAAGGTAGAGGTTGATCTGCTTTAAGGTCAACCTCCAAAACTCCTCAAAGCTCAGGCCGCACATTAAACACGGTGGAAGGAGCTAATCAAATGCTTCTTTTAACGTAGAGGGACCTTTGCCCTCACGTGTTAGTTTTTTTCTTCGTCTACCTCTGCCTCATCGGGGATAAGTCCAGCATCCTTAAAGATTTCAACAACTAAGTCCATCAGATCGCTGAACCCCTTACCATCGGCAAGTAGATCATCGTAAACGTCCTCAGCTTTAACTGTCTTTGGAAGACTAGCCTGGATAATCTGGAACAAGGTCACAAAACTAGGAACCTCATTCTTCTCGGCAAAGCGGACTAAAGTATTCACTGGATTAGTCCCTAATTTCTTTTCAAGTTCAACACATGCCTTTGCATTAAGTACGAACTCATAATCATTTCCATTAATAGTAGTAGTCATAGTGGTTATCTCCTTTATAGTAAAAATTGGGCTGGGCCACTGTGAGTAACCCAGCCCTAGTTAAATCATGGATTTACAACGGTAATGTCACTATCGCGGTTGATAGTGAGATTGAACTGGATAGCAGAGTTTGCAGACTGACCAACAATGTGAGTAGAGCACATACCAGTGAAGTCAAACTTAGTGCCATCAGGGAGTTCTACTTCCCAATAAATGCTATCACCAGAGGTCTCAAGACCACGGCATACACGATAGTTAGAAGTAGTATCGCT
>JAHLAX010000078.1 GCA_020625875.1 bacterium | reverse complement strand
CTCATCCCATCCGGGATATTGCTCCTGTAAGTACCGCCGCAGCCGTTGCCGCAGCTCTTCCCTGTGCTCCGTATTGTCATAGGCGTGGTGACAGGGAATGCAGAGCGTAACGATGTTTTCATCGATGCCCTTTCCGCCGTGCGACCGGGCGATAAAATGCGCGTTCGGGAATGCTCCATAGGACCTTCCGCAGAGGACGCATCGCCCGCCGTCGCGCTCCCAAACGCGTTCCTTGACCTCATACGGAATGTTTGTCGCCTTTGTTTGTCTGTGCATACAATCGCTCCAATTCCTTCGGCGGCAGGGTCTCGATCCCGACCGCTTTGCACTCTTCCACCGTCCCATCGATCAGCCGTGCAAACTCGCTCGAGTTGAGCGTGTGCGTCTGCTTGTAAAGCTGGTACGTGTCGCCGTCAGCGTCGCCGGACAACCATTCGTAATAAGGGTAGAAGTCCGAGGGCTTTGCGCCCTTCGGAAGTGTGATCGTGACCGGGACGCCGTTCAGCTCTGCGACCGTGCCATAGCTCCGAACCATCAGCACTTTGCAAGCGTCGTTCGAGATCCGCATGACCGCCGCAAGCTTATTGACCAGCGTATGGAAGTACGCGTTTGCGGTCAGCGACCGCTTTTCCCGCCAAGGTTTCAGCGTCAGCTCGTAGGGCTTTCGGTCGTGCTGATCAACAAGCCGCATCGCTTCTGGAACGCTTTCCCTGTCAAGCTCCGCGACGAGCTGCCAGTCTCCTCGGTAAGTCTGCCGAAGGTCAAACGCTGTCGCTTTCATTTCTTCGCAAGCCCGATCTTGACCTGTGCGAGGTCAGCTTCGTTCAGATCGTTCCACGAACGACCGCCTTTATACTCGGCTTCGGTCACGGCTGCTCGGTCGATTCCTTTTGCTTCGGCAAGGTCGAGGATCTGCTTGCGGAGCAGATCGACCCGGCTCATTCCGTCCACGGTCGGCTTCGTTATCGGCTGTTCGCTTTCCGGCAGATCCTCGCCAGCGTAGATGTACAAGCCCAAACCATGCCGCGCACAGGCTTTCGTGAGCGATCTCTGCACCGCTTTATTCACGTCGAAGCTCGTGATCTTATCGATCGTGATCGACTTATTCCGCACATCCATCACAGGCAGGTACTCGATATGCTCCAGCCCCTCGATCGTGACCCCGGTCTTTACCCATGCGGTCATGCCATCCGTGTGATACAGGAGACCGTCGCGGTTCTCGTAGACCGTGTAGAACGCGCCCGGATAGCGTTTCTTGACCTCTGCCCAAGCCCAAGCCCATGACAGATAGGAGAGGCCGTTCTTCTTCTCAATGTGCTCGCCAACATTGACCTCGTTCAGCGTTTCAAAAACGCTCTTCTTGACTTCTTCCATGTGATCCTCCTTCATTCTTCGGTTTGTACCCAATCCGCAAACTCGTGCGGATCATCGTCAACATACATCTTGCAGTATTCATACTGCTTCGAATCCGGCAGCTTCATGAAGTCTGCCATCAGGATTCGGTTGATCTCGTCCGGCGTATAGACCTTCGCCCACAGACCGCTGATCTCGACTTCTTCTGGATTCAGCTCGCCATACTCTGCGACCGTCCGCGTGTTGATCAGCTTGTTCAAGCAATCCTCGCAGATCTCCAAGCCATTCGAACCGTAGACGTCCTCGAAGCATCCTCCGCAGCTCCGGCACTCGATCACTTCACCGATGTCATCATCTCCGCAATTCGGACAGGTCTCGTGCGGTTCGCCTCTATAACCGCCGTCACAATAGTCCTTATTCAGATCGCTCCAATCGCCGATCCATCCGCATTTGAAACACTTTGCTTTGTACGTCTTACGCATTTCTCATTATCCTTTCTCTTAACGGTTACCGTATGTCCCTGCGCCTTCGCCAAGGTTTCAAGAAACCTGATAGCGTGCGCTTCTGTGAATCCCGCGCTCATCTGTTTTCAAATTCGCGCAGCGCGTCGGCGGTGAAGTAAACCCTTCCGCCGATCTTCGACCGCTTCACCCAGCCCTTGCGAACCCAGTTATGAACGGTCTGCCGCGTCACGTGATAACGTGCCATCACGTCCGTGACCGAGAACTCCGTCTTTCGTGCCATGCCATCCCTCCTCAAAAAGTGTTGCAATCCGTTTACATAAGTGTTATTATGTTTCCGAATTGATACTCCGCTTATACTTTGCAGTACCGCTTTGTATCCTTACGTTAGTTATTATACATGACAGAACCGTAAATTGCAATACATTTTTGTAAAATTGTACGGTAAAGAATTTTTATAAAAGGCAGGTGTGATATAAAAATGTTTTATGACGTGTATGAACGGCTCTGCCGGAAGAAAGGAAAGTCCGTCACGACCGCCTGCCGCGAAATCGGCATATCGGCGAATGCACCGAGAGCATGGAAAGAGGGCTCTGTTCCGCGCATCGATTCCTTGATAAAGATCGCGGAGTATTTTGGCGTGACCGTCGAGGAATTGCAGGACGAACCGCCGAAAGAGCCGATCATGCTGTCCCCGATCATCACAGAGGAAGAAATGCGTGTTGTCGCCAAATACCGACAACTGACCGCCGAAAACCGCGAAAAAGCACGCGAATACATGGAATTTCTGCAAATGAAACAGCCAAAGGAAAAAGTACAGGTATCTTAATACCATTTCGGAGGAAGAAATGAGGGTAGCTGGTTACATAAGAGTGAGCACCGCTGAACAAGCTCTGCACGGTTATTCGCTCGAAGCGCAGACGCGATTGATCGAAACTTTCTGTGAGCAGCACGGTCACAAGCTCGTCGGGATATACGCGGACGATGGGAAGAGCGCGTCGAAGCAGCTGCAACGACGAACCGAGCTGCTGCGGATGCTCGACGATGCCGAAGCTGGCAAGGTCGATCTGATCGCGTTTAAGGATCTCACTCGTTGGAGCAGGAACCCGAGCCAGTTTTACGCCGTTCAAGATCGCCTCGACCGGGCGAAGGTTTCGTGGATCGCCATCGAGCAGCCGAGCCTTGAAACCGTGACAGCGCAAGGACGGCTCCTCGTCGGGATCACAATCTCCGTCGCCGCGCACGAATCAGCGCAGACAGCAGACCGCGTGAAATTCATAAACGCGTCCCGAATCAAAGACGGCGGAGCGATCTGCGGCAAGTATTATCTGCCACTCGGCTACACCGTCGCAGAAAAAGACGGAAAAAAGGTCGTCGTGATCGACGAGGAACAGCGCGAAATGGTGTCGGCTATATTTGACACATACGAATCAAGTCAGAAGATCAACCACGTTATAAAGATGACCCTCGACCGCTTCGGGTATCGGTCGAACCAATCTTCTGTCCGGGCGATGCTCAAAAATCCGATCTACAAAGGCGAATACCACGGTGTGGAGAATTACTGCGAGCCGTACCTCACGCCGGAGAGATGGGAAAAGATCCAGCGCATCCGCGCCCAGCATCACTACACCGCGCCTGTCAAAACGCACGAATACATCTTCTCGTCGCTGCTGACCTGTGCCGAGTGCGGCGGTCGGATGTCCGGCAGGTACAACGCGAAAGGCGTTCCGTATTATGTTTGCCGCAGACGAACCGCGGACGGAACTTGCAGCCACAAGCACAGCATCAAAGAGCAGTTCATCGAGGAAGCGCTTCTGTCGATGATCGAGCCGGAGCTCGACCGCCTGACGATGATCGCCAAGGAGACTCCGAAAAAGAAAAGATCAGCCGCGCCCTTGAAGGCAAAGCTGACCAGACTAAACGACCTGTATATAGACGGCGAAATCAGCAAAGAAGAATACACCAAGCGCAAGAACGACCTGCAAGCACAGATCGATGAAATCGAGCAAGACCCGATACAACGCGCTGAACGCATCAAATCCGCGTTTCCCGCTGGATGGCGGGAATTATACGACAGCGCGCCGAAACAGGCGAAAAACGCCGCGTGGCG
>JAHLAX010000104.1 GCA_020625875.1 bacterium | reverse complement strand
GACGGCTACGAGTGGACATTCAGTGAAGAGCAAGGTAAAAATACTCTCGCTCCCATTGATCCGGAAAACCCGCTCCAGGGTAAGGCTCAGATCATCGGCTATCAGAACAAGGCTGTTAAGGCTGACGCTGAAGGCAACGGCGTTCGTATCTTAACAAAGATCGACAGAGATTGGCTCAAGGATAACGCTGACGAGTACGGCTATGTTGTAGCTAAGGTTCAGGGCAAGGATATGAATGCTAACTTCTCGAAGCTTACAAAGGACGGCGGCAACGGTCAGAAGACTATCGACTGCACAGGTACATACAACAACGGTATCGATGGCGTTGATAACACATATGTAACTCTCGCTGTTAACGGTATGTCTGACACTGATCAGATTGCAGCTCGCTTCTATGTTGTTATCGGCGGCGTAACTTACTACGCTAAGTACATCAATACAGTTAGCTATGATGGCATTATCGCCACATACAATGCTTAATAAGGAGGAGAAACTATTATGAAAACTTTATACACTTCTCCTGTAATTACAGTAGAGGAACTCACAAAGATCGACGTTCTCTGTGCTTCCACAGAGACTAACACAGATCAGACTGCCACAAATAAGGACAACGCTGCCCAGACATTTGGCACACTCGCTGATTTCTCTAACTTTATGTGATGTAATTATCTCAGGATAATAAACGAAACGGCTCCCGCTTGGGAGCCGTTTTTGTCTAAGGCTCCTTTGGCTAAAGGAGCTGTCAGCGTAGCTGACTGAGGATTGTATAAATGCGGCGCAGCCGCCACTAATTAATAATAGTTTTAATATCTTCGCTTTTAGTCCTCTGCGGCGACAGCTCCCTCGTCACGAGGGAGCCGTTTTTGAATAAAAATCCTTGACAAATTCAATTTATATGCTAAAATAGTAATGTTATCGCGCGACCGCGATACTTAAAATCCTTGCGACTGAGAGATTCAGCCGCCATTATGTCCAGAAGGAGGTGTTCAACGTGGCAGTAACAGCTAATTACGAGACAGTAATGATTTTCTCGTTAAAGCAGGGCGAAGAGGGCATCCAGGCTCTTGTTGAGAAGTTCAAGGCTTTAATTGAGAAGCACGCTACTCTGCAGAATGTTGATGAATGGGGTAAGCGCAGACTTGCTTATCTTATCAACAAAGAGAGCGAAGGCTATTATGTTCTGATGAACTTTGAGTCCGAGGCTGAGTTCCCCGCGGAGCTTGACCGTGTATTCAAAATCACAGACGGCGTTCTTCGTTCTATGATTATCAAAAAAGACTAAAACGAATAATTAATTGCACACGCTATTGCGTGAATGAAAGGATGAAAAATTATGTTGAACAGAGTTATTTTGATGGGCCGTTTAGTCGCTGATCCCGAGCTCAAAACCACTGCCTCGGGCGTAAGCGTAACAAGCTTCCGTATAGCCGTAGACCGCAGCTATGTCAAGAGCGGTGAAGAGCGCAAGGCTGACTTCATCGACATCGTATGCTGGCGTCAGCAGGCTGAGTTCGTATGCCGCTTCTTCGGCAAGGGCTCGCTTATTGCGGTTGAGGGACAGCTCCAGACACGTACCTATCAGGCTAAAGACGGCACAAACCGCTATGTTGTAGAGGTTGTTGCCGACAACATCAGCTTTACAGGCGAACGCAGAGACAACCAGGGCGGCTACAGCCAGTCCTACGGCGCTCCGATGCCTGTTCAGCCTCAGCAGGCTCCTTCGCAGCCCGCGCCGAGTTATCAGAGCGGCTCTAACTCCGATTTTCAGGAGGTTTCGCTCGAGGATGATGACTTACCGTTTTAATTTAAAATCTATTGAAATAATATAGACAGTTTCTAAATTTCGAAAGGAGAGATAATCATGGCAGATCGTCCTATCCGTGGTCGTAAAGGCCGCAGAAAAGTCTGCGCTTTTTGTGTAGATAAGGTTGAAACTATTGATTACAAAGACATCGCTCGTCTTCGCCGTTACTTAAGCGAGCGCGGCAAGATTTTGCCCCGCCGTGTAACAGGCACATGCGCTAGACACCAGAGAGAGCTCACTACTTCTATCAAGCGTGCTCGTCAGGTTGCGCTTCTTCCTTACACAACAGACTAATAGAGTTTTAAGAGCCATCGCTTTAAGCGGTGGCTTTTTTATAAAATTTCCTCTTTTATTTTTCCTTGTTTTATTGTATAATGATAACGGTGATGAT
Source organism: bacterium (assembly GCA_020625875.1). Classification (GTDB taxonomy): domain Bacteria; phylum Bacillota; class Clostridia; order Oscillospirales; family Acutalibacteraceae; genus Ruminococcoides. Next base: position 557 of record JAHLAX010000104.1, on the reverse strand, counting down.
TATGTATAAAGAATTACAACAGCAAATTCAGACTGCCTTTAAAGAGCTTGTCGAAAAGGCTAAGCTCAAAAAGGGCGATATAATTGTTATGGGCTGTTCCACCAGCGAGGTTGTCGGCTCACAAATCGGCACGAACTCTCAGTTCGACTGCGCTAAAACGCTCTATGAGGGCTTTTACCCATATCTTAAGGAGCAGGGGATTTTCCTCGCCGCTCAGTGCTGCGAGCATCTCGGCAGGGCGCTTGTCGTTGAGCGTGAGTATGCTGAAAAACACAACCTGTGTATAGTTAACGCCATTCCTCAGCCAAAGGCTGGCGGCAGCAGCGCGACAACTGCGTATAAGACCTTTGACGACCCTGTGCTTGTTGAGCATATCAAGGCTGACGCGGGTATCGACATCGGCGGCACGCTTATAGGTATGCATCTCAAAGAGGTCGCTGTTCCGCTGAGATTGTCTATAAATAAAATCGGCAACGCCAATATCATATGCGCGCGCACACGCCCGAAGTTTGTCGGCGGCGAACGCGCTGTGTATGACGAAAACTTAATGTGAGAGG
>JAHLAX010000023.1 GCA_020625875.1 bacterium | reverse complement strand
TGTGGGAAGTATACTACCTCCAGAAAGCGTTTTCTACTTGAACTTTTTTGTACATTTTGAGTGAGCGATTTTGTGCATTTTCAGTTTAGCATTTATATGGGGCTTATTTAGTGTTCATTTAGTGCTATTTAGTACCTATTTTGCTATCTTTCTCGTCTGGTACATCATCAAAAGAGCATCATTTTGTAACCGTCAAATAAACCACCGTATTGCCTTCCGCCCGGTGAATGTGCGAAAATATAAGCAAAAACGAAGTGTGCGGTTGTAGTCCGTTGTATGTACAGATGCATTTTATTAGCAAAAAAAATACAGACAGAGAGAAAATTTTTGGACTTACATGGGAAGAAATGCCTTCAAAGGACTGGAGCTACTATAAAAATTTAGATTCTACAGAAAATAATCAACCAGGAAATAAACAATTCTGCATTATAAAAACTATTCAATATTTAAAATGAATTCCTTGCTTTTAGCTACACACACTCCATTCTTTATTATAAAGCATTGAACAAAATGTGTACCAGAATAAGCGGTAGCTTCTTTTCTTTTGCAAGTACCTATATCAGAATCTTCAAAACCACCTCTAAGACAACCCGCCTGGGTTGCTTCAAATCCAGTATTGACAATTTGCCACTTTACAACAAACGGTCGTTTTACTGCCGTTTTAACGCTATATACCAATCCGCATCCTTTGGGTAATGGCGCACCGTTACTTTGATAATTGAATTCATTTCCATTTAAATCTGTAACTTTTAATGAAACAAATGCAGCTCCACCTCTTTGCAAAGGCCATAATAGCTTTTTTCTATGTGGAACAGATAAGCAATTTTCAATATTCGCCTCACTATAACTCATTAAAACATTTTTCCTATTCTTTGTTTGGTATTGCGACATAATCAAAAGCACAAGTGCGGTTACCATTAATTACGAGCCGCGCTTGTGTTATATTTTTCATATATGCTTTACTTTCATTAAAAAAAGGTGCTATAATACTTTTGTAATAAAACAGAGTTTTGGAGTTTTATATGAAAAGAATAATTGCGTTATTACTGACTTGTGTTTTAATAGCTTCCGCGCTTTCTGCCTGTGGGAATTCCAACACCACGACCGAAGGGCGCACTTTGTTTATTTATATGTGCGGCTCTAATCTTGAGACTAAGCAGGGGCTCGCGAGCAAGAATATTGACGAGCTGCTTTCAGCCGATAAGGGCGATATGAACATCGTCATTCAAACGGGCGGGGCGAACACATGGCGTCACCACAACATCAGCTCGAGCAAATCTCAGCGCTACGAGATAAAGGACGGCAAACTGAATTTGCTTGAGTCCTTTGAGCAAAAGAATATGGGCGAAGCCGAAACAATCACCGACTTTCTGAAATGGGGGCAAGAGAAATACCCGACCAATCATAATATGCTCATCCTCTGGGATCACGGCGGCGGCTCCGCGAAGGGCGTGTGCTTTGATGAGAACTACAGCTTTGACGCACTCACTCTAACCGAGCTTAATTCGGCGCTGAAAAAAGCAAAGCTGAAAAACAAATACGACATCATCGGATTTGACGCATGTCTTATGGCTTCTATAGAAACCGCTTATACCGTGAAGGATTACGCAAAGTATATGATAGCTTCCGAGGAGATTGTACCCTCGGGAGGTTGGGATTACAAATCCGTTGTCACAGCCTTTGCTTCGGGCAAAAGCGAGAAAAAAATCGGCAGACAAATCTGCGATTCTTACATGCAAAAATGTAAGAAAAGCGGCAAGGAAAAGCTGTCAACTCTCTCGGTTTTAGACCTGTCCTACACAGACAAAATGCTTAAGGAATTTAAGCTTGCCGTAGAGATCATACAGAAGGCTCTATACGATAAGGAGTTATCGGGCGAGGTCATCCAAGCGCTGAAGAATGTCAAAAAATTCGGCGGCGGCTCTGACCAGGGCAACTCGAATATGATCGACATCATTGATGTTTTTGATCACGCGCCGTCCTTGACCGCCGCTATCCTGCCCGGGCATAAGCCCGACGAGCTGACCGAGCTTTGGGAAGCGATAAGTCACTTTGTCACATACAACAAAACAAACATTGACTACTGCAATGTCCGCGGCGTATCATTTTATTATCCAATCTCCTATAACAAGGATGAGATAGACAGCTATATCGACCTTGACCTGATTGAGCCTTATAATAAGTTCCTCAAGGCGTTTTATCAGAATATACCCGATAAGACCATAGCTTTCACCGACAAGGGCAGTATCGGCAAGGATGGGGCATTTACGGTATCTTTCACGCCTAAGAGCGTCTATTATCTCAGCTCAGTTGACTATATTTTGATGTCAACGGACTCACACGGCGTTCGCCATGTACTGCGTACAGATAACAACATCACCGTCGATCAGGAAAAAATAAAGTACAAGAGTAACTTCAACGGGCGTGTTTCAGCGCTGGATGGTCATCGGATGTTCACCACAACGCTCAACAGAGTTGAGGACGATTATATCGAGTACAACGCTCCCGTAATCGTCAACGGAAAGAAAACGACCTTACTGTTCGACTTCATATACAACTTTGAGGATGACGAGAACGGCGGTTATTATATGATGTACGGAACATGGGACGGTTATGACGAAAACGGACTTCCGTCGAGTGATTATAACGAGCTCAAAAAAGGCGACAAAGTAAAGGTTCTTACAGAAACAAAAACCGTGGACGGGAAGCATACAGAAATTTACAGCGACGAGTTCACAATCGGTAAAGACGGCGGAAAGATAAGCGAAATACCCTTAGGCGGACAAAGCTATCAGTATGTATTTGTCGCTT
>JAHLAX010000269.1 GCA_020625875.1 bacterium | reverse complement strand
CCTCAAGATTTGACGGCATTACCACGCACGTTTTCCCGGAGCCGTAATCAAAAATTGGATAAATCGTGTATCTTGACTTAGGGAAAACAATTCTATGATAACCGCTCTCGCCCGCAGTTTTGATAGCAGAAAACATTGCCGCGGCGACGCTTTTTGGGTTTTGGCTTTGTAGCGAGTGAATACCAACAGAATAATCCTCTGGCACAAAAACCGTGTCGATTGTGTCAACAGATTCGTCTAACTCAGACACCGTTACCGTAAAAGAATCAGTCAGTTGTGTTCCAGCAAGCCTCGCTATAATTGTAGCTTCTCCAACGGATTTTGGTATCAAAACGCCATCAACACAAGCACAAACGCTATCATCGCTTGAAGAATACATAATGTGAAACTGACCGGGGTCTGCGCCGACCATTGTACCGTCATACGGATATGGCATAGCAAAAACAGAGTATTTCCGATAAGTATATAGATTTGTTGGCGGTGTGACAAATCTTATCCCTTCAAAAACGCCGCCATCGGTACGCTCCGGCTCTGAATAAGGAGAAAGTGACGATATTGTGTAGTCGTGTCCATTTTCGTCAGTGTACGTTCCAATTTCTGAATTGGATGCGCACGGTTCGTTTGGAGTATATTGATTGACAGATTTTAGTGCCGGATTTGCACCAAAATTTTCGTAGCCATTCTTACACTTAACAGAAACAATGTTATCACCAAGAACAGAGTAGTGCGTTTCGTCAAAAATCGCGTTTTCTAAGATTTCTTGATCTGTTAACACCCTGTCGTAAACTCGCATTTCGTAGTACGGAGTCTCCATGTTAGCAGTTATGGTCACACCGTTGTTTGACAATAAATTGTACTCTGCATTGGAGTTGTATTGTACAAGCCCATTAACAGCACATTTTTTGTTGTTTTCTGCATCGGCTAACAAATCAAAACAAATTGAATATGTGTATCTATCTTCCGCGCAAGGCTTGTATTGCACTGGATCATACCCATAACGAAACGCAACAAGCGTCGGCACGTTTTTAGGATCATAAAACGGACAATACGAACTTCTGCCGAGGTCGTCTTGGAAAAACGAATATGAGCCAGAGGTGTAAAGCTCAATTGTTTTTTCTGGGTTTGCGCCACTTCCAGACCTGCACCTTGCACCAACCATTGCATTTGTCGCATTGGAAGTTGTAACAAAAACGGAGTAATTGTTAACTGGCCGTTCTTTTCTCGATCCAACAATTTCTACTGTCCCAGATTCAGCGCCAAATATTCCAGTAAGTGCAGCTTTTTGAATAAATGTAAACGTGCCATTTGAGATGCTTACACCATTTTCGACAATTTCGTTTGTAATAAGATCAACAACATACCCGTTTTGCACTAAATAACGATGCACAAGTCCACTTGTTACTAATTCGGCAGTTTTTTCCTGCTTTTCCGTAACAACGCTTCCGCTTTTATCAACGGAAATTTTATACTCTGCATTGTCAATTCCAGTTACGATAATTGGTTCACCTTTGTGAATCGCGTCAACATCGTAAAACTCCTGAATTTCGCCATTGTCTAAGCGCTGTCCTTTAATTTTCTGTGTCATATTTCCTCCCTTACCAAGCTACCCAATGATAGGTTACTCCGGCCAAGAAAAGCCCGTAGCACGTTCCAGATGTTGCGCCGTTGAACAAAATCGTTTCGTCATCGTAAAAACGAGTGACACTGTTGCCAACCGTGATTTTGTACCGTTGGTTTCCAGTCTGCTGTACAATATCGTCTGTCAAAAGCGCGGAAATACTTGACCCCGCGTTATTGGTCGACACGCCAAACATCCTCGCGCTTGTGGGAGCATCTGTCAGATCGAAATACAGCATCCCAACACACTTTACACCAGCACCAGTAAACGCATCTGTCGTCCACAGCAGAACGTGACTGTATGCCTGACCAACAGAGATCGTCTGGGAAGCTACATTTTCCGCTGGTGTGAAGCTCCCAGATG
>JAHLAX010000022.1 GCA_020625875.1 bacterium | reverse complement strand
CCATAAACATAGACGCGCTTGCCGAAATATTTGTCGGCAGCGCAAACAGGTTTGTTTCGATTACCACAATCCCAGTTGTGCTGCTCGCTGTCGCTCTCGCGGTCAGCAATATATGGCTGGCTCTGAGAGAGGGTTTTCGACCGCAGAACGCTCTCGGGATACTCATAGGAGTTCTGATATTCGGCGGTCTGTTTGTAATTAATCTGACTAATAATTATAACGGAGCGGATTCAATTATATCGTATTACGCCTTTATGGTTATACATATGAGTTCAACGTTTTTGCTCTGCTATTTTGAGTGTATGCTGATTTCCGTTATGTTCTGCGCGGTTGCGAGCACACGGTATAAGCCCGCGATGAATATGGATTATATCATCATCCTCGGCTGCGCGATAAGAAGCGACGGCACTCCTACTCCCCTGCTGAAAGGCAGAGTTACGCGCGCGTTTGATTTTGAAAGTGAACAATACAAATCCACAGGCAAGCACGCAAAGTTCATTCCCTCGGGAGGTCAGGGCAGCGACGAGATAATCAGCGAAGCCGAAAGTATGAAGCGCTGCCTTATAGAGATGGGAGTTCCCGAGGACAGAATAGTCAAGGAGGACAAATCGGTCAACACATATCAGAATATGGCTTTCTCAAAAAAGGCTATTGAACAGGACGCCGAAAACGACGAGGATATTAACATCGGCTTTTCGACCACCAACTATCATGTGTTCCGCGGCTATACACTGGCAAAAAAGCTCGGCTTTAAGGTGAAGGGCTTATCCGCTAAAACAAAGCTTTACTTCTTCCCTAACGCGTTTGTCAGAGAGTTTATCGGACTTTTATGGGAGCAAAAGCTCAGGCATATAATCGCTGTTTCTCTTATCATTCTGTCAGCTGTTTTATTGTACATAATAATCCGAACCTAATTACAAATCCCCTCGCGAACCGCGAGGGGATTTCTTATACACTTATTCGTTATTTAACTTTTACTTTCAGTTTAAGCACGACGCCGTTTACTTTAACCTTCAGAGTAGTTGAGCCTTTTTTAAGACCTTTGACAACGAGCGAGGTCGCGGTGTTTTTCGAAGTTATTTTCGCTGTTTTGGTATTGGTATAAACGTTCTTAACCGAGCTTGCTTTACCCGTGATTTTAACCTTAACGGTTTTGCCCTTGTTCACTGTTACGCTGCTCTTTGAGAGCTTGGGGCTTGTCTTTACACTGACCTTACAGCTTAGGTATCTGCCGTCCTTTAAGAGGGCATAAACCATAGCCGTGCCCTTTTTGAGCGCCGTAATCTTGCCGTTTTTAACTGTAGCGACAGAGGTTTCGGAGGACAGCCAGGTATTGGCTGTGCCGTTTGATACTTTAAGAGTGATAGTTTTGCCCGCGTTAAGGCTCGCTGTTTTGGCGGAAAGCTTGGGAGTTTTTTCAACAGGAGCGGGCTCACTCTCGCTTGAAGCTTCGGAGCTTGCGGGTTCTGTTTCGCTCGAAGCGGGTTCGCTTTCGCTTGTGCTCGGTTCATTGGTTACGTCTGTTATTGTAAGCGGCAGATTCAAATTGCCGTCCTCAAATGTCAGGGTAAGAGTGTGACTTCCTACGGGAATACTAATCAATTCGGATTTACCGATTGCCATTCTGCCCCCGAGCAGAACCATATTGCTCTCGATATTTGAGCCGAGATAATCACCGTCTACATAAACCTTACAGATTTTTGAATTTGAGTCAGTCTGAATCTTAATACCCGATGTAGTGCTCTTATCCCAGGTGATTGAAGTGGTTTCGGATGTGATATTCTTTTGGTCAAGAGGCTTGATTTCGTCATACTCGCCGTACGCCGCGATGCGCTTACTGTTCTGCATTAAAGGCATACCTCTGAACTCCTCTTCGGTATCGAGGTCCATCTCTCTTGTGATAACCTGTCCGTCGGAGTTGCCGTTAGAATATGTGATAATATGTTCATCCTTATCATAGCTGACAACAATACCAACATGGTCAAAATCAGCGCTCACACCGCCGTCCCATGAGAAGAACAGCAAGCCGCCCGGCTTATAGTCTATCTCGTAAGGGTCAACGTCCGTGTTATAATATGTATTCCAGTTATATGTATCGAGGTAATTCGCGGCAGTAGGAGTGTACCATACATTATGCTGGTCAAGGTTATACGCAAGAATCCAGCCGTCAGCGTCATAGGATACGGTAGGATTGGCGTAATATGAATAGTAACATCTCTTGAGTTCTTCCTTGTCGTAATAGCCAGCCTGATACATACACCAGCTCGCGAAAATAGCGCACCAGTCTATATCCTCGTACTGAGTGCTCTCGGCTCTGTCGAGAACATATCTCTGAGCCCAGCGTGTGTACTCGGTGTTGCCTGTGAGGTTATTATTCATTCTGAGCTCTGTACCTGTCCATAGAAATCCGTCGGTACGCGCCTGCTCAATGTCTATACCTGTGGTGGCATAGTTTTTATAACCTTCCTGCGACAACGCAACAGCGAGAGTTTTTTCCATTGTTGTTTTGTCCTTGCTGTCATCAAGCGCTGTTATAAGCTTGGTATAAAACGGCGAGCCTTTATACTCATTGGAAAATCTTAAATCCGTTTCAGCAAGTGCCGTAGTCGAAATCGACAGCATCATAACAGCCGCGATTAACATAGCTATTATTCTTTTCATTTTATTACCTCCTGATTAATGTTACGATAAGTTTAGCACACTCATAAAAATAATTCAATCACTATATAAAAATGAGCCCTCCTTTTTTTGGAAGGCTCATAACTCGTTTAAAATTCTTTGATTTTACCGACGAGATAAAGTTGAATCGTTGTAGCGTCGCGGATATTGACCTTGCCGTCGCGGTTGACGTCGGCATAGCGGAACGCGGGAAGATTATACTTATCCAGAATACTGAGCTGGATAAAAGAAACATCCCTGATGTTAATTCTTCCGCTGAGGTCAACATCGCCGAGGTCGTACTTGTCGAGAATGACATACTTAATACCGTGTTCCTCGGCAAAGCTCTGAGCATATGAGAATTCATAGCAATAAATCTCGAGCTTATCACAGCCGCTAAACGCGTTGTCAGCGATAGAGGTTACGCTCTCGGGAATTTCAATATCCACAAGTGACGAACAGTTATAAAAACACTGTTCGGGAATCGAATTCACTCCGCCGCCGATTTTCACCTGTCTGAGCGCGGAGCATTTCTGAAAAGCTCCGAAAGACAGTGTCGTGACATTGGACGGGATATTGAGAGTTTCAAGCCCCGTACAGCCGTTAAAAGCGTTCTCGCCTATAGTCTTGAGGGACGTCGCGTTCTCAAACGACACCGACTTTATGCCCGTGTTTTCAAAAAAAGCGTAGTTGTCGATAGCGGCGACATTGGCTTTGAGCAGCTTTTGAGGAATAACAACGTTCTCGCTGTTCCCCTCATAATCGTGAATAACCGCCTCGCTGTTATTAATATCAAACGTAAATCCGTCGATTGTAATATATGAATCCGCGGCAAAAGCTGTCATAGAGCTCAGAATAATAACCGCGAGCATTATAGAAATTAATCTTAACGTATACTTCATAGCTATTACCATTCTATTCCGTCGTCGGACGGTGCGGGATCGTCGTCCCAGTCGCCAGGATTAGGGTCAACATAAGAGCTGAAGGTCTCGGGACCGCTCGAACAGATAACATCTTGTATCATCTCTACCCGAACAATCTCGAATTCGGGCGAGATATATAATTTATTCAATTTTAATCTCCCCCTTATCTTTTCATATACTAATCCAAATTAACTGTAAACTACCATACCTTCTACGCTGGCGGCTAAATCTCTCGCGCATACATCGCTGAGACATACATAAACAGGGTTTTGGCTGAAGATGAACTCATCGTCATACGAACCAGAGCCCGCGGTGTCGAACACACCGTCGTTACCCTTGTTTCTGATAAAGGCGGTAACTTTCAGTAGATACCTGCCGTTAAGATAAGTCTTAACGTCGTTGCCTTCGCCGTCTTTTGTGGTTTTATATGTGTTTTTGAACGCCTGACCGAACTCAACACGATTTTTGTTGGTCAGCTTCTGAGTAGGAATGTTGGTAGTTATAATGCTGCGCGTTTTTCCCGTTGCGTAAGAGTACTTTTTGTTACCGCCCAGAACAGCGAGTCTAAGGTTATCGTAATCTGTGACTGCTTTATAGTCCTTTGAGGGGTCAAAGGTCTTATTCTGGGGAAGTGAGCCGCAAAGCTCAAACACAACGCCCGTCTTATAATCGTCCGAACCGAAAATATCTGTCTGTTTATTGTTGAACGATATTTCAAAGTCGGTATAGAGCAAATCGGTAGAAGCGTCCGCGGCGAGGTTGCCGTCAGAATCAGTCCAGTGGTTACGGGAGTTATTGAGATGTCTGAGCTGAACGCTCGTTCCGCTGAAGTTTTCGTCGGTCTCATCCTCGGGCTCCATCTTGCCCTCAAACACAGGCGTGATGTAGTAGGTATCCATCATACAGAAGGTGAACGTCGCCTGATAACACTTAGCTATAACGTCGCCGTCTCTCTTCTTTTGAACCTTCCAATAGCTGAAGTCCTTACCGTCATATTGCTGATTTAAAACGCTTATAGCGGCGAGCTGTTTATCGAGCACGTAGTTCGCGCCGATTTCGGTCTCGATTGTTGTATAATCGCCCGTGGGAGTCAGCCTGTAGTTGGCGTAGACCTTTTTCTTGGTCTGTTCGGCGACAACCGTGGTGATGATTCGGTCCTCGCGCTCCTCTGCCGCTTCGGCGTCGGAGTCACCCTTTGCGGATGTTTTTGTAATATGCTCCGAATCCGCCTTCCAGCGCAAAGTCTCACCATAGTTGCTCTCAAAGGGAGCGCTCAGCATAATAAAGTCGTCCTTTAAACGCACGTCGCTGTCGTTTGTGAGCTTATAATCGGAACCAGTTGAATTTAAATCGTCAGCGTTCAGATTACCCTTTACTACATAGGTGCGCTCTACATCGCCTCGATCCGTATATTTATAGTTGATTTTATAAGGCATCGAAGAAATTTCACGTTCTTTGAACACCGCGATAATATGGTAATCCTTGGTTCGGTAAAGCTGCTGATCCAATACGGTCGACAGCCATTCGCCTGTGCTGTACCAGTCTTTATGACGAACCATCGGGTGAACACCGTTCTCGTCGGTTCTTGTGAGGTCTTCCTCCCACCATTCAACGAAATTATATTTGTATACGCGGTTATCGTTCGACTCGATACTTACCGTAAAGCCTGAGGAACGATGCCACGGAACGGGCGAGTTGTTCACATAGGTACTCGGGGTCTGAATCTGGAAGTAGCAACCTGTTTTTGTACCGTCGTCTTTTTCGGCTGCTCTTACAATACTCTCTGCCTGACGGTCAGCCTCCTCCTGAGCGTGCTGTCCGTCGCCCATGGGCAGAGTTGTATCCTTATCGATAACTCTGAACTCAAAGTTAGCTCTTATCATAACCTGCTCGACAACGGCGTAGTAGGTAGTTTTATCGTCGGGAATCGCGTCAGTGCCGAGGCCAAGATTAGCCTTGGTCAAGGTAACGTTGGTTGTGATTGGCGTACCTGTACCCTTGGGGTTATCATACCAGCCCTTAAAGGTGTATTTGTGATCATGCAGATAATCGCCCTTTGAATCCACGGCGTCATTGAAGTTGTGGAAAGTTACGTCGTTGATTTGATTCTGGGTTCTGACAGTCTGGTGAGTCAGTGACAGACCGCCGAAAAGCGGCGTGCCGTCGGCTTCTTTGTCGACATCTACACCCTCTTCGCCTTCGTTGCCGCAGACTACCTTATATCTGAGCTCATGCTCAGTGCTGTCGCGGTAGCCTATTTTGACTGTGTTGATGCCCGCGTTATTCTCATTTGGCGCGATGGAAAGAATAACATCAGCGTTCTCGATTCGCGTATACGGAGTACCGTTATAAGTAAGATTAGTCGGCGCGGGAATCGTAACTTCAGTTTCGACAGGAACGTTCTGAGTAGAGTTATTAGTCGCAATAACGCCGTCCCACATTCCTTCGCGTTCAGCTACGGGCGTGTTAAGATACTCACGCTCCTGCTTGCTGTCGTAATAAATATATTTATATCCGTACGACTTGCGGTCAAAGTATATCTGAATAACGGTTTTATAATCGGGCGAAATCGTGACATTGCCGTCGTCCGCGACAGAATATTCGTGAACACCGCCGTTAACGTTTTTGTAGGTGGTTGAACCAAGCTTAAGCGTAAAGCCATTAGCTTTAAACAGATCCACATACTGTCTTTTGTAAACGTCGGCGATCGATACCGTAGTCGGTGTTCCCTCGGGAGCAATCGGAACCGTAATGTTTTCTTTTTGCGCCAAGGTATAACCGCTGCCGTCAACATTCTGCTTAAAGTAATTCACTTCGTAAAGGTACTCACTGTCGTTACTGTTGTAATAGAAGGTGATAGTGTTAGAGGCGATTTCAGCCGCTTTCTGCTGTGCCTCGGTACCCTCGGTCGAAGCGCGCAGTACCATTGTCTGGGTAGCCTCGGTAGCCACGTACTTAGGAATATTAAGCGCCTCCGCGGTTTTGGTAGCGTCAGTTGTATAGGCGATTACGGGCTCCTCTAACTTGGCTCTTGTCACGGCGTCGAGATACTGGATTTTGTACCAAACGCCCCTCTTCTGAACATATTTAAATTCATACGTGTTTGGGTCGTACTCTTCGCCGAGCGTATTTTTCTTCATACAAATCGAGTGAGAGTTAGCCTCGGGCCACCAGTTTATGCCGCCCTCTGTCCACTCGTGATCTTCGTTGAGCTCCTCGCCCGACTTGGCGTTGAAGGTTTTTGTCTTATATACGAAAGCTCTGCCTGTGGTCGGAGACGCTACCTCGCGCTCGGGGTGCTCTTTTTCAACATAACTTACCTTGTATTTCGCTACGTCCTTTGTAACCCACGCGGCGTACAGCTTAAGCTCGCCATTGTCCTGTGATGACTCGTAGTTCAGCGCTGTCACGGGGATGTTTTCGGGCTCAAATCGTACGGGGAGGTTATCCCTGAGGTAGTACCAGCCCGCGAACTGAGCGCCGGCCGCGGGAGGCTCTAGCACGGGACGTACACTCTGGTTGCTGTCGTTTACGGGAATCTGGTTATGAGGAACATAGCTGCCGTAATCTACAGATATATCACCATCTATCCACTTGGGATGAGCCGAAGGGTTACTCGCGTCGTATTCCTCGTTGGGTACGGCGTGTATTCTGTTCACACCCTCATAGAAATCGTTGTAGTTGTGGTAGAAGCTGACTTTTATTTTTTTGGGCTCCCACTTAGCGTATAAGGTTTCGTCATCGTTTGGCATACGTGCCTTGTCGAAGTTTACAGGTACGATGTGGTACGGGTCTTCGTACCAGCCCGCAAATTCGTAGTAGTCTTTCAAATCCGCGTTAGGATATTCGGGAGTAAACTGAAACTTCTCCAGAAGCAGGGGAGCATCATAAGCCGCGGTATATGTTTTAACAAGGTTATTGAAACTGCGGTATTTCAGGTTATAAGACTTACGGCTGTAGAAGAACAATACATCGCAGTGATGCCACTGGTTAAAGCCATTCGCCGCGCCCCATTTACACTGAGGATTGCCCACAGGGGTTTTATTGTTACTGTTGGGGCCTCCTGTATTATGGGTAACAAACTGATAGGTATCAGTGCCTGAATCGTATTCCAAATGCTCATGGGAGGTCTTAATCTGGGCGCTGTTTGAAGCGTACGGTTCAAAGCCCGGGATACTTACCGCCGTCTGGTTTGTTCTTACGGCATTCGTCAATGTATTCTCATCTTTAAGGGATTCAAGGTTTCCGTACTGGTTACCCGCGTCAATAGTCTCGATAACATTATCAGCCTTTAATCCGAAAGCGACTCCGTTGTTGACGATGATATCGGTGTAGAAGTGCCCTTCGCCGTCATAGCCGTTGTACACGCGGCTCAAATAATGCTTGTTTTCGCCGTCAACGCCGACATAATCGCCCTCGGGGTATGTTCCGCCCTCCATGAGTATCTTCGCGCCGTTTTCACAGGAGAGGATATACTTTTCGAGCGGAAGCAACTCGGTGAAGTTCTTGTAGGTGAAGTTATAAACTCTGGCTTTTCCTGTATTCCAGTCATTAGAGCCGCCGTTATTCGTGTTATCCCACGAAGCGGCAAAGTACAGCGTGGTATAATCATAACTGCTGTTAGTTGCAATCCTATCGGCAATAAAGCCGTCGCGTAACAGGATTTTATCCTCGAGCCTGTCAAAACGTCCTTTAACGGTGTAGTTAGTTCTGTCAATAGTGTCAGCGTCATCTTTATAGAAATATCTTGAACCCTTTTGAACAGCCCAGCTGCCGAAATATACAATCTCATCAGGATCGCTGTTAAACGGAGAGTCGATCCTTCGTTGGGAATCAAAAGGATTGACTATCCATAGATTCTTGAGGTCCGCGCCGTAGTTGGCTTGAATCTCATAATACCAGTATCTGGTAGTGCTGTTTGCACTGGTTTTCATAAAATCGGGATGGATAAGGTCTCGATACTCTGATTTTACCTGAGGAAGATTTGCGACAACATTTCTATTCCAATTGGCGGTGTCGATCATCGTGGCAATTTTTGCCTCGGTGCTTGTATCTTGCTTACTGTCCGCTCCGTCCCTTGAAAAACCCTTGGTACTGTTGGTGAGATATACCTTATCGCTATCAGCTGTTCTTGTCCAGTTTTTGCCGTTCTCGTCTGTTGTAACTTCGCCGCCCGTAGTTTTGGCGTAGAAGAATCTGAGCTTAAATGTCTTTCGGTCATAGAACACGTTGATTCGCGTTGTACCGTCGCCCATTACCTCAATTGTCGAATTTCGGTTACCGCCAAACCGGTAAAGCGAGATATAGCTGTTGAGTTCAAAGTACTTGTCCTTGCCGCCGCTGAGCTCTTTTCGCTCGGTTTCACTCATCGTTATGAAGTCGAGCTTTTTGTTGTCGTTATCCACAGGGTACTCGTGGCTGTCGCCGTCGAGCAGTTCCAATAAGGGGTCGCCGTCCGGAAGCGTTGTGGTCTTGGGATTGCCGCTGCCGTCCTTGCCCTGCAATTCAAGGTTATAGCCGAAGAAATCGTAAACATCTACATCCTCGTCCTGGGCGTTTTTAACTGTCGTATCAAGGTTAACGAGCTTGCCCGAAGGAACGGAAACACCGTCGCTGTTATTTTCGTCGGCAATCTTATAAACGTCCTTAGACGCGATGACCGAGTAGTTATCGGTAACCTTCTTCTCAAACTGCGCCGCGTCGTTCTCAACAGCGCGCAGTTCTTCGTTTGAAATATTACTGTCAGCGTTCTCAAACCAATAAACTACGCTGAACTTTGTCGTGCCGCGTTCCCAGATTGCTTTATAGAAAGTGTTTTTGTTGGGAACTGTGCCCTCGTTAAAGCTATGTAGGTATACGGCTACTTTTGAACCGCTTAGAGCCTCGCCGTACTGATCGACAGTAGGGTTGCCGCTCGAGTCCTTCATCTCTTTGCCGTTTTTGTCAAGATAGAACCAGTCCACGCCGTAGACGCCTTCGTTGGAGTTCGCGCTTGTCTGAGCCCAGCCCTTAAAGGTATAGCCCTCTCGCTTGGGCTCGCCGATATGGTAAACTGTGCCGTATTTTGCGTAAACAGGCTCTACGCCGTAGCCGCCCGAGCCGAGGTTGAAGTCTACCGTGTAGTAGTTGCGGTCATAATAAACCTTGAATACCGTTGAACCGTCGGCGGCAATAGCGTCAGGCTCGTGGAACAGGTTTGTGAAGCCCTCGAAGCCCGGGAGAAGCTCAGTAATGTTTTCGTTCGTGGGATCGTTCTCATTCTCAAGCTCGACAGGGCTGGTGCCAGTGAGACCGTAGCGGTCTGTGAACCGCGCGGGTACAGAATTGTCGCGCGTATATAAATCATCATATATATTCTGCTTATAGTACATTACACGGTAATGAGTAAGCCCCGCAATGTAGTACACGTCGATGGTAACGTCCTCGTCAAGGGTATCGATAGTTGTACCGTCGTGGTTTCTCTGCACGCATTGGTAATCTGTTGTCTCAGCCGAAACGCCGCCCTCGGCGGCAGTCATCGGAACAAAGCCGTCGATATGGGGATTTGTGACCGTCTTTGTGACATTGGCGACAAAGGCGTCATTGTTATCTCCCTTTATATATGTCGCGATATACGGGTCATGGGCAGGCGTGCCGTCCTTAAACTTATAATTGATACGGACAGTATGGAAGCTATCGGCGTATACAACTACCGACGTAACGACCGCACCAATCAAAAAGATCAGCATCGCCATTATGAACACTATAGCTCTTTTTCGGTTTGAGCCTTTGATACGTGTAATCATACTCCCATCTCCTTTCAAAATATTCCTTCCAAATCTCATTGAAAATCCGCTCTGGATATACGTTTAATTATACTATACTGTTTAGAATTATAGCATTTTTGCACATAATTTTCAATGAGGTTTTGTGCGATTTGACGGGTCAAAAGAATCTTTGTAGGATTGCACAGTGAGTTTTCAGGTTCACCCCACCCGCTTGTGTAAAATTACTTCACAACGTGAGTTACTCCCCCTTAAAGGTTACAAAGCATCGTTTTCCTTTGTGCATATTCACTAAACGAATGATTATAAGTTAAAAGATTTTGTTTTCGGTTTTTGTTCTTAAAACGAATAATCAGACAATGTGTCCCCTTTTAAGGGGACCTGAATTGTTAAATGCGCAGCATTTCAATTCAGAGGGATTGTATAGCGTAGCGGTCCTCCTTATAAACGTTCATAGAGAGGAAAGATAATCCCCCATAATTGACGCCTTTACGGCGTATCAATTTTGACCCTCTCAGCGAGGGCAGCAACCCTTTTGTCACTTCGTGACATTTCCCCTATTAGGGGAATTTCCTTTAAAAAGGGGTACAATCCGTTTGACACCCCGCGCGGTATAATGCTATAATCAAATCGCAGAAGGATACCTTACTCTATGAACGTGAACGTTAAGAGAGTATCATTTGAAAACCATATGGAAAGAAAGTGACAGATATGGGCAGCAGAGTTTTAAGTTTATTATTTTTCTTATTCTTCAGAGTGAGCTCTTGGCTCTGCTCTGTGCCGATGTGGGCGACGTTAATCGCGCACTTTGTTTTCGGGCTGCCGATATTCTGGTTCTGGCTTACGCTGGGTGCGTGGCTTTTGGCGGGGATTATCCGCTGGCTGACGATAGGCTTTGCCCGATGGGGCGCGAGCGAGCCCGACACAAACGCCCATAAGCCCAACAAAAACCCATATTCATCCACAACAGAAAGTATGACAAAAAAATAAAGCCCTCCTACAAGGAAGGGCTTGGCGGCTTTATCAAAAGTCGCTATTTTTTTAGGCTTTTTTTATCCCTGAAGAACAGCATTATAAAAATACCGAATACATAAACTACCGTTATCGCTATATTGACGTACATCTGCTCTTTGAACAGAAGCATCAGAATAATAAAGCTCAGCACAACAGCGACAAGCGATATGATAAACTTTTTGTGGAACGCGCACCGCTTTTTGGAATACAGCCCCAGAAGCGCGATGAAGAAGAAGTACAGCGCGAACGAACCCACAAGGAGCACGGTCTTTTGAATCAGGTTGATTTTTTCGTCCTGCATAAACTCGAGCGAAACGCTGAGGTTATTCAGCGCGAATATCAGAAACACGTGAATGAGCATATAGCCCGTGCCGTTGGTCACCTTTTCTTTGTCGATAATTCTGTTATAGACCGTGCCGTAACAGAGAAACAGCCCCACGACTATCAAAAACGCCATCAGCGAAAAGTAGAATGTGCTGAAATCAAAATCCCCGCCGAAGTACGAGGCGATGACTATTATCATCTCGCCAAAAGTGAACACGACATAGAGCATCACTCGCTCGGCAAGATACGCGAAATCCACAGGAACCTTTGAGTCAATCTTGCCTGAAACCACCGTGGCAATAATGCCGAACAGTATCGGCACATACATAATCGACACACCCGTAAGGCTGTACACCAGCATATGTACGCCCACAAGCCCAGCCTCGCCGAACAATATAAAACCCTTGCGGCGAAGCTGCCTGCGCTCGGGCGACGAATCGTGATGGTTGCGTGTTTCTATAAAATACTGAACGCCTATGTTTGTGAGAATCAGCGCCCACGCTATGTTAAAACGCCAGAAACTCTGCTCGCCCGTGGAGTGGATTCCGTCCGCTATATGGTAGAGCAGGTACATATTCAGAAACAAAAATACGCAGTCGCGCGCGCCGAACCTGCCATAGCGGTTCAGATAGAACGTGCCGAAGCTCCATATCTGGATAATCGCGAGCGTGCAAAGAATGTACGAGAAAAACGCCTCACTCGTCACATATCCGTTGACCGTGTGGTGCAAAAGCGAGTTGTTGCGACCGATGATATATACAAATATGAGGTCGTATATCAGCTCGATATATTCCGCCTTTTTTTCGTCTTTGATTATGTTAAGCATTCGGCTTCTCCTGTTTGTTCGCTTTAAAGACTTTCTTTAAGTATAGCGACAACCTCGTCACGGTCTAGAACCTTGTAACCGCCGTCGAGGATAATCGTAGCGTCAGCTATGCCCTCAATCATACTCTCGTCAGCTCCGAGCTCGCCGATTGAAAGCGTCACACCGAGCTTCTTCATCCAGCTTTTCAAAGCCGAAAGACCTTCTTCGGCAACCTGCTCGTCGGTCTTGCCGTTGGGATTCACTCCCCAGACTTCAACCGCGAAACGCGCGAATTTTTTTAGCCCGTAAGGCATAATATGTCTGTAATAAGGCAGACTTACCGCCGCTAGTGTCATACCGTGGGTCGCGTCGGTATACGCGCCGACCGCCTGACCGAGCATATGAACCATCCAGTCGGTTTCCTTGCCTCTTGAAATCAAGGTGTTGAGCGCCCATGTCGCCGTCCACATAATATTGGAGCGCGCCTCATAGTCCTCGGGATTATCAACAGCGATAAGCGAGCTCTTTACCACCGATTTCATCAGAGCCTCGGCTATATAGTCGCTTGTGTTGTCGTCCTCACCCGAGAAATACTGCTCGCAGATGTGATTAAAAATATCATAAATACCCGATACCATCTGGCGCTTGGGCAAAGTCATTGTGTACTTGGGGTTGAGGATTGAGAACTTCGGCATAACCTCGTCGCCGAAAACGTGACCGATTTTGAGCTTTTGGCTGTGGTTGGTGATAACCGAGCCGCCGTTCATTTCTGAGCCTGTACCCGCCATAGTGAGCACACACGCGACGGGGATAATCTCGCAGTCGGGCTCCTCAAATCTGATATAATACTTTTCCCACGGGTCGTCGTCACAATAAGCTGACACAGACACAGCCTTGGCGTAGTCGCAGCACGAGCCGCCGCCGACAGCCAGAAGCAGGTCGACCTTGTTCTCGCGCGCGAGTTTCGCTCCCTCAACAAGCTTTTCGCTGGTGGGATTCGGCATAACGCCAGCGTCCGCGATAATTGTTTTTCCGCATTCTTTTAGTACAGCAACTATCTCATCGTAAAGACCGCTGCGCTTAATTGAACCGCCGCCGTAAATAAGCTGTATATTCTTGCCGTAATTCGACAGTTCCTCTCTGAGATATTTTAATGAATCGTCGCCAAAATAAAGCTTTGTGGGGTTATGATAACTGAAATTTCCTAACATATTTTTACCTCAGCTTAAGAATCCGTTTATAATCTGTTCCTCAGCTTCAGCCTCGGTTAGTCCGAGAGTCATCAGCTTTGTGAGTTGTTCTCCCGCGATTTTGCCGATTGCCGCCTCGTGAACGAGCGACGCGTCAACGTTGTTCGCCTCAAGCGCGGGCACGGCGAGAATCCTGCCGTTATCCATAATAATCGAGTCGCACTCGGTATGTCCCTTACACTCGGCGTTGCCTACGATTTTGAGCTCGAGCTTCTGGTATGAATTATCCCTCGCCACGCCTCTTGACACTATGTCGGCTTTTGAGCCTTTTCCGTTGAGGCTGACTGTATAGACGCTGAACGCCTGCTGCTCCTCGTGAGTCATAAGGCGCTCGCGCACAACAAGGTTGGCGCCTTCTTTAAGCTCGGCGATGGTTGTGCGGGTGGTGTCGTCAACGCCCTTAATCTGCACCATCTCCATCTCGCAGGTGCTGTTTTCCTCCATATAAACCTCGGTCACGGGGTTGAGAATACGCTTGCCCGTACCTGAGCCCGAGCCGTAGTGCTTTTCGGTATAAACTACTCTGGAGTTTTTGCCCACATAAAAGCGGTGGATGCCGTCGTGCTGAGAGTCGTGAGCGCCGCAATTGTCAATACCGCAGCCCGC
The DNA here is from genome assembly GCA_020625875.1 of bacterium. GTDB lineage: Bacteria > Bacillota > Clostridia > Oscillospirales > Acutalibacteraceae > Ruminococcoides. Next base: position 27,214 of record JAHLAX010000022.1, on the reverse strand, counting down.
CACAATCGTGACGTCGGCGTTGTCGCCTATGAAGAAGTCGTTGTAGACCTTTTCTTTAAGTCCGCTCTTTGTCATAACGACAGGGATATGAACGGTCTCGTTCTTGACATTCGGCTTGATAAAAATATCAATGCCGCTGACGTTCTCCTTGGGTACAATCTCAATATTATCTGTAGACTGGCGCGCGATTGACTGACTGTCCGAGCGGATGTTATAAGCTCCCGCGGGGATTTCGGTCAAGTCGGCAACCTCTTTGAGCAGAAACTGCTGCACCTTACTTAAATTCATCAGTCAAGCACCCCCCTGCATTTCTGTACGGCTGAAGCTGTGCCGAGAAGCTCTGGCAGGACGTCCTCTTTTTTGCCCTGGTTTTCAAGACAACCGTCCTTGAGCACAACAATTTCATCAGCGATATTCAAAATTCTCTCCTGATGAGAAATAATCAGAATCGAGCGGTTTTTAATCTCCTTGCGCTGCTTTTCAAAAACCTCAATAAGGTTCGAAAAACTCCACAAATCTATGCCCGCCTCGGGCTCGTCAAAGACAGTAAGCAGAGAATTTCTCGCCAGTACTGTAGCGATTTCGATGCGCTTAAGCTCACCGCCCGAGAGGCTGGAGTTCACCTCGCGATTGACATATTCGGCGGCGCACAAGCCCACCTGAGAGAGATACGAGCACGCCTCGGCGACCGACAATTCCTTGCCCGACGCTATGCGGATAAGGTCGAAAACCTGGATTCCCTTGAATCGCACAGGCTGCTGAAAGGCGTAGCCTATGCCGAGCTTGGCGCGCTCGGTAACGCTCATATCAGTTATGTCTGTTCCGTTAAAAACAATCGAGCCTTCCGCGGGCTTTTCGATACCCGCAATCAGCTTGGCGAGCGTGGACTTGCCGCCGCCGTTTGGTCCCGTTATGACGAACAGCTTACCGTCGGGAACACTGAGGCTGATGTTCTTAATAATCTCTTTATTCTGTCCGTCGGACTGAACGCCGAACGACAGATTTTTTATTTCAAGCATTTTTTACCTCCAAAACGCGGAATATACTTTTATTATTGTAACAATTTTTGAGGCATTATGTCAAGAAAAAAAGAAAAGCCTTAGGTTTATCACTAACCTAAGGCTTTTAATACTTATTACTTATTACTTATTACCTATTACTTATTCTACCTTTGGCAACTTTGCGACGCTCGCGGCAATATCCTCATCTGTGGGAATATAATCGCTCATCTCGCCGTCGTTGAACTTCTCATAAGCCACCATATCAAAGTAGCCTGTGCCTGAAAGACCGAAGAGGATTGTCTTTTCTTCGCCTGTCTCCTTGCACTTGAGAGCCTCGTCAATAGCAACGCGGATAGCGTGGCTGCTTTCGGGAGCGGGCAGAATACCCTCAACTCTGGCGAACTGCTCGGCAGCCTCGAATACGCTTGTCTGCTCAACAGCTCTCGCCTCCATAAGACCATCGTGATAGAGCTGAGAAAGTGTGGAGCTCATACCGTGGAATCTCAGACCGCCGGCGTGGTTGGCTGAGGGGATGAAGCTTGAGCCGAGTGTATACATCTTCGCGAGCGGACAAATCATACCCGTGTCGCAGAAGTCATAAGCGTATGTGCCGCGCGTAAAGCTCGGGCATGAAGCGGGCTCAACAGCGATAATCTGATAGTCGTTCTCGCCTCTGAGCTTCTCGCCCATAAACGGAGCGATAAGTCCGCCGAGGTTGGAGCCGCCGCCCGCGCAGCCGATAATCATATCGGGCTTAACGCCGTACTTGTCGAGAGCCGCTTTAGCCTCTAAGCCGATAACGCTCTGGTGCAGAAGAACCTGGTTGAGAACCGAGCCGAGTACATAGCGATAGCCTGGATTCTTAACGGCAACCTCAACCGCCTCTGAGATAGCGCAGCCGAGTGAACCTGTTGTGCCAGGGAATTCGGCGAGAATCTTCTTGCCGACGTCTGTTGTCATTGACGGAGAAGGAGTTACCTCAGCGCCGTAGGTACGCATAACCTCGCGTCTAAAAGGCTTCTGCTCGTAGCTGACCTTAACCATATAGACCTTGCAGTCAAGACCGAGGTAAGCGCAAGCCATCGAGAGGGCTGTGCCCCACTGACCTGCTCCTGTCTCGGTAGTAACGCCTTTGAGTCCCTGCTTCTTGGCGTAATAAGCCTGTGCGATAGCGGAGTTTAATTTATGGCTGCCGCTGGTGTTGTTTCCCTCGAACTTGTAATAAATCTTGGCGGGAGTGCCGAGAGCCTTTTCGAGGCAGTAAGCGCGTACGAGCGGAGCGGGACGGTACATCTTGTAGAAGTCCTGAATCTCCTGAGGAATGTCGATGAACGGTGTTTTGTCGTCGAGCTCCTGAGCTACGAGTTCTTCGCAGAATATTCCGCTCATTTCCTCGGCTGTGAGGGGCTGACCTGTGCCCGGATTAAGAAGCGGAGCGGGCTTGTTCTTCATATCCGCTCTGAGGTTATACCATTTCTTCGGAATCTCGTTTTCATTTAAGTATATTTTATAGGGTATTTTGTTTTCTGACATTGTAATTTCTCCTTTATTAATAATTTAACCTTGTAGCCTTCCCCCGGGGGGAAGGTGGTTTTTGCGTCAATTTATTGATGCAAAAATCGGATGAGGGTCGGCGTAAGTAAGTACTACATAAATATTTATACTTTAGTGCACCGACTTCTGTGTTAATCCGACTTAGTTTAAACCTTGTTACAGTCTGTTTATCAAACTAAAGATAGGAACCATTTTAACAAGTGGACCCTCTTCAGTCACTCCGCAAGCTCCGTGACAGCTTCCCCCAAGGGAAGCCTTTACGCTTTCACCATCGTTTTGTTAATAAAATCATATTTTCCTCCAACAAATAAAAAAACCTGTCCCAGCATTTGCCGGGACAGGATAAATTCCTGCGGTGCCACCCTGCTTGACGTCTTAAACGTCCACTCAACGCGTACCAACATACGCTGACCTTTGATTACGGAAAGTCCAGTTCCGTCTCGCATACTCTGCCTTAGCATTTCCGCTCGCCCTCGGGAGTCCATTCAACTCTGTGTTCTCTGCCGCGTTTCCACCATCAGCGGCTCTCTGTAAGAGAAGTAGCAGAACCTACTCACTCTCCCTCATCGGTTTAATCGCATTTTATACCTTTCGGATTGATTTGTCAATACCCTGTTTAAAATTTTTCACCAAGTTACTACGATAAAGCGAGTTTAGTAGTTAGTAGCCAGTTGTCAGTTAACAGTGAACAAGTAACAGGTAACAGTGAAGGGTCGCTTTGCTCCGATTTATAAATGGGTGCGAGACTCCTCCTCTGGAGGAGATGTCGCGAATGCGACAGAGGTGGTGCCGTCTCCGGCTGAGGAACAGAGCCCGCCCACAACTGTTACCTGTTAACTGTTACCTGTAAACTTACCACTGCCTGCTATTTTCACATTGTATTTACCTCACAAATATGTTATAATAAATTATCTACACTTTTAAAGACCGAAAGGGTGGTTTTATGACAAAATTCTTTGTTAAAAAACCGTATTTTATGATTGTTACAATAATCATCGTTCTGGTTGTTGGATTCGTCAGCGTAACCTCGATGAAAACCGACCTGCTCCCCAACCTCGAGCTGCCGTATATCGCGGTGGTCACTACCGAAGCGGGCGCGTCGCCCAAGCAGGTTGAAGCCGACGTAACCAAGGTTATGGAAAGCTCGCTCGGCACAATCAGCGGCGTTGAAAAGCTCACCTCTACCTCATCGACCAACTACGGAATGGTGCTGCTGACCTTCTCGGACAATACCGATATGGACTCGGCGCTGGTGCGCGTATCAAAGGCTGTCAACACGATGGACTTGCCCGACGAATGCGGCACGCCCAATATCCTTGAGCTCAGTATGGATATGGTCGCCACCCTGTACGCAAATATAAACTATGACGGCAAGAACATCAAGGAGCTGTCTAACTTCTGCGACAACACCGTTATCCCCTATCTCGAAAGGCAGGACGGCGTGGCGAGAGTTTCGGCGAACGGACTCATAAACGACAGCATTGAAATAAGGCTCGACAAAAAGAAGATTAACAGAATAAACGCCAAGGTTCTCTCGCAGACCAACAAAAAACTCGCTAAAGCAAGCGACAAAATCACGAGCTCCCAAAACAAGCTGAACGACAGCAAAAACCAGCTTTACTCCAAAAAATCGTCGCTCAGCGATACGAAGAAAAAGACCTCGGACAAACTCAGCAGCGCGATGACGCAGCTGACAAAGGCTCAGGCGTCAAAGGCGGCGGCGGAATCAACCCTACTCAGCTTAAAGGCGAGCAAGTCCGCGCTTGAGGCTGAGAAAAAGGCGTATACCGACGCGAAGCTCGAGGATGCCTACAACACTCTTGACTCCGCTCTGGCGGCGCTCAACCAGAACGTGGGCGCGATTGCGGCAACTCAGGGAATCACCGTGCCTTCATCGGTCGAGGAAGCTGTAAAGAACCCGTCTGAATATAAAAAGTTTATAAACTGGATGAACACGGCGGGCTACGGCGAACAGGTCAAGCAGCTCAGTCTCGACACGCTTGAACAGACATATAAAGCTGTCAAGGTGAGACTGCCGCAGATAGACACCGAAATTGCCAATCTCAACACCGAGATAAAGGCGCAGGAGGCTATTGTAGCCAAAATCAAAAAGAAGGTAAAAGGTCTCGACAGCAAACAGACCGAGCTCAATTCCACCCAGTTCAACGCGGCGATTAAAATAGGTCAGGGCGAGTCTCAGATAAGCTCAGCCGAAAGCCAGATTAAAAACGCCGAAAAACAGCTTGACTCCGCCGAAAAGAAGCTCGAAAACTCGATAAAAGCGGCGCACGACAACTCCAACATCAACGCGCTTCTGAGCATCGACACCCTGTCGGGCATTATCTCGGCGCAGAACTTCTCGATGCCCGCGGGCTATGTTGAGGACAAAAACGACGACAAATGGCTCGTTGAGGTCAAGGAGAACTTCGAGAACGAAAAGCAAATCAAAAACCTTGTGCTAACCAAGCTCGACGGCGTGGGCAAAATCAGGCTCAAAGATGTAGCCACTGTAACAACAATCGACAACATCGGCGAGGCGTACTGCAAGGTTAACGGCAAGGACGCCGTTATGCTGTCAATATATAAGGCGAGCACGGCGAACACAAGCGACGTGTCGCATAAGGTCAACGAGGCTTTCAGCTCGCTCGAGGCTAAATACAAGGGGCTCAGCTTTACCCAGATGATGAATCAGGGCGACTATATCACAATCATCATCAACAGCGTTTTATCAAGCATACTGCTCGGCGCTGTGCTGGCGATAATAGTCTTGGCGCTATTCCTCAAATCAATCAAGCCCACTATAGTCGTGGCGTTCAGCATACCGTTCTCGGTACTGTTCGCGCTGATTATAATGTACTTTACAAAGATAAATCTCAACGTTATGTCGCTGGCGGGACTGTGCATAAGCATTGGTATGCTTGTGGACAACTCGGTAGTCGTAATGGAAAACATATTCAGAATGAGGCAGAAGGGCATTCCCGCTCCTCGCGCCGCCGTACAGGGCACCAAGCAGGTGGCGGGACCGATTATCGCCTCAACCGCCACAACCATATGCGTGTTCCTGCCTATGGTTTATACAACGGGAATTGTGGCGCAGCTTCTGATTCCGTTCGCGTTCACAATCTCTTACGCGCTTATAGCGTCGCTGATTGTCGCGCTTACGGTAGTACCCACTATAGGCTCACTCTTACTCAAAAAGTCAAAGCCGCGCAAGGAAAACTGGTTTGACAAGCTCAAAAACCTCTACGCCAAGGCTTTGGCGTTCTGCCTTAGATACAAATTTGTTCCGCTGGGCGTAGCGATAATTCTGCTGGCGCTTATGATTGTTCAGACCTTCAGCACGGGTATGGCAACAATCGACCAGACCGAGAGTAACCAGATTTCAGTGACACTCACGCTTGAGGACGACGTAAAGAAGAACAAGGCGTACAAGACCGCCGACGAGGTTCTCGACAGGCTGATGAAAATCAAGGGCATCAATAAGATAAGCGCCCTCGACGGCAGCACGGGCGTGATGTCGACCTTCTTGGGCTCGGGAGTATCCGAGGACTACTCGATGTTCACTTTCAACGTAATCACCGACGAAAATGTTAAGACCACCGATGAGTACAGACATATCCGCGAAGAAATCGAAAAGCAGACCAAGGGCATTGACTGCAAGAGCATATCAGCCTCATCATCGGCGATGAGCAGTATGTCATCGCTCGCGGGCGGCGGCGTAACCGTCAACATCTACGGCGACGACGAAGAAAAGCTGATCAAAATCAGCAAGGATGTAATGAAGCTGATGAAGGGCGTCAAGGGCATCGAGAACGCCACAAACGGCATCTCGGACGCCGACAAAACCCTGCGGCTGCGAATCGACCGCAACAAGGCGGCTGAGTGCGGGCTGACAGTGGCTCAGATTTTTCAGCAGATTGCTCAGAAAACCACCACCAAAAAGACCGCCGCGACGCTCAACGTTGAGGACAAAAAGATAAACGTTGATATAGTCGACAAAACGAACAAGCTCACCTACGAAAATATTTTAAAAACCGAAATTACCTCGACTCAAAAGAACTCCTCGGGCAAGGATGTTACAAAGACATACAAGCTCTCAAAATTCGCCAAAGCGAACGACGGTTACACAATGAGCAACATCACCCGCGAAAATCAGCGGATGTACCTCAAGGTTGAGTCCGAAACCGCCGAGGGCGAGAACACCGCGCTGTTGAGCCGTGAGGTTGAAAACAAACTCAAATCCTACAAAACCCCCGCGGGCTATGAGGTCGCCATAGCAGGCTCGGCTATCCAGACCGAAGAAATGCTCAACCAGATGCTTAAGGCGATTCTGCTCGGCTTCATTCTGATTTATTTGATTATGGTGGCTCAGTTCCAGAGCTTCCTATCGCCGTTTATCATTATCTTCACGGTACCGCTGGCGTTCACAGGCGGAATGATAGGTCTTGGAGTGTTCGGAATGACAATCTCGGCGATGTCGCTGATGGGCTTTATGATTTTGATGGGAACTGTCGTAAACAACGGAATTGTGTTCGTCGACTACGCCAACAAGCTGAGAATCAGGGGCATAGAAAGACGGCGTGCTTTAATTGAAACAGGCAAGACGCGAATGAGACCGATTCTGATGACGGCGCTTACGACAATTCTGTCGATGAGCGTAATGGTATTCTCTCAGGACGCGGGCAACGCTATGCAGAGAAGTATGGCGGTTGTTGTGAGCGTGGGACTTCTCTACTCAACGCTTATGACGCTGTTTGTAGTGCCTGTGCTTTATGACATCTTCTACCGCAAAGCGCCCAAGGTTATCGACGTCGGCGACGACCTCGACGACGAAGCGGACGAAACCGCAGACTTTGTACAGACATTATCATAACAATAAAGAGGCTGTCGCTGACAGTCTCTTTTTTGTTTAGCCTCGCTTATTTTATACAAAAAAACGTCACATTTATCTTTAATTCAAAATAATTATGTGATATAATAGTATAAAGTTTTAATAAAGGGGGAGTTTTGATGAAGAACTACAGTATATTTAAAAAATCAGTAAGTATCATTATTGTACTGGCTTTACTGCTCGGATTGGGTATAGAGTCAATATCCGCGTATGGTGATGGGGCGTTTGACGCTTATGGAGTTACGCTCGACCACAGGAGTATTTCTTTTTCAATTATGGGAGCTGAAAGCGCACAACCCGCCTCGGTAACGATTGACCTTGCCACGAACAATGAATTTAATGATAACAATCAAAAAGACAGTTCATCCGCGACTCATATCGAAATGTCGTTTGAAATCACAAGCCCAAATCAGGAAATCAATCTGACATTCCCCGAGGGACAGTATCTCGAAAGCAAACTGTATTATACCGTTAAAATAACCGATAGCAATTCAAAGATAATTTATGAAGAAGACGAATCATTTTATAGTCACAGTTTATTTTGCTCAGACACAATTTTTCAGTCCACAGGCGGAGTTGTTACATCGGTAGATGAAAATGTCTCCGCGGCTTCGGTGTTTATCGGCTTTACAGAATACAAGGGCACAAAAAGCGGCGATAACTTTTATTTCAGCTATCCCGAACAAGCGGCGGGTAATGAGATTCTTATAGCTTTATACGATGAATACGGATGCAAAGAAGAGTATCGTAAAGAAATCGAAGATAAAATAGACACCATAAACGCCGATATAGATATAAGTGCAAGTTATGTTTGCGCTGACAACGCCTACGCCTATCTGACTGCTGACAAGGATCTTAAATACAGACTTTGCGCGACAATTTCCGATAATGTTTATTACGGCGATTATGTTCAGGGCAAAGGCTCCTCAGGCAGCGTAAAACTCAAGGTAAGCTACCCCGCTCAAAAGCCCTCAATCGAGGTCACACTCGTTATTGAGTCTGAGTACGGCGCGAAATCAAGCGAATTTAAGCGCAAGGTGTATAACCGCCCGTATAAAATCAAGGTTCAGAATACCCGCACAACAGGGCTTACCGCGTATTTGTATGATTCCAAAAAAGAAACTGTGTATAAAAAGATTTCCAAAGCAACCCTTACATTCAAAAACAAGGAATACAATGGCAAGCTCAATTCGTCAAAGTACAAGTTCACTTATAGCGCGAATGTCGGCGACAGCGTAAAGTTGAAATTCGTCGACACAGACGGCTACACCTATACCAAATCGCTTAAAATCCCTCAGGGCGATGGCAAGCTGGAGCTCCTCAAATGCAACGCTGATGGAGCGGTGTTCAGATTCCGCAGCAATTACAGCAAAATCAAGTCGATTACATTTTTAGCGAACAACAAAAAATGCAAAGTCAAAAACTACACTAAATCAGATTATAACGACGACAAGTATTCGGACTTCTGTGAGTATAACAAGAGCTTTAAATACGACACAGACTGGATCTATAAAAAAGCGGATTACACTGTTAAATACAACAAAAAAATTAAACTGACATTAAAAACCAAAGACAGGTATGTATACACAAAAAACGCGAAAGCGGAATACATCAAACCGTATCTGAATGTTGACAATATATACTCTGACGATAATTCTGTTTTTGGCGCGACAGACAACAAGCTGAAAGTCACAATCAAAGTCGGCAAAAAGAACTATACCGCCAAATCAAACAAATACGGTTATTTTAACAAAAAGATTAAACCCGCGAAAAGCGGCACAAAGGTTAAGATAACAGCATTTAACAAGCTGACAGGCTGCAAGGCGACAGTTAACAAGAAGATAAAGATTCGTAAGGGTTCGATTAAATTCAACAGCACTATTTATAAGACAAACTCGTCTGTTAAAGTCACCTACACCAATGCCAGAAAAGGCGATAAAATCAAGCTGATAGCCAACGGAGAGTCCTATTATGTTCCGATTATAAAGAACAAAAAGAAAACTGTCTTCACCTTCCCCACAGGACAAATGCCCGCGGGAGCCAAATTGAAGCTATATTATACCGATAAATTCGGAACCAAAAAGGCTTCCGTAAAAACCACAACTGTTCTATTCAGCAAGAATATTTACAAAGGAATGCCTGCCCGCTATTGTGAGCTTACCACTTGGGGACGAGCCACTAATAAAGTCAGTTATGATGACTATCACGCATGGATGTTTGAACGCGGAGGAGCTTTCCTCTGCGCCTATATCCACAACGGAGTAGTTACTAATATCGGAAAAGATTATTAGCAAACAGAAAGCTCGCATAGTGATAAGTAAAAATAAAGCCTTAGGTTTATCTCTAACCTAAGGCTTTTTACCTATTACTTATTACATATTACTTATTACATATTACTTATTACTTATTCCCTATTACTTACTGTGCCGCTCCTCCGCAGAACTCGCAGCAGCCGTTCATATCGGGTATTGTGGTAGCGCCGCAGCACTTGCACACAACGGGAATACGCGGAGCGTTAGCCGCCGCTGCCTGTTCTCTCGCCTGCTTGCGTCCCGAGGTGAGCGCCGCCTTGATGTCGTTGCACATCTTCTCGTACTCGCAGTAGTCAACGCTCTGGTGCGGATCGGGCTTGCCTGAGTTATTTGTGCCCAGAGAGACTCCGCCGATGCTGATGTTGAAGTCGCCGCCGCTCGAATAGTCTGAATGATTAATATAAACACTAGAGTTATTGAGCTGGATTCTGATTTCGTCAAAATAAGGATTGCGAACACGGATAACGATGTTGAAATCATAGCTGTAGTTGTATCTGGGAGGATTATAGCTGATTTCGTTGCCCTGGCTATCCTCGCGCATTTCCTCGTCTCTGTCCTCGTCGATGTCAATATCAACGCCCGTTACATCCTTGAAGTCGATAACGTCGGGGTTCTCTTCCCTATAGTTGCGTGTCTGAGCGACCATAAATCTGCCCGCGTCCTCGTCAATCATAACCTTGTACCTGTCGCCGTAAACAGCTGTGGCGTTAAACTCGGCTACCTTGTCCTTGTTAGCCTCGCGGTATTCGAGCTGTTCCTTGATTGAGTCGACTGTGCTTCTGCGGCGGTCGCTGAAGAACGGCGAAAGCTTTTTTGCGCAATCCTTGCACATATTGCCGTCCTCAAGCTTGCGGTTGCCCAGCAGCTTGATTTCTCCTCCGCAGATTGAACAGATTTTCTTTTTACCAAATAGTCCCATATTTTCCTCCTGTAAATATTTGAGATAATTGTTATATTGTGTCCCCTTTTAAGGGGACCGAAATCTATGATTTCGAGGGGTTATATAGTTCAATTTATTGAACGGTCCTCTATCAAAACGTTCATAGTAATGAAAGATAATCCCCGGAAATTGACCGCTTGACACGGTAACAATTTCCACCCCTTTAAAAAGGGGTACATTTTAGGCTCACTGATCACTTAACCTTAATCTTAACGCTGACTGTCTTGCTCAGCGACTTATAATTTTTATTGCCCTTGGCTGTGACTTTTACCTTAACGGTATAAGTCTTTTTCTTTATGCCCTTCTTTACGGTGATTTTACCCGTCTTTTTGTTGACGGTAATCTTCTTGTCACCCGAGGTCTTTACAAACGACTTTGTTCCCTGAGCTTTCTTGACCGTGAGAGCCGTAACGGTGACGTTCTTCTTTTTGACCTTCTTATAGCTGACTGTCTTTGCAGTTGCCTTAACGGTCATCGGGTTCTTAGCCTGGGCGATAGAATACTCGCTGTCAAATACGCCGCCGTACTTGCCCAGGAACTCTACCGAAATAACGTATAGTCCGCAGTTGACGGGCTTTGTCGGATAGTAAACCTTGTAGTCTTTGCCGCTTGTGAGCTTGTTGCCCTTTCTGTCGGTAATGGTGAAAGTGGGCTTCTGAGTCTTGCCGTTGTATGTAAACTTATTCTTAGAGAGCTTGACGCTCTTTATTGAGGGTATCGCCTTTATCTTGTAATTCTCGTCATTCGAGATACACGCGCATATCTCCTCGCCGTCCCCATCAAAAGTAGCGGGCTTACTTACACTCCATTCGCCCCAAATGTGCTCGTGGTTGTTTTCTTCCCAAACAGCGTAGAAGGTTACATCGTTAGTTACGTCATACTCATAGCCGGCGTCGTACTGCGTTCCGTCATCGCTGTACTCAGCCCAAGCCTTGAACTTTTTGCCCTCGGGAGCTTCGAAGGTACACTCGGGCAGGATGTAGCCGCCGTTCTGTTCATAATCGGAATCCATCTTGCCGCTGCCGCCGTTTGAGTTAAAGCTTACGGTGTACTCGCCGTAGGTGACTGTCGCCACAAAACCTTCGTCAGCCGCCCAGCCGCTGACATTGTTGACCTTCGCCGCGCGTCCGTTGATGGTAACGACAACATTCGGCTTGTCGAGCAGAGTTCTGAACTTATAGCTGTCGGCGGCTTTGACATAAGCCTTGAACTGATAAATGTGGTCGTTCTCGAAAACATCCGAGGTTGTAAACCAGTCGCCAGCCGTCTTATCATACCAGCCGCAGTCCTCTAAGACCGCTCCCTCGCCCACATTGGCTGACTCAACGGGGTTCTCGCCCGCTACTGGCTCAATAACGCCCGAAATATCCATAACGGCTATGGTGTTGCCCTGGTTCTGGGGATTGTCGGATTCCTTGGCGATAAACGCGTAAGCAATCTCGATATACTCACTGGACTTGTGCCCCGTAACAGAATACACATACGCCACGTTGCCGTTAACGGTAGCTAAAAAGTCGGGCTCGTAGATGTCATTTGTTTTGGTATTGAACTCATAGCCTTCCTCGGGTTTGATGAACACAATAAAGCTGTATTCCTTGCCCGCTTCAAAAGTATCCGAAGCGGTCATATCCTTCATATCGGTCAGGTTGCACCAGGCAATATTCTCGGTTCCGAACGAGACGTGCGAGCTCGAATGAGCATAAAACACGGGGCTGTTGCCCTCGACAGGCTCTGTGACATTTGTAAATTCCGCGCTTGCGATTACCGTAGCCGCGCCCGCCGATACAGGTACAAGAGCGAACACGCCGATAATCATTAGTATTGATAATAAAATGCTAATTAATCTTTTCATATTAACGCCTCCTCAAAAGCATAAATTTAGTTATATAAATTATAACATACTTTTTCTGGAATTACTGCCCAAAAAATCACGCCCGTCTTTATGCAACTTGCACATATGAATTCTATGATAATATATGTCGTGATTAAATTTAATCAAATATTCATCTTCGATAAAGCAGATTTTTTGGATTTTGCATATTTTATTGGTAAAAACTTCAATAATTTGATTGTTTTTTATTGACTTTGCCTAAATCGGTGGTATAATAGACACAAGGAGTGATTAAAGTTGCTCAGTCAGCAAAGATATAATTTAATTCAAAGTATTATTAATGAAAGGAACACAGTCACAGTAGCGGAGCTTGCCGAGGCGCTCGAAACGTCGGAATCGACTATCAGGCGTGATTTGACGGCGCTTGATGAACTCGGCAAAATTAAAAAGTTTTTCGGCGGTGCTACCAAGATTAAACAGAACGAGGGCTTTTACGAAGAAACGGTCAGCGCTAAAGAAAATTTAATGAGTGTTGAAAAAACCGCGATAGCCCGTTACGCGGCTACCCTCATCAATGATAACGACTTTGTCTATATCGACTCGGGTACAACCACCTCAAGACTTATCGACTTTATTACGAACGACAAAGCTACCTACGTCACCAACGGCATAACTCACGCGCGCAAGCTTATTCACAAGGGGCTCAACGCCTACATTGTCGGTGGAAAGGTAAAACCCATAACCGAGGCTGTCATCGGCGCCGAGGGTGTCTCGAACCTGCAACACCTCAACTTCTCAAAGGCGTTTATGGGCACCAACGGAATCGACATCGAGGCGGGCTTCACCACCCCCGATATTGAGGAGGCTCTTATTAAAGACGCGGCGCTAAAACACAGCTACACGGCGTTTGTGCTCGCGGACAGGACAAAGTTCAAGAGGGTATTCCCCGTCACGTTCTCCAAGCTTGAAAACTGCTGCATCATCACCGATATGCTCACCGACAGCAGCTTTTACAGCGAAACAATTATCAAGGAGGTCAAAAAATGATTTATACAGTTACTCTCAATCCGTCAATAGACTATATAGTCAGGATGAACGGGCTTGAGCTCGGAATCACAAACCGCAGCGAAAGCGAGGAATATTATTTCGGCGGCAAGGGTATAAATGTATCGTGCGTACTCGCGGAGCTCGGCATCGACAGCACCGCCCTCGGATTTACGGCGGGCTTTACGGGCGAAGCGATTGAAAACGGCATAAAGAACGACCGTATTACAACCGACTTTATAAGGCTCGACAGCGGGCTTTCGAGAATAAACATCAAAATCAAGGCGGGCGAAGAAACCGAAATCAACGGTCAGGGTCCTGACATCAGCGAAGATAAATTCAACGCGTTAATGTGCAAGCTCGACCATATTCAAAGCGGCGACACGCTTATTCTCGCGGGCAGTATTCCCAAGACGATGCCCGACGACACATATGAGCGTATGCTCGAAAAGCTCAAAGACAAGGATGTCAGAATTGTAGTTGACGCGACTAAAAAGCTGCTCGTCAACTCGCTTAAATATAAACCCTTCTTAATCAAGCCCAACCGTCAGGAGCTCTCGGAGATTTTTGAGGTTGAGGTAAAGACTGAGGAGGACACCGAAAAATACGCCAGGGAGCTTCAGAAGCTCGGCGCGAGAAACGTGCTCATCTCGCTCGGCGGCGAGGGCGCTATGCTCATCGACGAAGACGGCGGAAAGCATAAGATGGGCGTTCTCAAACAGAAGGTAATCAACACGGTAGGCTCGGGCGACTCTATGGTAGCGGGGTTCGTAGCGGGCTACGAAAAAGAAAAAAGCTACCCCTACGCACTGAAACTCGGCAGCGTTTGCGGTAACGCGACAGCGTTCCTGCCAGGGCTCGCCACAAAAGCAAAGATAGATGAACTGCTTAAACTATTTTAAAGGAGGTTAACCTATGCGCATCACTGATTTGCTAAAAAAACAAGGCATCTCTCTCGGCATCGCCGCGAAAGACAAAAGTGACGCTATTGACAAGCTGATTGCTCTGCACGACAAGTGCGGAAATCTCAGCGACGCCAAAGCGTACAAGGAAGGTATTCTCAAACGCGAAGAGATGGGAACTACCGCAATAGGAATGGAGGTAGCCATTCCGCACGCCAAGAGCGAAGCGGTAAAAGCTCCCGCCCTCACGGCGATTACCGTACCCGCAGGCGTTGACTACGGCGCTCCTGACGGAGCTCCCTGTAAGCTTATCTTTATGATAGCCGCGACTCTCGACGGCGACGTACACCTCGAGGTGCTCGCGAGACTCATGCAGATGCTTATGCACGAAGACTTCACAGCTAAGCTCAAGGCGGCTAAAACAGCCGAGGAATTCCTCAAGGCTATCGACGACCAGGAGGCTAAGCAATTCCCCGAGGAGGCTGCTGCTCCCGCAAAGGCTCAGGGCGGCTATCGCGTACTAGCGGTAACAGCTTGTCCCACAGGTATCGCCCACACCTATATGGCTGCTGAGGCTTTGGTTAAGGCTGGCGACGAAATGGGCATTACCGTTAAGGTTGAGACCAACGGCTCGGGCGGCGCGAAGAACGTGCTCACAGCTAAAGAAATAGCTGAGTGCGACGGTATCATCATCGCGGCTGACAAGAGCGTTGAGACAGCTCGTTTCAACGGCAAGCCCGTTATCTCAACAAAGGTTGCCGACGGTATCCACAAACCCGAGGAGCTTATCAACAAGATTATTAACGGCGAAGCTCCCGTATTCCATTCAGACAAAAAGGCTGAGGCTGACTCAGGCGCTGACGGTGAAGGCGCTGGCAGAAAGCTCTATAAACACCTTATGAACGGCGTATCACATATGCTTCCGTTCGTTGTAGCGGGCGGTATTTTCATCGCCATCGCGTTCCTGATTGACTCGTTCGCGGGCGTTCCGCAGGACGGCAACTTCGGTTCAGGCACACCTGTTTCCGCTTGGTTCAAGAACATAGGCGGCGTAGCGTTCAACTTTATGCTCCCGATTCTCGCCGGCTTCATAGCCAGATCAATCGCGGATCGTCCCGGTCTGCTTGTTGGTATTGTAGGCGGTTCTCTCGCCGCGACAGGCGCGACATTTGCCGCTCCAGGCGGTGACGGCGCTTCTGTATCGGGCTTCTTAGGCGCTCTGCTCGCAGGCTTTGTAGCAGGCTGGCTCTTAAAGATGGTAGAAAAGCTCTGCGACCACCTGCCCAACGCTCTTGAAGGTATTAAACCGATTCTAATCTATCCGCTCGCGGGCTTAGGCATTGTAGCCGCTATGATGTGTGCTATTAACCCTGTAATGGGCTTAATCAACACAGGTATGCAGACAGGCATCAAGTGGCTAGCCGCTCAGCCCGGAATGCTGGTAGTTGTATGCGCTCTTATGGCTGGTATGATGGCTATAGATATGGGCGGTCCGTTCAACAAGGCGGCATATGTAACAGCTACATTCTTACTTACAGAAGCTCTCAAGAAGGGTGATCCCACAGATCCCGCGTTCTTCATTATGGCTGCTGTAATGATCGGCGGTATGGTTCCCCCGATTGCTATCGCTCTGTCAACAACATTCTTCAGAAAGAAATGGACTCCCGAGGAGAGAAAGAGCGGTCCCGTAAACTACATTATGGGCTTGTCGTTCATCACAGAAGGCGCTATCCCCTACGCCGCGGGTCATCCTCTCCAGGTTATCCCGAGCTGTATCGTAGGCTCTGCCTGCGCAGGCGCTCTCTCCGCTCTGTTCGGATGTACTCTTAAGGCTCCTCACGGCGGTATCTTCGTACTCCCGACAATCGGCAATCCGCTGATGTACTTCCTCGCTCTTATTATCGGCGCTGTAGTGGGTATGCTGATGCTCGCTATTCTGAAGAGAAGAGCTTAATCAATTCGCAATTCGTATTGTGTAATCAGTAATTAGAAAAGCAGGTTTCGTGTCCCCTTTTAAGGGGACCGAAATCTCTGATTTCGAGGGGTTGTGTAGTTCAACTTGTTGAACGGTCCTCTTTATGATTGTTCATGAAAAGGAAAGATAATCCCCAAAAATCAAAGATTTTTACCCCTTTAAAAAGGGGTACAAGTACGAAAGGATAAATATTATGGTATCTAAAAAACTTACAATCGTAAACGCTCAGGGCTTTCATATGCGCCCCGCTTCAACTTTCGCCACAGCTATGGGCAAGTACTCCAGCGACGTTGTATTAAAGCACAACGGCAAGGACGTTAACGCCAAGAGCCTTATGAACATTATCGCCGCTTGTATCAAGTGCGGTCACGAGGTTGAAGTTGTAGCTACAGGCGCTGACGAAGAAGCCGCTCTCGCGGAAGCTGTTTCAATGATTGAAAGCGGATTCGGCGAATAATTCACCCACCATATTTCAAAAACGAGGTGAACACTATGTTAAAAGGTATAGCCGCTTCCGAGGGTATCGGAATCGGTAAAGTTATGATTATAGCGGAGCAGTCGCTCGATTACGTTCCCAAGGAAGTTACTGACGTTGACGAGGAGCTCAAGCGCTACAGCGACGCGGTTGACGCTTTCTGCGCTGAAACCGAGGAACAGGCTGACGCTATCCGCAAATCCACAGGCGACAAAGAGGCTGAAATTTTGCTCGGTCATATCGCGATTATCCGCGACCCGTTTATGAACGGTGAAATTGAAAACCTGATTAAAGCCGAGCAGTGCGCCGAAAAGGCGGTCGAGCAGGTTTGCCAGATGTTCATTGATATGTTCTCGGCTACGGGCGACGAGCTCACTATGCAGAGAGCCACAGACGTCAAGGACATCCGCGACAGCTTACTCTCAATCCTCCTCGGTATCCATCAGGTCAAGATAAGCGACGCTCCCCCGAACACCGTTATCGTTGTAAAGGAGCTCACTCCCTCGATGACAGCGGGCATCAAAAAAGAGAACATCGTGGGTATTATCACAGAAACAGGCAGCCAGACCTCGCACTCGGCAATTCTGGCAAGAGCGCTCGAAATCCCCGCGGTGCTCAGCGTTGAGGGCGCGACAACCAAGCTCTCGACAGAGGAACAGATTATAGTTGACGGCAGCGACGGCGACGTTATCACAGCGCCGAGCGACGCCGAAATTGAGGAATATACCGCCAAGCGCGACAGCTTCCTGCGCGACAAGCGCGAGCTCGAGAACTACCGCGGAAAGAAAACCGTTTCGGCAAGCGGCACAGAGTACGAGCTTTTCTGCAACATCGGAACTCCCAAGGACGCCACAAAAGCTATGGCGGCTGACGGCGAGGGCGTTGGACTTTTCAGAACAGAGTTTTTGTTTATGGACAGAAACGCTCTGCCCACCGAGGACGAGCAGTTCGAGGCTTACAAGCAGGCTTCGCTGATTATGAAGGGCGCTCCAATTATCATCCGTACGCTCGACATCGGCGGCGACAAGGAAATTCCCTATCTCGGTCTTGAGAAAGAGGAAAACCCGTTTATGGGCTTCCGCGCGATTCGCTATTGTCTCAAGAACCGCGATATGTTCAAGTCGCAGATTAAGGCAATCCTCAGGGCGAGCGCTTTCGGCGACATCCGCATTATGTTCCCGCTGATTACTGCTGTTGAGGAGCTCAGAGCAGGCAAGGAGCTAGTTGAGGAGGCTAAGGCTGACCTCAGAGCTTCCGACATAGCCTTTGACGAGAACATTCAGGTCGGCGTTATGACCGAGACAGCGGCGTCGGGCGTTATCGCTCACCTGCTCGCTAAAGAAGCCGACTTCTTCAGCATCGGTACAAACGACCTCACAGGCTACACTATGGCGGCTGACAGAGGCAACGGCGACGTGGCGTACCTCTATTCCCCGTTCCAGCCCAGCGTGCTTATGATGATAAGACGCATTATCCGCTGCGGACGAAAAGAAGGTATTTCGGTCGGAATGTGCGGCGAGGCGGCAGCCAATCCGATGATGATTCCGCTGCTTATCTCGTTCGGTCTGACAGAGTTCAGCGTATCCGCTCCGTCCGTTTTAAAGGTTCGCAAGAACATCGCTAAATGGACAAAGGAGGAAGCCGACGAAGTAGCCGAAAAGGTTATGGAAATGGCAACCGAGCAGGAAATTGTTGAGTATCTTAAGACAGTGGTCTGAGAAGTAATAAGTAATAAGTAATAAATAATAGGTAATAATTGAAAGCCTTGGGTTCATCACAGAGCCTAAGGCTTTTACTTACCACTTACCACTTACCACTTACCACTAACCCTGACTTGACTAATATTTTCAATAGTCTATAATATACTTAAACGGGCGGTGATATATTGACCTCATTACTAATCAGAATAGCCGAAAAACGATACAAAGACAACAAGCGCGTCGGGTTGGGTATACTCAGCGGGGTTACGGGCATAATTTGCAACCTTATCCTCAGCGCGGCTAAATTCACCGTCGGCATACTCTCAAACTGCATCTCAATCACCGCTGACGGCGTGAACAACCTGTCGGACGCGGCGGTAAACATCGTGACCATAGCGGGCACAAAGCTCTCTGACAAACCAGTCGACAGAGAGCATCCGTTCGGTCACGGCAGAATTGAATATGTAGCGGCGCTGATTGTGGCTTTTTCAATCTTCTTCGTCAGCTATGAGCTGCTGAGAAGCTCAATCGAAAAAATCATATCGCCCGAAAAGGTCAGCTATAGCCTTTGGTATATTCTGATACTTGTCGCGGCTGTGCTGGTCAAGCTCTGGATGGCTGTTTTTAACCACAGGCTCTACAAGCTGACGGGCAACCTCAACTTAAAGGCGGTACGTCAGGACAGCATAAACGACTGTATAGCTACTACCGCCACAGGCGCGGCGCTCGTGCTCTCGGGCGTGTTCGGCATCGGCAGGCTCGACGGTATTGTCGGCGTGTGCGTGGCTGTGTTCATATTCTTTTCAGGTATTCAGATTGTCAGGGAGATTCTCAACCCTCTGCTCGGTCAGGCTCCCCCGCGTGAAATCACCTGTAAAATTGAGGAGCTCATACTTAATAATGATAAGATTCTCGGCGTTCACGACCTCATTGTGCACAACTACGGCTCGGGCAGGATTATCGCCTCGGCTCACGCGGAAGTGCCGTCCGACGTTGACCTGGTCACTATTCACAATGTGATTGACGGCATTGAGAACGAGATTAAAGACAAGCTGGGTATAATAATGTGCATCCATATTGACCCTGTAGTCAGCGGAAACGAACGCTCAAAATACCTGAGAATCACGCGAGGAATAATCAAAAATCTGGGAGAGGACTTTTCGTTCCACGACTTCAGATACGAGGAAAACAGCGGCAAGCCCGCGCTCAACTTTGACGTTGTAATCCCGTTCGACAAGGAACTCGGCGCGGATGAAGTTAAGGATGAACTGATTAAAGCCTTTAAAACAGAAGCGCCCGAGGTTGAGCTGAGAATCAATGTGGAACACTCGTACACTTAACAGTTGTCAGTAGACAGTAATCAGTTGTCAGTTGTTCACGCAAAAAGTATTATATAGTTTTAACAGTACATATCCCGAAAGATGTTCTGTTGATTTCTATTTTATTTTTGTTATCGATTAACTGACAACTGACTGCTAACTACTAAAAACTGATTTCGATTGAAAGGAGAAATAATAATGGTAAAAATAACACTCGGCGTTGACGGAATGATGTGCAATATGTGTGAGGCGCACACCAACGACGCTATCAGAAACAACTTCAAAGTAAAAAAGGTCAGTTCGTCACACAGCGAGAACAAGACCGAAATCATCGCCCCCGAAGAAATTCCTCAGGCGAAGCTCGAAAAGGTAATTGCCGAAACAGGCTACAAGGTCACTTCGTATGAAGTCGAACCCTACGAAAAGAAAGGCTTATTTTCAAAAAAGTAGGGGAGCTGCTCCTGTCGCTCCCGCAAAAAAGGCTGAGCGTTTGCTCAGCCTTTTTAAACATAATTTTTTGTTTTAATTAGTCAGCCTTCTTAACCTTAAGCGAGCTGAGAACAGCCTTTGTAACATCGTCGTCGGTAGCGAAGCCGAAGCTCTGAGCTACAGCGTAACGACCGTCAAACTCGGCATATGCCTGGAACGCGGGCGAGCCTGAATACTCGTAGCTTACGCCTTCCCATTCTTCGCCTGCTTCGAACTCAACGTCCTTGCTGCCCTTGTTGGCTTCTTTGGTTGACTTAACGCCGCTCTTAGCACCGTCCTCGGAATCATTGATAGTGATGAGGATATAATTTGTAGCGTTGTCCTTCTTAGAGATGTTAACAACATCGGGGTTCTTTTCGTCGAGAATATTACCGCCCTTGAGCGTCATATCATCGGGAACCAATACGGTGATGTTGCCCCATGTCTCGGTCTTGCCGCTGACTGATGTGTCAGCCGCCGCGGAAGAAGTATCTC
The DNA here is from genome assembly GCA_020625875.1 of bacterium. Classification (GTDB taxonomy): domain Bacteria; phylum Bacillota; class Clostridia; order Oscillospirales; family Acutalibacteraceae; genus Ruminococcoides. Next base: position 6,307 of record JAHLAX010000022.1, on the reverse strand, counting down.
CGCCCTTTGAATCACTACTGCCATTGTCGCCGCCGCACGAAGCGAATGCCGCGCAACAAAGGAGCAACGCCATAACTATCGCCGCGATTTTTGTAAACTTTTTCATAATCAGCCTCCTGATTTAATAATTTACTTCTCCTTTTTTGAGGAGGAGTTTATATTATAATAACACATATCAGGGCGACTTAACACATTAGCGCGAAAAAAAGTTGCACAAAATTTTGAATCGTGATTTGTGCAAACAACACAAGGCGGGCTCAAACCGAGCCCGCCTCTTGTGTATGAAATATGAAATCAATGGCATTTGCCTTTCATCGGGCAGTTCGCGCATCCGCACGCGCAGGAGGACTTGCCCGCTTTCTTGTTTTTAAAATGTTTTATTATTATCAGCGCGGCTATTCCGAACACAACCGCGGCGACAATAATTGTACCGAGATTATATATTATCCACTGCATAGAAAACCTCCTATCGGGAGCGGCAGGAGCGGCTCCCCTACAGTTTTCGGGAGCGGCAGAGATGGCTCCCTACATCTTTACACTCAGCCTGTCCGCTTCTTTATACGGTTTCGCGAGCATATATACCACAAAAACGATTATAGCCGCGGAGAAGATTAAACCTACTACATTCAGATTGCCTGTGAAGATTGAGCCAATCTGGAAGATACACAGCGATACCGCGTACGCGAGCACACACTGGTAACCGATAGCGAACAGCGTCCACTTTGCCGAGTTCATCTCACGTCTGATTGCGCCGATTGCCGCGAAGCAGGGAGCGCAAAGCAGATTAAACGCGAGGAACGAGTACGCAGCCAGAGCCGTAAGTCCAGCGAAGTCGATTACGCCGAATACGCCTACAACCTCTTCCTTGGCTACAAGTCCCATAATAGTCGCTATGGTAGCTCTTGTGTCGCCAAAGCCGAGAGGAGCGAATATCCACTTAATCGCGTTGCCGACAGCGCCGAGAATACTGTTCTCGAGCTCGAGATCGGCGTTATAACCAAAGCTTGTGCCGTACCAGCCGAACTTTGAAAGCACCCAGATAAGTATGGATGAGAGCAGGATAATTGTACCAGCCTTTTTGATAAAGCTCCAGCCTCTCTCCCACATTGAGCGAAGAACGTTGCTGACTGTCGGCAGATGATAGGCGGGAAGCTCCATAACGAATGGAGCGGGGTCGCCCGCGAACATCTTTGTCTTTTTGAGCATAATACCCGAAATTACGATTGCCGCCATTCCCATAAAGTAAGCGCTGGGCGCTACCCACCACGCTCCGCCGAACAAGGCGGTCGCGATCATAGCGATAATCGGGAGCTTGGCTCCGCAGGGAATGAATGTTGTAGTCATAATAGTCATACGGCGGTCGCGCTCGTTTTCAATCGTACGCGAAGCCATAATACCCGGGACGCCGCAACCTGTGCCGATAAGCATCGGTATAAAGCTCTTACCCGACAGACCGAATTTTCTGAAAATTCTGTCCATAACGAAGGCGATACGAGCCATATAACCACAGCTTTCGAGTATAGCGAGGAAAATAAACAGAACGAGCATCTGAGGCAGGAAGCCGAGCACAGCGCCCACGCCCGCTATAATACCGTCAACCACAAGACTTTCGAGCCAGTCGGCGCAGTTAATCGCTTCAAGCCCCTGAGTAGCCAGCGCGGGAATACTCGGTACCCATACGCCGTATTTCGACGGATCTACGGGATTATCTATATCGCCGTCCTCGTTAAGCGGCAGATACTTGTCAATATCATAAGTCTTGCCTGACTTTGAGCCCTCATAAAACTCGTCGCGATATGAACCGTATGCTTCCTCAAAACCGTCGTAATCCTTGTCCTCGTATGCTCCGAGAACCTCATCAGCGCCCTTAATATCACTGTCTTTTGACGCGGTTTCAAGCACATCGCCGAGTTCTTCGCTGGAGAAGATTGCTTTATCTGCCCACTTATCAACAGCGTCGCTGTACTCTGAGTCACCGATTGTGAACAGGTGCCAGCCCTCGTCGCCGAACACGCCGTCGTTTACCCAGTCGGTGAACGCCGTGCCGACAGTTGTGATTGAAACATAATAGACGATAATCATTATTATCGCGAATATCGGCAGAGCGGCAAAACGGTTTGTGACAACCCTGTCAATCTTGTCCGACGTTGTCAGTCCGCCCTTGTTTTTCTTTTTGTAACAGGCTTTGATTACCGACGCGATATATACGTATCTTTCGTTTGTAATGATACTCTCGGAATCGTCGTCGAGCTCCTTTTCGGCTCTTTGAATATCCTTTTCTATATGTGCGAGTTTATCCTCGGGAATCTTTATTTTTTCGAGCACCTTTTCATCGCGCTCAAATATTTTTATAGCGTACCAGCGCTGCTGTTCCTCGGGCATATCGTGAAGGAATGTTCCCTCCTCAATATGAGCCAGAGCGTGTTCAACAACACCCGAAAAATGGTGGCGCGGAACGGTTTTTTCTCCCTCAGCCGCCTTTATAGCAGCCTCAGCCGCCTCGTTGATGCCTGTACCCTTTAGGGCTGAAATCTCAACAATTTTGCAGCCGAGCTGACGAGAAAGCTCCTCTGTATTAATCTTGTCGCCGTTTTTGCGGACAACGTCCATCATATTAACGGCTACAACCATCGGAATACCGAGCTCTGTGAGCTGTGTTGTCAGATAAAGATTTCGCTCCAGATTAGTACCGTCAATAATATTCAGAATAACGTCGGGGCGCTCGTCAATCAGATAATTACGCGCCACAACTTCTTCAAGCGTATATGGCGACAGCGAATAAATACCAGGCAGGTCTGTTATAGTAACGTCGCTGTGCTTTTTGAGCTTACCTTCCTTTTTTTCTACAGTAACCCCTGGCCAGTTGCCGACAAACTGATTAGAGCCTGTCAGCGCGTTGAACAGCGTTGTCTTACCGCTGTTAGGGTTACCCGCCAAAGCAATTTTAATACTCATATATTTCTCCTTTCAGTCGAAATCAGTTATCAGTAGTCAGTATTCAGTTTTTAGTTATTCATCAACAAAAAACGGAAAAACCTTTTCATGAGCAGTTGTTCATACACATATATAATTCTTTCGCGTGAACAACTAACAACTAACAACTAACTACTAATTACTGACTACTACTCTACTTCAATCATTTCGGCGTCGGCTTTTCTGAGCGAAAGCTCATATCCACGCACGGTGACCTCAATCGGGTCGCCGAGCGGAGCTACCTTGCGGATATAGATTTCAACGTGCTTGGTGATACCCATATCCATAATTCTGCGCTTAACAGCGCCCTGACCGTTGAGCTTGACAACCTTTACTGTCTCGCCGATTTTGGCGTCCTTTAAAGTTTTCATATTCTACCTCCTTATCGGGAGCGGCAGGAGCGGCTCCTCTACAATTATTAAACCATTATTTTTTGAGCCATCTCTTTGCTGATAGCTACGCGCGACTCCTTGACGTTTACAATCAAATTCCCTCCGATTGAAGACACAATCGTAACATCCGCGCCCGCGACAAAGCCGAGGTTCTCAAGGTGCTGGCGCACCTCTGGCAAACCGCCGATTCTTTTTACGATATTTGTTTCGCCCTGAGAGGCGAGTGTTAAAGGCATCATAAATACCATCCTTATCATATGTGTTAGTTTTAACTAACCTATATCGTGTAAATAATAGTTAGCCTTTGCTAACCTTAATGAATTATACGATAAATAATAGAATATGTCAATAGCATTTTTGAAAAAATATTGCTTATTTTTTGTAAATTTTTGTTGCTATTGCTACCTATACTATGTTACAATAAGTATGAATATAATTATAGGAGGTAACCTCTATGAAAATCACCAACGACATCCGCTATGTCGGTGTTAACGACCACAAGATTGACCTGTTCGAAGGTCAATACATAGTGCCCAACGGTATGGCTTACAACTCTTATGTAATTGTTGACAGCAAGATTGCCGTTATGGACACCGTTGACAGGAATTTCACCGATAAATGGCTCGGCAATATTGAGAACGTACTCGGCGGAAAAACTCCCGACTACCTTGTTGTTCAGCATATGGAGCCCGACCACTCGGCTAACATTCTCAACTTTATGAACAAGTACCCAGAAGCGACTATCGTTTCGAGCGCCAAGGCTTTTACTATGATGGGCAACTTCTTCAAAACTGAGTTTGAGGACAGAAGAATCGTTGTTAAAGAGGGCGACACACTCGAGCTCGGCGCTCATACCCTCAACTTTGTAGGCGCGCCGATGGTTCACTGGCCCGAGGTTCTTATGACCTACGACAGCGCCGACAAGGTTCTGTTCTCGGCTGACGGCTTCGGCAAGTTCGGCGCTCTGGACGTTGACGAAGACTGGGCGTGCGAGGCTAGACGCTACTATATTGGTATCGTCGGCAAGTACGGCGCTCAGGTTCAGGCAGTGCTCAAAAAGGCGGCGGGGCTTGATATTCAGACAATCTGTCCGCTTCACGGTCCGATTCTTAAAGAAAATCTCGGCTACTATCTCGACCTCTACAACACATGGTCGTCCTACGGCGTTGAGAGTGAAGGCATTATGATCGCCTACACATCAGTTTACGGCAACACAAAGAAGGCTGCCGAAATGCTCAAGGACAAGCTCATCGAAAGAGGCTGCCCCAAGGTAGCTCTCAACGACCTCGCCCGCGAGGATATGGCTGAGTGCGTTGAGGACGCATTCCGCTACGGCAGAATCGTACTCGCTACAACCACCTATAACGCTGACATCTTCCCCTTTATGCGTGAGTTTATCGAACACCTCACCGAGCGCAACTTCCAGAACAGAACAGTAGCCTTTATCGAGAACGGCTCATGGGCGCCGCTCGCTATGAAGACTATGAAGAAGATGCTCGAGGGCTGCAAGAACCTCAGCTATACAGACACCAACATCACAATCAAATCGGCTCTCAGCGATGAGAATATCGCAGATTTAGACAAGCTCGCCGACGAGCTGTGCAAGGATTACCTCGCTCAGCACGAGGAAACAGCCGACAAGAACGATCTCACAGCGCTGTTCAACATCGGATATGGTCTTTATGTTGTAACCTCCTTCGACGGCAAAAAGCACAACGGTCTTATCGTAAACACGGTTACTCAGGTTACAAACACTCCCAACCGCGTAGCCGTAACAATCAACAAGCAGAACTACTCGCACGAGGTTATCAAGGCTACAGGCAAAATGAACGTCAACTGTCTCAGCGTCGAGGCTCCGTTCAAGGTATTTGAGCACTTCGGCTTCCAGAGTGGCAGAGATGCCGACAAGTTTGCCACAGGCAACCCGCTCTATTCAGACAACGGACTTATCTTCCTGCCAAAGTATATCAACTCGTTTATGTCTCTCGAGGTTGAGCAGTACATCGACCTCGGCACTCACGGAATGTTCATCTGCGCCGTTACCGAGGCGAGAGTCACATCCGACAAGGAGACTATGACCTATACATATTATCAGAACAACGTAAAACCCAAGCCCGAGGCTGACGGCAAGAAGGGCTTTGTCTGCAAGGTTTGCGGCTACATCTACGAGGGCGACGAGCTGCCCGATGACTTCATTTGTCCGCTGTGCAAGCACGGTGTGGCTGACTTTGAGCCCCTTTAATCTTACATTTTAGGTTGTCCCCTTAGGGGAAAATGTCATCCGCAGGATGACAAAAGGGGAATAAAGGACTAACAATCCCCCTATCGACGGGCTGCGCCCGCCACTTCCCCCTAGGGGGAAGCTTATAAAGTAATACATTTAATCCGAAAGGAGTTTTAATCATGGGATTAATTAAAGCAGGCTTAGGCGCTTTAGGCGGCACCTTAGCCGACCAATGGAAGGAATACTTCTACTGCGAAAGTATCAACAAGGACACTCTCGTGGTAAAAGGACAGAAGAAAGTTTCAGGTCGTTCATCAAACACAAGAGCGAGCGACAATATCATCTCGAACGGCTCTGTTATCGCGGTAGCCGACGGTCAGTGTATGATTATCGTTGAGCAGGGCAAGATTGTTGAAGTTTGCGCCGAGCCAGGCGAATTTACATACGACACATCCACAGAGCCCAGCATCTTCGCGGGCAGCCTTGGTCAGAGCATCAAGGATACATTCAGAACTATCGGCAAGCGTTTCACTTTCGGTGGTGATACAGGCAAAGACCAGAGAGTTTACTACTTCAACACAAAAGAAATCATCGACAACAAATTCGGCACACAGAACCCGATTATGTTCCGCGTTGTTGACAGAAACATCGGTCTCGACATCGACGTAAGCATCCGCTGCAGCGGCGTTTATTCCTACAAGGTAACCAACCCCCTGCT
>JAHLAX010000021.1 GCA_020625875.1 bacterium | reverse complement strand
GAGCATTTTTAAGGAGGAGCGCTGATGAATCCTTTTGGCAAAACGTGAACCTGACAAGCGAGATGAACAAATTTTAAGCAGAGCAAAAGTCGGGCAGGCCAACCTGAAAGAGCTCCTTTACGGGAGCGCTTTTCCTTGCAAAAAACATATTATTATGTTAAAATATTTTTGGGTGAAAACTATGGCGAATTTTACAGAAGAAGCAATCAAAAGCACATTTATGGATTTGCTCAACAAAAAGCCAATCAACAAAATCACTATCAAAGAGATAGTCGCCGAGTGCGGCATCAACCGCAACTCGTTTTATTATCATTTTAACGATATGCCGAATCTTATTGAGGTGATTCTGACCGAGGAGGCTGAGCGTTTTGTCAGCCTTCATAAGGAGTCGGACTCAATCTATGAGCATCTGCTTGACGCTGTTGACTTCGCTATAGAAAACAAGACCGCGGTTTACCATATTTATAACTCCGCTAATCGCGAGATGTTTGAGCGTTATCTCGATAAAATTACCGAAAAGACTGTTGCGGATTTTATGGAACTCGCGACAGCTGATAAGAATGTTTCGGATGATGATAAACAGGCTTTGATACTCTATTACAGGTGCCTGCTTGTCGGCTTCGTTATCAACTGGCTGGGAACGGGAATGAGCTTTGACCTGCGCCAAAAATTAAAACGTATCTGTGAGCTTTATGACGGAGCTATGAACACCGCGATTGACAGATGCAACTCAAAAAAAGACTGATAGACATAATGCGAACCGTGCCTAAATTTTAGGCACGTTTTTTTCGTTGTCTGTTTATAGAGACTAACTAAAAATATATAATTTTATATGTAAACATCAGTCACAAAGGGGATGGCTAAGATGAAATTCGCAAAAGCGGTAGTAAAAAGCCGCGTCATTATTCTGATAGTCGCTCTTATCCTTGTTGTGCCTTCGGTTTTGGGTATGATTTTTACGCGTGTAAACTATGACTTGCTCAATTATCTGCCCGAAAATCTAGATACCGTCAAGGGTCAAAGATACTTGATGGAGGATTTCGGCAAAGGCGCTTTTTCGTTTTTGATAATCGAAGATATGGAGTCAAAAGACGTTGTAAAGCTCGAGGATAAGATTAAAAAGGTTGACCATGTCGATACTGTTTTATGGTATGCCGATATAGCCGATTTATCTGTTCCTATGGAGATGCTGCCCGACGAGGTGTATAAAGCTTTTAATACAGATAACGCCACTCTTATGGCGATATTCTTTGACTCGGGAACGTCGTCTGATGAAACAATAGACGCTATCACCGAAATCCGAGGAATCATAAACGAACAGTGCTTCCTTTCGGGAATGTCCGCTATGGTCACCGATATGCGTGACCTCGCCGAGAACGAGGAAATGATTTATGTTGCGATTGCCGTAGTACTCGCGGTAGTTGCCATGATGCTGTTCCTCGATAACTGGATTATTCCTTTTGTGTTCCTGCTCAGTATAGGTATGTCGATACTGTTTAATATGGGCACAAACTACTTTATGGGCGAGATTTCATATATAACAAAAGCGCTCGCGGCGGTTCTTCAGCTCGCCGTAACTATGGACTATTCAATATTCCTGTGGCATAGTTACGAGGAACAAAAACAAAAGAACCCAGACCACAAAGAAGCTATGGCGCTGGCAATTAAAGAAACAGTGCGTTCGGTGCTTGGAAGCTCGGTTACAACCATAGCGGGATTCATAGCCCTGTGCTTTATGAGCTTCTCGCTCGGGCGTGATTTAGGTATTGTTATGGCGAAGGGCGTAGTGCTCGGAGTTATCGGCTGTGTAACTGTTCTTCCGTCAATTATACTGATGCTCGACAAGCCGCTCGAAAAGACAATGCACCGCTCGTTAATTCCCTCAACTAAGAAAATCGCCAAGGGTATAGTAAAAGTCTTCCCTGTATTTTTGATACTTTTTCTTGTTATTATCGGTCCCGCACTCTATGGCTACGCTCAGACCAACAACGAGGTTTATTATAACTTTTCCCAGAGCCTGCCGAAGGATATGGACAATATCATAGCCAACACAAAGCTCGAGGAGGATTTTGGAGTAGGCACTACTCATATGGCGCTCATCAATTCAAAGCTCGAAAGCAAATACGTTCACAAGATGCTGTCAGAGATGAAGAAGGTCAAAGGCGTCAAATACGTGCTCGGGCTTGAAAGCCTGGTAGGCTCAAGGATTCCCGAGGATATGATTCCCGACAGCGTAAACGAAGTTCTCAAGAGCGATAAATGGGAGCTTCTGCTGATAAACTCGGAGTATCGTCCCGCTACGGATAATGTTTCGGCTCAGATTAAATCACTTAATAAGATTATAAAAACTTACGACAAAAACGGAATGTTAATCGGCGAGTCAAGCTGTGTCAACGATATGATTGACGTTACGGGTTTGGATTTCAAAGTTGTCAACCTGATTTCGATTATTGGAATTTTTATCATTATTGCGATTGTCGAAAAGAGCATTTCGCTTCCTGTCATACTTGTCGCTGTAATTGAGTTCGCGATATTTATGAACCTCGGTCTTCCGCATTATCTCGGCGATTCGCTGCCGTTTATCGCGCCGATTTGTATAAGTACGATTCAGCTGGGCGCGACTGTCGACTACGCGATATTGATGACGACAAGGTATAAAAAGGAACGCTCGCTGGGTAATGATAAAAAATCAGCGGTAATAACAGCGCTGTCAACTTCGATACCATCAATTGTGGTCAGCGCGCTCGGGTTATTCGCGGCAACGTTTGGAGTAGCGATATATTCAGACGTAGATATGATTGGCTCGCTGTGCGCGTTGATGGCTAGAGGCGCGATTATCAGTATGTTCTGTGTAATACTCGTGCTTCCGGCGATGTTTATGCTTTTTGATAAAATAATTGCTAAGACAACAATCGGCTTTTTACCGAAAGGGGAGGGCAAGTTAAAATGATTAATTATAAAACATACGCTTCAAGAATATTATCCGCTGTACTTTCGCTTATAATTGTTTTCAGTATTATAGCTGCTACAGCTTATACCGCTGGCGCAGAGAGCGCCGCTAAACAATCATCCACAACGACAAGCGGCAGCTCAGAAAAAAGCTCAAAACTCTTTAAGGACGAGAGTGTATACGTTATAGCTGACGCCGAAGGTAACCCGAATAAGATTATCGTAAGCGATTGGATTAAGAACAACGCTAAGCTCGATACTATTGAGGATAAAACCAACCTTAAGAATATCAATAATGTCAAAGGCGACGAAACCTTCAAGCTTAATTCAGATAATATGTGCGTATGGAACGCCAAAGGCAACGATATTTATTATCAGGGCACTTCCGACGCGGATCTCCCCGTAGACTTAAAGGTCAGCTATATTTTGGACGGCAGAGCTGTATCTCCGAAAGAATTAGCGGGCAAAAGCGGTAAGGTTACCATCCGCTTTGACTACAAGAATAAGCAGTATGAAACCGTAAAAATTAACGGCAAAAAAGAGAAAATCTACGTTCCCTTCGTTATGCTGACGGGTATGATGCTCGACAACGAAAAGTTCAGCGACGTAGAAGTAAGCAGCGGCAAGGTTATCAACGACGGCAACCATACGATTGTCGCGGGCTTCGCTCTCCCTGGTATGGAGTATAATCTCAATCTTGATACAGACAAGTTAAGTATTCCCGACTATGTTGAGATAACCGCTAACGTTAAGGACTTTGAGCTATCGACAACTCTGACTGTCGCTACGAGCGATGTTTTCGCCGACATTGATTTCTCTGATGTTGATGAAGCGGTTGACAGTCTCAATTCTAAACTCAAGAAGCTAACAGACGCTACAAATAAGCTTGTGGACGGTTCGTCAAAGCTATATAACGGCGTTTCAACACTTCTTAAAAAATCCGATAAACTCATCTCAGGCGTTAAAGCTCTGGCTGATGGCGCCAAGCAGCTTTCCGACGGCGCTCAAAAGCTCGACAAGGGAGTAGGTAAGCTTAAAAAGGGCGCCAAACAGCTTGACAGCGGCGCTTCAACTCTTAAGGACGGAGCAGCGAAAATGCAGACGGGTATCTCTGATCTCGCTAGCGGTCTCGGTACGCTTTCCTCCAATAGCGCGACGCTCAACAGCGGCGCCGAGCAGGTGTTCAATTCACTGCTCAAAACCGCTGAAACGCAGATTAAAGCCGCGGGACTAGAATGCAACAAGCTCACTATTGAGAACTACGCGACTTCACTTACTAAGATTGTCAGCTCGCTTGATGAAGCTAATGTTAAAAAACTAGCCGAGAAAAAAGCGCGCGAGGCCGTGACCGCTACCGTTAACGCTCAGAAGGATGTTATAACAGCTGGCGTAACCTCAGCGGTTAGGGCACAGGTACTCGAGGGTGTTCTTCAAGCTTCGGGGCTTAGTATGACAGCCGAACAGTATGCCGCGGCGGTTGAAGCGGGAAGCATTGACGCTCCAACGCAGGCTCAAATAAACGCCGCTGTAGAACAGCAGATGGGCACTTCCGAAATCACTTCAACAATCGCGACCAAGACTGAGGAACAGATAAACACTCTGATAGAAACAGGAATGCAAACAAGCGAGGTTCAGTCACAGATTACTGAGGCAGTCGTAAAAGCAAAAGCCGGAGCTCAGTCAATAAGCGCTCTGAAAAAACAGCTCGATTCCTATAATACGTTCTATAACGGCATTATCAGCTATACCTCGGGCGTCGATCAGGCAAGCGGCGGAGCGTATCAGCTTTCCAGCGGTTCCGAAAAACTTTCGGGCGGAACAAGCGACCTCAAAAAGGGAACAAAGAAAATAAAAAATGGCACAAAAGACCTAAAAAATGCCACTTCAAAGCTTGCAAAAGGCAGCAAAACATTGTATAATGGTCTCAACAAGTTAAGTGAAGGCTCGGGCGCTCTTGTAGATGGCGTTAAGCTTTTGAATAACGGAGCTTTGTCGCTTAACAAAGGACTTAAACAATATAAAAAAGAGGGTATTGACGCTGTGGTCAATGCTTTTCACGGAAAAGCCGAGACGCTTGTCGAGAGGCTTAAGGCTATCTCAAAGGTCAGCAGGGACTATAAGTCCTTCAGCGGCATTTCCAAAAAAATGGACGGAAAGGTTAACTTTATTTATAAGACTGATTCCGTCGACGCAAAATAGAAAACGACTTATTGATTTTTTCGTAAAAATTCTTTCCTTGAAACAACCGTCCGTTTAAACGCGGGCGGTTGTTTCTTTGTATATTTATGTTTTTATGACTAATACTATTATTACAATAATAAAGGAGGAAAACATATGACAACCAAAGAACTATTATATGTCGAGGACGCGCTTGGGCACGAGCAGTATTTTCAGACCCAGTGCGCCCAGACGGCACAGCAGATTAAAGACGGCGAGCTAAAAAATCTCGCGCAGCAAATGCAGACAAAACATCAGGAGATTTTTCAGAATTTCTACAGCTTGCTATAAAGGAGAATAGAATTATGGACGACAGAAACCTAATGGAAAATATGCTGTTGCTTGAAAAGGGCGCGTGCGACCTTTTTATGCATGGCACAATCGAGAGCTCAACTCAGAATGTGCACCGAACTTTCAGCAACTCTCTCAATGACTCGTTAAAGCTTCAGGATGAGATTTATCTCAAAATGCAGTCTAAGGGCTGGTACCCGACCGAGACCGTTGACCAAAATAAAATCAGCACAGTAAAACAAAAATTCAGCACTCAAGCGTAAAAACGTATTTTATAAAATCGCTCTGCCTTCCCTTGGGGAAGGTGGGCGATTTGCTTTGCAAATCGGTCGGATGAGGGATAAATAATTAAAAATTTTTTCCTTACTGCGCACAAAAGTGTTTGTGAATCGTTTATAATAGCGAAGGGGGGAATTAGTGTGAATAATGATGTTTTAAGCAGAGATGAAGCAGAAAAAATTATCAGGAAGTATGTTGATATGATTTTTCGTGTAGCGTATCAAAATGTCAAAAATTATCATGATGCTCAAGATATAACACAAGAGGTTTGTATAGCTTTTGTTGCAAAAAATCCGAATTATATTGATGATAACAAACTAAAAAACTGGTTCATAACCGTTACTCTTAATAAATGCCGTGATTTACATAAATCCGCTTGGCACAGAAAAACCGAACCGCTTAACGATGAAATCGCGTTGCGAGAGCCTGAGGCGTTCAATGTGGTAAACGAGCTGTGGAAGCTGACCGATAAATATCGTACGGTGCTTTATCTGCACTATTTCGAGGATTTAACAGTTGATGAAATCGCGTCGATTCTTCATAAAAGCCGCAATACAGTCGGTTCGTGGCTTACACGCGGTAGAAAAAAGCTTAAAAAGATTTTGATTGAGGGAGGTACATATAATGATTAAGGATTTTTTCAGACCTATGGATAACATCAGGCTTGACAAAAAAGTTGTTGATACAATTGTATTTAATTCTCTTAACAGTGATAATAAAATAACTGAGCTTAAACATAAGAATAAACGTAAGCGAATAACAATAATCGCGGCGGTTGCCGCTGTATTGGCTGTGATTATTTCTCTTAGCTTTATTATTAATATTAAGTCGGAGCAAACGGCGAGTGAAAAAACTAAAAACGGCGGCTACAGCTTTACTCTGACCGCTAACGCCGCCGAGATAAAGAATAAAAAGCTCGGCAGTAATGTAATCGGCGCTTTTGAGGGCGGTTCTTCCTGCGGGCCGTATTTAAAAGGGCAGGAGGGCGTTGGCAGGTATATCGACTGGTTCCAACAGTTTGACTTATCATCTTTTAAAATATCAGGTGATAATATTAAATCCGTAACTGTCAGCTCAAAAACAAAGGGAGTATATTTTAATGTTACGCCGATTCCAAAAATTATTGAGGGTGATATTTCAAAATATAATTCCACACAATCAGGACTTCTTGTAACACTCGGCGGGCGTTCTGTTTTGGCGACAAATTATAAGACCGAGGAAGAATACAACAAAGCGCGAAAAGAAGAAATGAAAAAGTATTCAAAAGCGGATACTCTAAATAATTCACAGTATACGCGTAACCAACTTACGGGCGCTTCTTATTCAGGCTTTTTTGCTGATTTTGTTTGCGACAGCTTTACGTATAACAACACCGATAAAAACAGGGTAATTGATCTCGATTATGTAATTGAGCTTACTGTCGAGAGTGTTCAGACCAAAGACAATAACGTTGCCAAGTATCTAAAGATTATTAATGAAATTGAAGAAAACGAGAACAATTATACTGTTGGAATAGGGAACACGGACAGATTGAAAAAAGACAGCTGCTTGTACAAGATACTGAAAGCTGTTATAAATAAAGCGACTATCGACGTTACAGTCAACTATTACAACGGCAAATCCGAGACAAAGTCATTTGCTCTCGGTTCATACCAGGAGGATAACGGCTGGTTTACCTGGCTTACTTTGAGCGAAATGTAAGATGATAAAAATCCCTCTTTCAAACCGAAAGAGGGTTGTTTATCTAGTATCAAATTATCCAATAAAAAACTGTGGCCAATAAAGTATGTTGCCGCTCTTGTAGCATCCGATACCTATCTTTGTAAAAGACGCGGAAAGAATATTTTTTCTGTGACCTTCCGAGTTCATCCATCCTTTTACAACCTGCTCGGGCGTGGAATAACCGTAGGCGATGTTTTCACCTGCCGTGCGGTATGTAACATCGAGTTCCTTCGCGGCGGTAAAGCACGAGCTGCCGTCAGGTCTTGTGTGAGAGAACGACTTTACAATCTCTTTAGCTCTTAGGTGAGCGACGTTTGTCGCGCCGCTGTCTTTATTGAGTGAAGAAAGACCGTTTTTATTTCTTTCGATATTTACTAATCTGAGAACCTCCGCCTCATAAGCTGTATTGAACTCCGAGGATTGAGGAGCGGATGTTGTGGAAGCGGCAGGCTTTGCGGTGGTTACAGGCTTTTTTGTGCTGCAGTTTCCATCGGGACAATAGCCGTTCAGCTTTTTGTTTGTAAAAGAGCATTTGTTGTCTTTACAAATCTTATTCAGAATTCTTGCTATATTGTCGCAATCTGAACCCTTACAGCCAATCACCTTAATCTGTACGCTGCATTTCTTCTCAGCGGCGCCCACTATCATAGATGATGCCGCGGTTATGGTGAGAGCCGCCATAACGACAGCTATTATTTTAATTATATTTTTCATTAAAAACCTCCGTATATAATATGCGTTAACGCTGTTATTATAATAACGCCGACACAGAGCTTTTTCAACGCACAAATAATGGAAAGAGATTGCCTTTCAATTCTCTCTGCTGAGTTCTAGGTGGTGGAGATGGGGATTGGTTCATCTATAGTAAAAGCACTACCACGCCTGTTACCACCTCTATAGTGGAAAAGTTCGGTTAACGCTACGGCGGGAAAACAGTCCACAGGCTACTTCTCATAAAGATACTTTGGAGAAGGGAACAAAACGATTGGGAGACTTTAAAAGAATAATACCGCGTGGACGTAAGTCTGCGCGGTG
>JAHLAX010000151.1 GCA_020625875.1 bacterium | reverse complement strand
ATGTCATAACCTACCCTGCGTTTATTTCCCCGTTCGATGACAGCGGCATCCCGCGCAGCTATTCGGAGATGGCGGCGAAGCTTCGCGCCTGGCTGTTCTCCGTCAAGGGATACGCGGTGCTGTCAGATACCTATGACCCCATCCATTACCGGCTGGCGGCGTTTGCAGGGCCGATTGAGTTTGAAACGCTCCCAAACCTGAGAGCAGGCACGTGTGAGATTCCGTTCAACTGCAAGCCTCAACGCTACCATTTGGACGAAGAGGACGCTTTCGCTCTGGCAATCGGCGAAACGAAAAATGTCGATGCTCCCGCTTATTCGTTCTCCGAACCGCTGATTGCCGTAACGGGCACAGGCTCGTTCGCGGTCGGAGATCAGACAATCACTATCGCAGACAACACTCTGACCGGCCCGATCTACATCGACAACAGGCTCATGTCTTGCTATGACGCGGCGGGAGTGAACGCAAACCGCTTCGTTTCGTTCTCTGACTATGAGTTCCCCGTCATCGAGGACGGCACAACCGTGGACGCGGGGACGGTCGCACTTGAAGTAAAGCCGAGGTGGTTTGAGTTATGATTCCTGTCTTATTCGATCATTTTGCAACAGACTTCACAACAAACGGCCTTGGCAGGCTGGAAGAGGCCATTTCCTGCACCGTCAAGGAAATTATCAACGGTGAATATGAGCTGGAGATGCAATACCCCATTTCTGGCAAGCTGTTCCAGCGCATGGTCACCTACGGCGGCATTATCTGTGCCACGCATGACCACAACCGCGATGTTCAGCCGTTCGATATTTACAAGTACACGGCCCCGATCAACGGCATCGTAACCTTCTACGCTCATCATATCAGCTATCGTTTGTCGAACGTGATTTGCGGCGATGGCGTGACATACCTTGCCGGTGCAATCCCGAACGCTGTGTTTCAGCTTATCCCGCTGACCGCTCAGACACCGCTTGGACAGTTCAGCTTTTTGGACGCAAGCGGCTACACGGAGAAACCCGGAGTGTTTGCGGTCTATAACGGTTATGTCAGCGTTCGTGATGCGTTCCTCAACGGCCACAGGCTCGATGACCCAGTTACGGGAACGGAGGCCCTCTATAAAATCTGGCCGGGTGAGTTCATGTGGAACGGCTGGTATGTGAGATTCTATCGCAAGCGCGGCTCCAACAAGGGCGTACAAATCCGCTACGGCAAGAACATGACGGATGTGACACGGGAACGTGACATGACGGATCTCGTTTCCATCGTCTACCCGTTTTGGGTCGGCTCCACCATCGTCTTCGGAAATGTAGCGCATTCTCCCTACTGCGAGGTAAATTACGCCGAATGGGAGAGCGCGACCAGCCAGATGGAAACGCCTGACGGCCAGCCGTACTTCTTCGGAGCGGCAGACACCAGAGCGGCGGCGGTCGATTTCTCCCAGCAGTTCCAGACGCAACCGACCGCAGAAGAACTGCGGCAGGCCGCGCTTGATTGGATGTCCAAAAACTCGACATGGAAAGCGACCGACAACATTACTGTCAAGTTCGCGGATTCGGCTGAGTACGCAGGCCTTGAGGAGTGCCTGCTGGGTGACTATGTGAACATCTACTATGTCGCGCTTGGCATCGTCAGCGAAAACGTGGAAATTGTGAGTCTGACCTACAATGTACTCACGGATTCTGTGATTGAGATGGAGCTGGGCCAGATTAAGACCACGTTTGCCCAAGTTCTTGAAAAGACTTTAGAAGGAGGCTT
>JAHLAX010000202.1 GCA_020625875.1 bacterium | reverse complement strand
CCAATGATTCTATAATAGATATGACACCGACTATCTTAGCATTCATATCACCAATAGCTTTACCTGGCTTAATGTTCTCATTATGAACAATCATAAGCTCACAATTTGAAAACATCCAATCTATTACAGGATTGCTATCTATTATGCATTTGCCTGACAATATAAGCATCTGAATGAATTTTGATGGCTTGTTGAAGTTTGCTAATGACTGACTATATGCTGCCATTGGAAGACCTTCATTCTCTGCATTAATGACAAACTGAGTAGCATTGTATGTGTCATATGCAATATCAGTAAATGGAATCTGCTTATTTAAGTTCAATAAGTCTTTAAGTATGAAGTTATAGTCTACTACATTACCAGGTGTCTTAATAGCATAACCACGTCTAATCCATTCTTTATAATATTCTTTATTAGCATTGACTTCTAATGCTTCTTCAGGAATGTATATCTTTGCTCCAAATATGAACTTATCTGGGATATGCTCTCTTGTCTCATTAGGTGGAATACAATAAGCAATTGCAGTCAAGTCGTTTACTGTTGATAGGTCTATTCCACCAAACATAATCTCATTGACATAATCTGAAAGGTCAACATGCTCCATGCAAGTCTGTATATAGTCACGAGGAATCCAAACTTCTTGAGACTGACACCACATGTTCAAATTCTTTGTCTTAATTGATACTTCATTTGCTGGTGTATTGATTGCTGACCTAATTTGATCTCTCATATAGTCTATTCCTACAGTCTGACCTATTGAAGGATTTGCTTTTATCCAAACATTCTCATCTTTCCAATCATCATCTTCATCTAATTGATATAATGCAGAAAACCAAGTATCGTCTTCAATTATGTTATTAAGTATTCTGGTGCAATAGGACCATTGATTATACAAAGGATATGTCTCACCTATATGAAATCCACAGGTAGATATTCCAACTGCTAACGGATTCTCTATCGCACCCTGAGAAGTCTTTAAGATATTCCAAACCTCAAATGTCTTTGCTTCATGACCTTCATCTTGTAAGAACATTGCTGCACCAAGACCATCAAGTTTAGAAGTATCTGAAGACAACACATTTATTCTTGCACCATTTACTGGAGACATTATGTTATGTCTGAATCTTTTAAATATCTTTTCTTTGGGATCTATTGATTTTGCTTGGTCAGAACAATGTCTGAATGCTATACTTGCCTGTTGTGCTGAATTGGCAATAAAGTCAATTTCTGGAGATGACTGACCATCACAGATAGCAACTGTTAATGCTAAACTTGCACCTAAAAACGTTTTGCCTGCTTTACGTGACAATAACAACAATACATTTTTAGTTACACGTTTATTTGTGTCTATATATTTCCAACCGAAAATATTTGCATATATCCATTGCTGATAGTCTAACAATATAAAGTTCTGACCTGCATGCTTACCTTCTGAATGTTTCATTTTCTGTACAAAACGTATTTTCTTATCGACATCTGCATAATCAAAATAGATATCGTCTCGTTTTGACCAATCAATCATTCGCTCACATGCTAACTTTATATACTTTCCTGTTGTTATTTTGTTGTTTATGACACCATCTGCATATTGCCAATATTTCTTACTATAATCTATATCTGTCATATTAAAATAGATGATATAAATATAATAT
>JAHLAX010000096.1 GCA_020625875.1 bacterium | reverse complement strand
CGGCATGTCCTAACTGGATTTTTGGGTCACAGAAAATGCGGAATCCGCACTGTCTTGCCCGCCAGCAGAACGCCAAATCCTCGCCCGTGTTCCCAAGCGGTGCGAACATGTTGCCGAACTTTGTGTGGACATCGATGAAAATGTCCGTCCGCGCCAGTACGCACCCGAACCCGCACCCGCCGACCTCAAACAGTTCGTCCGGGATCGTGTCGAACTCTGACCATTCAGTGATGTCATCATGCATCTCAAGTTTGTCGAATAAAACAGGAGAGAATGGCGGGGTTCGTCTGAAATATAACCCCGTCAGCACGTCAACCTCGGGATGCTCGTCCATCACCTTCAGCATATACTTGAGGGTATTCGGGTCGAAAACCATATCTGAATCCAGCCAAAATATATAATCCGCACCGTTTTCGATGCCGCTCGTAGCCAGTTGGTTTCTGCTGTGATAGATCAACGACCCGATATTAAATTTCACCGAACATTCCCCGACCTTGTTAAGTGCTGCAAGTGAGTGTGCAAACACTGCGGGAACTTGGTCCATGCACGGAACCGCTATTAGGATTTTCATGACTGCCTACCTCCGATCATCCCTTTTATTTCGTGATCTTAACGAATGCGTTCGGTGCTACGACACCCAGTCCGACGTACTGTCTGCCAAAGACCTCGATCAGATCCTGTTTCTTCAGGGTCAGGTCGTCGAACTTGAAGGAAATGCCGTCACCGTCAGGGAAGTTAGCGATTGCGCCATGACCAAGGTCGCCAACGATGGCATAGGTATTTCCAGTAGAAGCCGCACTGAAGGCCTTAATGGTGTTGTTGAAAACTACGGGCAGGCCCTCAAACGGATCGACGTTGAACTGGTTCGCATACTGCGCCGCCTTGAATGCTCCCCAGGATGCCTTGTTCATCATCACGACAGGGTTCGCAGCCTCGTCGGACAGCTGTGCCATAGCAGCCGCAACAGTGCCGACTGCGATGCTGGAAGCCGAGACTTTCGGCACTCCCGGACAGGTGGTGGTGGAAACGGTTCCGCATGCCTCGATCTTGGCGATGAGGGTGTCCGCTGCCTTCTTGGCGATTCTGTAAGTCAGTTCGTCGTAGATGTACTGGAGGAATGCCTCGCCGCGCAGGTCATAGACCTCGTCAGAGATCTGCACAGCCTTCTTGATGGATGCGGGAACGATGTTGACCACACCAAGGACAAGGTTTTCAGGGCTGATCGCGGCTGCACCTTCAGTGTGGGCGATTGCTTCGTCGCCGCTGATTTCAAAGCCGACCTTCAGATTGCCGCGCAGATAGGACTTTCTGACAAGGCTCATGATGCCTTCTCTCTCCCATGCGGTCTTTACGATGTCATAAACCAGTTCCGGGACAGGAACGGTTCCGGATACGTTTTCAGTCAGCAGGGCACGGCATTCGGTGTCTTTTCCGCTCTTGATGTACTCTGCAAAAGCATTCACATATTCAGGAGTATTTCTGATTTCCATGTTACTGTGTTTCCTTTCTTCGGTTTTCTCGATAACATCGCCAACGCCCTTCACGACTTCGGCAACGTCCTTTTTTCTCTGCTCGATCTCTGCGAGGATCTCCGCTCTCCGTTCCTCAAGGCTTCTGACCTCTTCCTCGATGGCATCAAACTGCTCACGGTCCGCACCATCGATCACGGCAGCCAGTTCCTGGGAGCGAGCCTCAATCTGCTCCATGTCAAGCGTCATGATTTCGTCTTTTGTCATTCGGTTTTCCCTCCTAACAATTTAGCTCTAACGGCCAGTTTGCGGCGTTCCAGTTCCAGTGCTTCCCGCTCCAGTCTCTCCGCTTTCTCTGCTTCAATCACTCCGTTGAAGTAGTCACGGGTAGCAATGCTTAACTCCGTAGTAGGGTTAGCCGGAAAGCTGACGGCGCTGACGTCAAACACCTTCGCTATCCTATCAATAACCCTTGTATGTGTTGCCTTGTCAAAATGCTCCTCGGCAACCGTAAAAGCAAAGGACATTTGTGGGTAGTTTCCCGCCTCAATATCATCGAACAACCCCCTTGCTCTTTGCGTTTTACTCAAGTCTGTACGTTGTGCAAGCCCATGTTCATCCGCCCAAACGCTGACCGTTCCCGCAGATGAACGAGCATACACAGGCCCATCATGGTCAACACGGAACACCACGTCAGACAAATCAGCGTTGTCGAACGCGGTTGGTTCT
>JAHLAX010000200.1 GCA_020625875.1 bacterium | reverse complement strand
AATCCAACAGTTAATACTGGCTGTAAGATTTCTGAAACAGGAGATTCTGTTGAAATGAAATATAAGGTTATAGGAGTATCAGTTAACGCACCAATACTTTGGGGTGATAGTAATACATATAGCTGCGCTTATTACGAAAGGAATACTTCAAGAATAGCGGTTGAGCTTTTGGGAGATAGCGATAATTATAATGCCATAACAAAAGGTAGCTTTATCTATTATAATTCGTCAATACATGTTAATAGTGTTGTAATTGACGAGTTCTTTTTTGACAAAGTACTCAGAAATGGCGTTACACTAACACCAACTACCTTTTCAAGAATAAAAGATAGCATACAAGAAAGCGGAGATATTCACATTCTTAGTCCAGATAGTGCTCATAAGTTTAATAGTATTGAAATTTATTATTTCAAGCTAAAAAGAAACGGTGTTGTGCTGCATGATTTCAGACCTGCTGTAAAAGGTGGAGTATATGGATTTTGTGACTTAGTTACAAAAGTTTTTATAAGTAATACAGGAAACAATGGAACAATAACAGAATGAAATGGAAACATTAAGATTTGACTACCCAGTACAATCCAAGACATATTGTATTGATGATAAAAAAGGTATGCCCTTAGAGGAACTTATAGGTACAACGCAGACTACATCACTAAATGGTCGTGTTCTTCCTATCGTAAAGCCCGAAGACTTTGGCGGAGATACGATGGCCGAGAAAGTAATCGCAGCTAACGAATTTATAATTAACGCTGGCGGCGGATTTGAACTATATCTTGGCGATACTTCAACATATCTTATCACACAAGCGATTGTGTTACCAAACAATACCCGTGTTCGTATGCACGGATGCACCGTACAAATGGCAGATAACACCGTAGATAATATCTTCCGTTCTGGTAATATTGTTTTAGACCCAGATAATCCAAGAGGATATGCACTTAATAAGCGTGATATGAGCCCTGTATCTAACTTAGAAATTGTTGGAGAGAGTGACGCAAGTTTGCTGATGTGTGAGAACGCTACAGCCAGTAATTCTGGCGTTACCAATACGGGATGGCATGGTCACACTATCATGTTTGCTGGAGTATCTAACTTTTCAATTCATGGATTTACAATTAAAAAACATTTGGCTTGGAACATTTGTTTGTCTGGTTGTAGCTATGGAAATGTTCACGACATTATATTTGATAACACCGATGATGTGCAATATGGCACCAGTATCCCAAGAAATAACGGTGATGGTATTGATGCGGAGTTCGGTTCTCACGACATAGATATTTATAATATTAGTGGAACTCTTTGTGACGATGCTGTTGCTATTTCAAATTCTGGGCTAAGTCGTTTGGAAAAAAGGCCGTTAGAAGTTATACATCCTACTTGTCCTTTTGACTACGACTATCGTAAGTTTGGAGAAGATACATACAGCATTCATGTGCATAATGTGCATGTAAAAACTGCTTTTCATGTGGTTATATTTATTTGTGGAGACTATGGAATACATGATTGCTCTGTCTCAAATGTTAGCGATAAGGACGCTAACAATAGCAGTAACATAGGCTCTGACGCTGTAGTTATGGTTTATGACGGAAGTTATGACGGAGGCTATACCCCAGGGTTGATACATAACTGCTCTGTTACTGGCGTAAAGGGTTATGACTGTAGAACGGGCGCGATTTATCTTTATGCTTCGGGCGCAATTATTGAACATGGACGAATAAACGATGTGCAAACGGCACAGGGTACATTAGCCATGAAGAATAACAGTGGCCTTGATTTTACCGACTACGATTTTACAGTTACAAAAGTAAGTGAGGGCATTTTGAATGGCTAACTTCTTACATAAGTCGCCAATCGGCCAGTTCTGCATATTGTTTGCGGTAGTT
>JAHLAX010000020.1 GCA_020625875.1 bacterium | reverse complement strand
GTTCTCACAGGTAACGTTGCTAACGTTGTTAAGGGCGGCGTTATCGTAATCTATAAAGACAACCGTGTATTCATTCCTGCTTCTCAGGCTACAGCTTCACGCGACGACAGCCTTGAGGATTTAGTAGGTAAGGAAGTTCAGTTCAAGCTTTTAGAAGCTTCTCAGAGAGGCAGAATGAGAAGAATCGTCGGTTCTATCCGCGCTCTGCTTAAAGAGCAGAGAGCCGCTCAGAGAGCTGAGTTCTGGGAGACCTGCGAGGTTGGCAAGCATTACACAGGTACAGTTAAGTCCCTCACAAGCTATGGCGCTTTCGTAGATTTGGGCGGAGTATTCGGTATGATTCATATTTCCGAATTAAGCTGGACACATATCAAGAACCCCGCTGAGGTTGTCAGCGTAGGCGATAAGGTAGACGTATACGTTAAGGATATTAACGAGGAAACAAAGAAGATTTCTCTCGGCTATAAGGATCCCGACGCTAATCCGTGGGAGATTCTCCGCCGTGACTTCCCGATTGACACAGTTGTTGACGCAACAATCGTTGGTCTCACAACATTCGGCGCATTTGCTAACGTTATTCCCGGTATCGACGGTCTTATCCATATTTCTCAAATTGCCAACAAGCGCATCGAGAAGCCCGAGGACGTTCTCAAAATCGGCGACGTTGTAAAGGCTAAGATTATCGCTATCGACTTTGACAAGAAGCGTGTAAGCCTTTCAATCCGCGCTCTGCTCCCCGTAGAGGAAGCTCCCGCTGAGGAACCCAAGGCAGAGGCTGAGGAAGAGGTTGTTGCTTCCACAGAGGATGAGGTTGTAGCTTCAACCGAGACTCCCGTTGAGGAGTCCGCTCCTGCGGTTGAGGAAGCTCCTGTAGTTGAGGAAGCTCCCGCTGTTGAAGAAAAGACAGAAGAGCCCGCTGTAGAGGAAGTTAAAGAAGAAGCTAAGGAAGAAGCTCCCGCTGAGGAAGCTGCTGAAGCTGAAACCAAGGAATAATTAATAAATTTATATTGTTTTAGGGGCTGGCTTTCAAGCCAGCCCCGCTGTCATTCTGAGCGTTAGCGAAGAATCTTAAATAGTTTGATATATAAGATTCTTCGTCACTTTGTTCCTCAGAATGACAATAGGGGCGACTCAAAAAACATTTTTGAGTCGCCCTTTTTATAGTATTTTTTTAACTTCGTGCAGACTTGTGACAATATAGTCTAGGTCAACCTTCTTGGGCGGCTGCGCTTTATGGCGGTTGTACCAGCAGGTCTTCATCCCGAACTGAGCGCCGCCAACCATATCCGCTGTGATTGAGTCGCCGATAATAAGCGATTCTTCGGGTTTGATTTCTTCTCCGAGCCTGTCCGATAAATCTATAAACGCGCGTTCAAAAAACTTTTCACTAGGCTTTGACGCGCCCATATCCTCAGACACATAAACAGCCTCAAAGCAGTCTAGCATATTGCCGATAGCGAGCCTGTGTATCTGTTGGTTTGACGGTCCGTTGCTCGCGGCGCAGAGCGTGTATTTACCGCTTAGATAGTCGAGCATTTCATAAGCACCGTCAACGGGAATCGCGCTTTCACGCAGACATTCCCTGAAATAATCCTCAAACACAACGGCGTCAAAATCAATGTCAAGCTTATCGAAAATCAGCTTCCATCTAACTTGTCTTAGCCCTTCAAGATTGAGTTCTTTCTTTTCGATTGCTCGCCAAAGCTGAGAGTTGACCGAAAGAAAAATTCCGAACATCCACTTTTCATATTCCCTGAGCCCGAACTTTTCAAAGCCCTCGCGCATAGCGACCTTCACATACTCGTCAAAGCTAAGTATAGTGTTGTCAATGTCAATAAAAACAACCTTAATCTTACTTTTCATTATTAAAAAAATCTTTCAAATCAAATTGTTTTTTATTCTCAAACTTATGTCCTGTACAGACCAACTGCGCCACAAGTCTGCCAGTGTCGTCAGTTACATCAATATTATAAACAACAGTAGTCTTTCCGTCCTTAACGCACTTTGTTTCGGCAAACAGTTTCTTACCCTTAACCGTGCTTAGAAAGTGTATGCTTGTGTGAAGCGATACAGTCGGTAAATACGCGTTGTTGACTGCAGCCGAAAACGCTAAATCGGCAAGCGTGAAAATCGCTCCGCCCATAACTTGTCCGAAGCCGTTTATGTGTTTTTCGGTAATTTCCATACTGCATACGCAATGGTTTCCTTCCAGTTTCTCAATATAAACCCCGCTGTTCATAGCGAAGTTGTCCGTCTTATAAAAATCTCTGGCTTCTTCAATATTCTTAAAAGTGCTCATTTAATATCTCCGTTTTATTTTGTTAATAATACCACACATTCTATATGCTCCGTATGAGGGAACATATCTACGGGTTGGATTTTTCTTACTTTGTACTTGTTTTTTGAGAGAAACATCAAATCTCTAGCCAAAGTTTCGGGATTGCACGAGATATACACAACCTTTTTAGGGCTGAGCTTAACGACAGATTTCAAAAAGTTTATGTCGCTGCCCGCTCTCGGCGGGTCCATTATCACCACATCGGCTTTGAGCTTTTCCTCGGCGAGATTAACCATATATTTTCCCGCGTCGGCGCAGACAAAGTCGATGTTCTCAATGTTGTTGAGCTTCGCGTTTTTACGCGCGTCTTTGACCGCGTCTTTATTTAGCTCAACGCCATAGACGTGCCCCGCGTACTTGCTCGCGATAATGCCGATTGTGCCTGTGCCGCAGTATGCGTCAATAACAATATCCTTTTTACCAATCTGCGCGAATTCCATAGCCTTTGAGTAAAGTACCTCGGTCTGAATCGGGTTGATCTGGTAAAAAGCCTTCGGTGATATAGTAAAAGTATAGCCGCAGAGCTGCTCCTTTATTACGCCGTCGCCGTAGAGCACAATGCTCTTTTCACCGAGCACTAAGCTCGTATGGCGGTTGTTGATATTCTGCACAATTGTTGTAATCTCGGGATGCCTTTGTAAAAGTGCGTTAATAAAACTGCGTTTCGACTTGAATTCTTCAACGCCCGTAACGAGCACAACCATAATCTCTCCGCTCGAAAACCCGCGCTTAACCAGAACGTGACGAAGAAAACCGACCATTTTGTTATCATCAAAGGGTTTTAGTTTAAAGCTTTTTATTAGCTTTCGGATAGTAACGATAATCTCGTCAGCCTTTTCGTCCTCAATTAAGCAACTGTCAACAGGTACAATCCTGTGAGTAGAGCTTTGGTAAACGCCCGAGATTATATTGCCCTTGTTGTCACGACCGAAAGCTGCCTGAACCTTGTTGCGGTAATGATAGGGGTTGTCCATTCCGATGATTCTTTCAACATAATGAAATCTGCCGAGCAGCTTTACAACCTTCTTCATTTTGAATTCAAGCTGTTGTTCGTATGTTAAGTTTTGAAGCTGACATCCGCCGCACTTTTTATACAGCGGACACTTATCAATATTCATTCTCATTTCTCATTTCTCAATTCTCATTTGTATTCATTCTACCACAAAATATCTATCCCGTAAATATAACTTGATTATTTTTATAAAGTGTACTATAATAATCGGGTATATGAAAGGTCGATGAATATGTTAACACTTGACAAGATTTATCACGCGTCCAAAGTACTAAAGGACGTAATCCACCCGACTACAATCGTCAGAGCTTCCGCTATAGACGCGGACTGCGAGCTATACTTAAAGCCCGAGTGTTTACAGCTCACAGGTTCGTTTAAGCTCAGAGGTTCGGGCTACAAAATATCGCAGCTCTCAGATGAAGAAAAAAAGCGCGGTGTTATCGCCTGTTCTGCTGGCAACCACGCTCAGGGCGTGGCGCTTGCGGCTACAAAATACGGAATAAAATCGCTCATTTGCCTGCCCGACGGCGCTCCTATTTCAAAGGTTGAGGCTACTAAGGGCTTCGGCGCTGAGGTTTGTATGGTGCCCGGTGTGTATGATGACGCGTATAAAGAGGCGTGCCGCCTGCGTGACGAGCATAACTATACTTTTATTCATCCGTTTAATGATGAGAATGTCATCGCGGGACAGGGCACAATTGGTCTCGAGATTATGAACGAGATGAACGACGTTGACGCCGTAATCTGCGCTATCGGCGGCGGCGGACTGATTTCGGGTGTAGCGTGCGCGATAAAGCATCTTAATCCAAATGTTAAGGTCTACGGTGTTCAGGCTGAGGGCGCGGCTTCGATGGTCAAATCACTCAAAGAAGACAAGATTGTCACTCTCGACAGAGCGAGCACAATCGCCGACGGTATTCAGGTCAAGGAGCCGGGCGACCTCACATATGAGTATGTAAAAAAATATGTCGACGACGTTGTGACGGTGTCTGATGACGAGATTTCTACAGCGATTCTCACGCTTATTGAAAAGCAGAAGATGGTAGCCGAGGGCGCGGGCGCCGCTCCTCTTGCGGCTGTTATGTTCAATAAAGTTCCCGTAAAGGGAAAGAAGGTAGTCTGTGTTGTTTCGGGCGGTAATATTGACGTTACGATTCTCAACCGTGTAATCAAGCGCGGTCTTATCACCTCGGGCAGACAGCAGACGCTCGTGATTCAGCTTGACGACAAACCTGGTCAGCTCCTCGGTGTATCACAGATTATCGCGGAGCACGGCGGCAACGTTATCAGCATCCACCACGAGAGAGCCAGCGAGGGCGAAATCACCGACTGTATCCTGCGTATTGTGCTTGAGACAAAGAACTTTGACCACGTTAAAGAGATTTCAAACTCGCTTAGAAAAGCAGGATTCAGGCTGGTATGAATTCACAATTCTCAATGCGCAATTCGTAATTGTTTTAAAAGGAGATTAATATGGAAAAGATATACACCAAAAACGCGCCTGACGCTATAGGTCCGTACAGTCAGGCAGTCAAAGTAAACGGACTTGTATTTACATCAGGACAGATTGCGATTAACCCCGCCACAGGCGAGGTTGAGGCGACTACAATTGAGGCTCAGACCGAGCAGGTATGCACAAACTTAAAGAACGTGCTTGAAGCCGCGGGCTCATCGCTTGATAAGGCTGTCAAGACGGTGTGTTTCCTCGCCGAGATGAGCGACTTCGCCGCGTTCAACGAGGTTTACGGCAAATATTTTACAGGCAAACCCGCGCGTTCCTGCGTGGCCGTAAAGCAGCTGCCAAAGAATGTTCTGGTCGAAGTTGAAGTTATAGCAGAGCAGTAGTCAGTTGTTAGTAATCAGTAATCAGTTTTTCTCGCTATAAAGAATTATAACAGAAATAATAAAGCTTTTCCCGAGAGAAGTATTGTTATTATATGTTCTTTTGCTTGTTGACGAATAACTGAGAACTGACTACTGAATACTGAGAACAAAAAATTTCCCTCGAAAGAGGCAGAAGATATAACAAAACACAAACTTAAGAAAGGAGATAACAACATATGAAATATGTTTGCGACGTTTGCGGTTGGGAATACGACGAGGAGCAGGGCGCTCCCGAG
>JAHLAX010000198.1 GCA_020625875.1 bacterium | reverse complement strand
TCTCTGCCCCGAGCGAAGTGTGCAGAGCATAGAAATCGCCGACGGCGCGAATATCAGCATAAAGGGCGGCGAGAGCAAAAAGCTCACCGCTGTTGTCTCTCCGTCCGACGCGGCAAAGCAGGAGGTCACATGGAAGGCTTCTAATGATAATATCAAGGTCAGCCCCGACGGCACCGTGACCGCTCTCAAGGTCGGCAATGCGACCGTTACCGCCTCCTGCGGCGGCAAAAAGGCGGTCATCGGCGTTGCGATAACCTCAAACGCTGTCGATGTGGAGAAGATTGGCGTGCTTCCGCGCGAGATCACCGTCGGCGTGGGTCAGACCGCCGCCATCCGCGGTTCGGTGACCCCGGGCTATGCATCTGAGCTCTCCGGCTTCTGGTATTCCGACAATACGTCTGTCGCCGCTGTTGCGAACACCGGCACGATCAGCGACCTCAACGCCGAGCCGATGATGATCACCGGCGTTGCGCCCGGAGATGCCTTTGTCTATATGTTCTCTAACGGCAGAGCGGACGCGGACTTCTGCAAGGTTCATGTTGTGGCGGATTTTGTCGCCGCAGAGGGCGTTGCGATCTCGGACGACGAAAGCCGTACCATGCACGCAGGCGATACCGCAACACTCAGCGCGACCGTCACTCCCTCCAACGCGACTGACAAGACCGTGATCTGGACGAGCAGCAATCCCGACGTGATCACCGTTGATCAAAGCGGCAAGCTCACCGCCGAGGGCAGCGGCGACGCGACCGTGACCGCCGAGATATGGAACGGTACAAAGCTTGTGCAGTCGAGCGTTGAGATCCATGTGCCGTATCCGGTTTACGGCGTGAGCGTGTCCTCGCCTAAGAGTAAAATCTATGTCGGCGGCTCCGTACAGCTTGAAGCAGGCGTTTATCCGAGCACTGCCGAGAACAAAGCGGTCGCATGGGAAAGCAGCGATCCGAGCGTTGCGACCGTCGATGAAAATGGCTTGGTCAAGGGTGTAGGCGAAGGTGTTGCAAGCATCACCGCGACGACCGCCGACGGCGGCTATACCGACAGCGTATGTGTTGCGGTCGAAGCTCTGCCGATCCATGTCACCGACGTGACTGCCGACAGAACCGAGCTCACCATGCCTGTCGATTCAAGCCGCCGCGTGAATATCACCGTCGGCCCCTAGAACGCCGATAACAAGGCGTGGACTTGGGAGAGCACCGACGAGAGCGTTGCGCGCGTGACCAACTGCGGCGACGGAGAATATGTGTTCACCGAGTATGCCGAGATCTGCTCCTACGGAGAGGGCACGGCGACCGTGACCATCCGAAGTGAGGACGGCAACCGTATGGCAAAGATCCGCGTGACCGCGCTGTCCGGTTCCGATTATGTGGCGGTCGAGCGCATTGAGCTGCCGCCCGAGATCGTTGTGGCTCTCGGTTCTAACGTAAGCATTCTGATCCTGTATAATAAAAGTTGACACATAGCATTCGAACAAAATGAGTGTGGAAATAAGAAGCATCTCGGAAAGAAACATCAATGAGAAAAGTCC
>JAHLAX010000019.1 GCA_020625875.1 bacterium | reverse complement strand
GCGTGTGTAAGTGCGGTGACGTATTTAGCTTGGCAGTACTAATAGGTCGAGGGCTTGACCACAATTATTTAGTTGTTTGGTTCAAAGTTATTTCTCCACTATCCAATTCTTTATTCAGTTTTTAGGGTGTTATTAAACATCGTTTAGCACAGCGAAAGCTGTGCTTTTTACATATTGACAAAAATTATGAATGATATATAATATTTATATCACTTAAATCATCCGAAGAAAGGGATGGAAAAATGAAGGGCAGAATTATTATCGGCATTTGTTGCGCTGTGATGTTAATCTTTATTATTTGCGCGAGTATATTTTTCAGCGCTGATGTGAATAAGGTTACTCCTCTTTATGATAAGGTTATTACCGCTTTAGATGAGGAAAAAGGGCTCAAGGAACTATTTTTAGACGAAACCCTTGAAAAAAGAGCGGACACAATGGACGAAAAGATTAAACTAGCCAACATTTATTATGAGGGTAAATCTGTTGATATTAAGGACTTCACGATTTATCGCGAAAGCTCCTCATACTACAGAGCATATGCTGTTGTTACAACTGACGCGGGAAAAGAGTATTTTGTAAGCGCTGCTTTATCGGGTGCGAGAAGTGTAGACCCTATTGGTGTTAAGCAGGTTATCATCGACGACAGAGGCAAGCACCATAAAAAGAATTTCTTTAAAGCTGAAAAGTTCAAGGACTATTTAAAGAAATCCACTGAATACGGTGTTTCACTTAGATATTAATAGTATTATTTAAAAGGAGCTTCGGCTCCTTTTTTCTTTTATCTATTGACAATTTTAATAGAATACATTATATTAATTGTACTAGTTATTATAATACAATCTTAAGGAGGAGAAATATGTTCAGTCTGGATATATCCTCACGTGTGCCGATATATGAGCAGCTATATAATAATGTAGTGCGTCTGATTTCCGCTGGAGTGCTGAAGCAGGGCGACAGGTTGCCGCCTGTTCGTTCTATCGCGACTGAGCTTTCGGTGAACCCGAACACGGTTTCAAAAGCGTATAAATTACTCGAAAATGACGGCTATATCTGTTCGGCTGTCGGCAAGGGCTCGTTTGTTTCTCCCGATTTGAGTCCGCAAAACGCAGAAAAACAGCTCGCACTTAACGAGTTTGAAGCAGAACTCAAAAAATCAATATCCGCAGGAGCGAGTAAAGATGAGATTTTAAAGATTGTTGAAAGGTGGGTGTGAGAATTGATTTTGATAAATAATGTAACCAAAAAATTCGGCGACGTTGTGGCGCTGGACGAAGTAAGTTTTAATATTGGTTCGGGTACGGTTTTCGGGCTGATTGGCTCTAACGGCTCCGGAAAAAGCACGCTGCTCAGAATAATCAGCGGCGTATTTGAGCCCGACGGCGGCTCGGCTGATATAGACGGCGAGCCGACATATGAAAACCCTAGCGTAAAAGCAAAGAGCTTTTTTGTTCCCG
This sequence comes from bacterium, assembly GCA_020625875.1. GTDB lineage: Bacteria > Bacillota > Clostridia > Oscillospirales > Acutalibacteraceae > Ruminococcoides. Next base: position 38,424 of record JAHLAX010000019.1, on the reverse strand, counting down.
ATTTTCCGTTCTTTTATAACAACAGCACGATTGAGAATACCGCCCTGCTTTATCGCGGGATTTATCCCAATTGGGATGAGGAATATTATAAGTTTTTGTGCCAATCGTTTCCCGTTGACCCGAAAAAACCCGTAATAAGTATGTCAAAGGGTATGCAGAGACAGGCGGCGCTTATCTTGGCGCTATCAACACGTCCGAAGTACCTTTTGCTTGACGAGATTTTTGACGGGCTTGACCCTGTTGTCCGCAGGTTGGTAAAGAATTTGATTATTACCAATGTTACAGACAATAATATGACGGCGGTTATCGCGTCACATAACCTCAGAGAGCTCGAGGATATTTGCGACCACGTTGGTATTCTGCATAAGGGCAGCGTTATTATGGAGCGCGAGCTCGATGAATCAAAGCTCGGCATCCAAAAGGTACAGCTCGCGTTTACCAACGAGGTGGACGAAAGCATATTTGACGGACTGCATATAATCAGTATGAGCAGACGCGGCAACCTTTTCAGCATCACAGTAAGAGGCGAAAAGGACCAGGTTACACAGAAGCTCGAAGCGCTTAGGCCCGCGTTTATGGAGACGCTTCCGCTGACGCTCGAAGAAGTATTTATCAACGAAATGGAGGGTGCGGGATATGACATCAACAACATTCTCTGATAAATTAAAGCAGGGACGCTCGTTTTTCCTCTGGAGTCTGTACACAGGCAGAACTACAATGATAATCTACCTGTCGCTTCTGACCTTCTTTAGTATTGTGGTCAGCGTGTTCGCCTTTGGAATAAGTGGACAGATGCCGAAACAATGGAGCCAGGTATGGGAAGGCGCGGCGATGTTTGAGATTATTATCGTCCAGATGCTGGCTTTTGTGTTTACATTCGTGTTTTCGGTAAAAGAGTTCAGCTATCTGCACGACAAGCGCAAGACTGATATGTTCGGCGCGCTGCCTGCGTCACGAAGAACAATTTTCTTCTCAAAGCTGCTTGCGATAATTGTTCAGTCGGCGGTGCCGATGCTTATTATAATGGTGTTTTTGGCGATTATGAACGGCGACATAAGAAATTATCTCAGCTTGAGCACAGTTCTTGAAAGCGCGGACACTCCTGAAAAAATCAGCGTATGGTATATGATGCTTAAAAAATTTACTGGTATCGTAGTCAACGCGGTGTTTATGGGATTCTTGTCAATCTGCTGCGGCAAGACCGTAGATAAGGTTCTCACATATATCATTATCAATTTTGCGTATCCGATTGTGGCGTTCTTGATTCAGGCTATGCCGCTGAGCTTCGTAATAGGCTATGTAAAAACCGACCTCAACGATTTTTTTACCTGCGCGCTGTCGCCATATATGGCGATGTCGTCAATCAACCCGATTTATTGGGGATGCTTCGCGCTGGTGTTTATTGTATTGTGTTATGTGCTGTTGCCGCGCAGAAAAGCCGAGTGCGCTCAGTCGCACTTCGCGTTCAAGGCTCCGCTTATTATCACAAAGCTGCTCGTAAGCGCCGCCGCTGGTATGGTTATGGCGTACTTGTTCGGAATGATTCTCAGCGCATTCCACGCGGACAAAATCGGTTTTATAGCTGGTATGCTCATCGGCTCGTTCACAGCGTATTTTGTGATTCAGATTATCTTCGCCAAGGGCTTTAAGGGCTTCGGCAAGGGTATGATACCCTATGCGATTCTTATAGTGTGCTTTGGAGTAATGATGCTTGTGCTCAACACGGGCTTGTTCGGATACGAAAGCTATGTTCCAAAAGCAGAAGATGTGGAAAGCGTGAGCCTTGTCACCGATGATATGGTAAAAATCGGCAATAAGAATAACGTTGATTTTATTATAACCGACAAAAAGCAGATTGAAGAATGTATAGCTGGACAAAAAGACGCGATAAAGTGTTTAAAAAAGAAAAGTCCCACCATTGCCGAGCTATCCTTCGGTGGCAACAATGTGCTTGATTTTTCGTATTATGATTACGCGCCATTGATTTTTACCTATAAGCTCAAAGACGGTACCACAGTTAATCGCAATTACGGGCTGATAAAGAGCGGGGATATTATGTTTACAAGTACCGATACATATCTGGTACATACTAACTCGCTGTTTTTAATTGACCCGAAAAACGCGGAAGAGGTGGTTATTGATTATTATTCTGAAGACGAAAGTGACGAGAATTTTGAGGCGGATTACAACGACGATGAAGATGTTGACGAATACAATATAAAAATAGACGGCGTTAAGTATAATTTTAATGACGAGCTCTTTGATAAAGAAGAGAATATAACAAAAATTATCGAAGCGTTGAAGAAGGATATGCTGACTTACGGCACAATTAAAGGCGACGCTATCTGTGAAATATTCATATCTTACGGTGACATTACTGATGATGACTTATCAGTCATAGATACTGAAACTGTCACACTCAGAAGCACATATAAAAACACCTTGGATTTTATTAAAAAAAGCGCCAAAGCGGTTGGGGATAATAAAACGAAGAAAAGCGTATAAATGTTTAAGGCTGTCACAAATCGTGACAGCCTTAATTTCATAAAACACTTGACCAGTTTAAAATATAGCAGTAAAATTATAAGACAAGGCTTCCCCCTGTGGGGGAAGCTGTCAGCCGTAGGCTGACTGATGAGGGGTTATTTTTAAATTTGCAAAATTTGAAAATAACAACAATTAGGAAACGGTGGAACAAAATGCCCTCATCCGATCTTTTTACCGAGTTATCGGTAAAAAGCCCACCTTCCCCCAAAAGGGGAAGGCATTAATTTGAAAGGAGAACGATATGGGAAAGCTTTTTAAACACTTTTTACCCTACTGGAAGTCTGTTCTTCTGATTATATTACTGCTAATAATTCAGGCGTGGTGCGATCTCGCCCTGCCTCAATACACGTCGAATATTATTGACACGGGTATTCAGAACAGCGGCGTGGAGCATATTCTGCCCGAAAAAATCACTATGGTTGAGTATGAGTACGCCAAGCTCTTTATGACCGATGAGGAGCAGAGCGACTTTGAATCCGCCTATACTGCCGACGGAAAATACTATTCGCTCAAACAGTTAAAGAACAAAGAGCTCAACAAGCTTGATGATGAGCTGATTATCCCGATTATGCTGGACTATCAGATGTCTATAGTGCCTGTAGACAGTCTTAATGAGCTTATGGGAAAAACACCGATTGGTGATGAGGCGATAAAAGCGCTTAAGCATAAAACCATAGAACAAGAAAACGAGGACGGCGAAGTAACCAAGGTCGACTGTGTAGACGCGCGCCCGCTCGTAGCCGCTATGAAGAAAAATTCCCCAAACGCGGACAAAATGTTCAACTATATGCGCGAAATGATTGTAAAAGAACTCGACGCGATGGGTACAGACATTATGATGAGCTCAGGTATCGCCTACGCGGTTGAGATGGATAAGCTCGCGGGTGTGGATGTTAACGCCAAACAGATGAGTTATCTTTGGATGGCGGGGCTTAAGATGCTGGTGATTGCTTTGGTGCTCACAGCGGCAGGTGTTTTCGCGGGACTTTTCGCGGCGAAGGTCGGTGCCGGTGTTGGCAAAAACCTGCGCTTAAAGGTGTTTAAGAAAGTTATAAGTTTTTCTAACGCCGAGATTGACAGGTTCTCTACCGCCTCACTCATAACCCGTTCGACAAACGATATTCAGCAGATTCAGTTCGTGTCTGTTATATTGCTCAGAATGGTGCTATACGCGCCGATTATCGGTATTGGCGGCGTAATAAAAGTCGCGAGCACGGGCGCCGAAATGGCGTGGGTAATCGCTGTGGCGGTAGCCGCGATAATGGTTTCGATGCTTACCCTCGTGTTTATCGCTATGCCCAAGTTCAAGCGTATGCAAACGCTTGTGGACAAAATCAACCTTGTGTCGCGCGAAATCCTCACAGGTATTCCCGTAATCCGCGCCTTTACGCGTGAAAAAGAAGAAGAAAAGCGCTTTGATGACGCCAATGTCGCGCTTACAAAGACAACGCTTTTCACCAACCGCGTTATGACCTTTATGATGCCGCTTATGACGTTTTTGATGAACATTGTGTCGGTGCTCATTGTCTGGGTGGCTTCGGGGCACATCAACGATGGCAATATGCAGGTCGGCGAAATGACCGCCTTTATTACATATTCGATGCAGATTATCATCAGCTTCCTGATGCTTACGATGATGTCAATTCTGCTCCCGAGAGCGGTTGTCGCCGCGGGCAGAATCGACGAAGTTGTCAAAACCGAATCATCCCTGACCGATGCCCAAAACGCCTATGACCTCAATACGCATAACGGCATTGTCGAGTTTAATAAAGTCGGCTTTAAGTACCCCGGCGCTGAAGAAAACGTGCTTACCGACATTAGCTTTACGGCGAAGCCCGGCGAAACCACGGCGATTATCGGCAGCACTGGCAGCGGTAAAAGCACGCTGGTGAACTTGATTCCAAGACTTTATGATGTTACCGAGGGCTCAATTACAATTGACGGCAAGGATATTCGCGATATAACGATGAAATCGCTGCGTGACGAAATTGGTTATGTGCCCCAGAAGGGCATACTGTTCAGCGGCACAATCGCGAGCAACCTGCGCTTCGGCAACAACAGCGCTACCGATGAGGAGATTGAAAACGCGGCGGGCATTGCTCAGGCAACAGAGTTTATCGAGGCGAAGCCCGAAAAATATAACAGCGAGATTTCACAGGGCGGCACAAACGTGTCTGGCGGACAAAAGCAGAGGCTTTCAATCGCCCGCGCTATCGCCAAGAACCCAAAGATATATATTTTTGACGACAGCTTCTCGGCGCTCGATATGAAAACCGACAAGGAGCTGAGAAAGGCGCTGTCAGACAGCGTAAAGGACAGCACGGTTATTATTGTAGCCCAGAGAATTTCTACAATAATTGACGCTGAGCGCATAATCGTGCTTGACGACGGCAGAGTGGTAGGCGACGGAACACACAAAGAGCTGCTCACCTCTTGTGAAGAATACCTCGAAATCGCTAAATCCCAGCTTTCTGAAAAGGAGCTCGGACTGGGAGAGGAGGCTGAGAATAATGGCTGAACCACGCAGACGAGGTCCTCACGGCGGCGGCAAAATGGCGCCAGTCGAGAAGGCAAAGGATTTTAAAGGATCAATTAAGAACCTGATTAAATACATCGGTCGTTACAAATTCGCGGTGCTTGTGGTTATGATTTGCGCGGCGGCGTCCACCGTGTTCGCGGTTGTAGGTCCAAAGATTCTCGGCAAAGCGACAACCGAGCTCGCCCAAGGGTTGATGAAAAAAATCCAGGGCACTGGCGTAATTGATATAGGCGCAATAGCGAACATACTGCTTATTGCGTTGGCTCTCTATGTTGTCAGCGCGGTGTTTATGTTTGTGCAGGGCTGGCTTATGACGGGCATCACCCAAAAAATCTGCTACCGTATGCGCAAGGAGATTTCAGAAAAAATCAACCGTATGCCGCTCAAGTATTTCGAGAGCCGCACTTACGGCGAGGTGCTTTCGCGCATCACAAACGACGTCGATACCCTCGGGATGGGGCTCAACCAGAGCATTACCCAGATTATAACGTCAATATGCACCATAGTTGGCATACTGATTATGATGCTTTCGATTTCGCCGCTGATGACGCTTATTGCGCTTGTAATTCTGCCTATAACGGCGGGGCTGCTCAGCGCGGTTGTAAAAGTCTCGCAAAAGCATTTCAGAAATCAGCAGAAGTACCTCGGCGAGATTAACGGTATTGTCGAGGAGAGCTACAGCGGACATCTTATTATAAAATCGAACAATAAAGAAAAAGAGATAGTCGAGGAGTTTGAAAAAACAAACGACATCCTCTACAAAAGCGCATGGAAATCGCAGTTTCTCTCGGGTATGATGATGCCGATTACAATGTTTGTCGGCAACTTAGGCTACGCGGCGGTTGCGCTCGCGGGCGGAATACTGGCGATAAACGGCGTTATATCTATCGGTGATATTCAGGCGTTCGTGCAGTATGTAAAGAATTTTACCCAGCCGATTCAGCAGATGTCGCAGGTTATAAACCAGGTGCAGTCTATGGCGGCAGCGGCTGAGAGAGTGTTCGAGTTTCTTGACGAAGAAGAGGAAGACCAGACTGTCGAAAACCCTGTTGACATCAGCTCGGTCAAGGGCAACGTTGAGTTTGAGCACGTTAAATACGGTTATAACGAAGACAAGATTATTATTCACGACTTCTCCGCTTCGGTTAAGCAGGGACAGCGCATAGCGATTGTCGGGCCTACGGGCGCGGGCAAAACCACTATGGTCAAGCTGCTTATGAGGTTTTATGACTTGAACAACGGCTCGATAAAAATTGACGGTCATAATATCAAAGACTTTAACCGCCGAGAGCTCAGAGAGGCTATCGGAATGGTTTTGCAGGACACATGGCTGTTTAACGGAACTATTATGGAGAACATCCGCTACGGCAGACTTGACGCTACCGACGAGGAGGTTATCGCGGCGGCAAAGGCGGCGCACGCCGACAGGTTTATCAGGACCTTACCCGACGGCTATAAAATGGTGCTCAACGAGGACGCGTCCAACGTCAGCCAGGGTCAAAAACAGTTGCTCACAATTGCCCGCGCGATTCTCGCGGATAATCCTATTCTTATTCTTGACGAGGCTACCTCAAGTGTAGATACACGCACAGAGAGCCGAATCCAGCGCGCGATGAACAACCTTATGAAGGGCAGAACCAGTTTTATCATCGCTCACAGGCTTTCGACCATCAAGGACGCCGATATGATACTCGTTATGCGTGACGGCGACATCGTCGAACAGGGTACTCACGACGAGCTGCTGAGAAAGAACGGCTTTTACGCCGAGTTATATAACAGCCAGTTTGAACAAGCGTCTTAAAGATTACATTACGCTTACAACTGCATTCTTTCTCTTTACTTTTTGAAATTATGGTAGTATAATAAAGTGTGTATTTCTTTATTTTTCAAATTAAGGGGAAATAGAAGATATGATGAATATACCGTTTTCGCCTCCTGATCTCGGCGAGCACGAGATTGAGGCGGTTGCAGAAGTCCTTAAATCGGGTTGGATTACAACAGGCCCCAGAACCAAGGAGCTTGAAAAACGCATTGGCGATTATTGTCACACAGGACAGGCTGTCTGCCTATCCTCACAGACCTCATGCGCCGAGATGACACTGCGTATTCTGGGCGTAGGTCCAGGGGATGAAATAATCCTCCCCGCCTATACCTATACAGCTACCTGCTCTATCGTGTATCACGTCGGCGCGAAGGCGGTTATGATTGACTGCAAGCCAGGCACATACGAGATGGACTACGATAAAATGGAAGCCGCAATAAACGAGCACACAAAGGTAATTATTCCCGTTGATATAGCGGGCGTTGTGTGCGATTACGACCGTATCTATGAGGCGGTGCGCAACCAGCGCGATAAGTTCCGCCCAAAAGAAGGCACCTTGCAGGAAATTATCGGACGCGTAGTTGTTATGGCTGACGCGGCGCACTCTTTCGGCGCGCGCTGGCATGGACAGATGTGCGGCGAAATAGCCGACTTCAGCAACTTCAGTTTCCACGCGGTTAAAAATATGACTACCGCCGAGGGCGGCGCGGCTGTCCACAGGCTCCGCGGCAGAATCAACGAAGACAAGATTTATAAGCAGTATATGCTCTGGTCGCTTCACGGTCAGACCAAGGACGCCCTCGCCAAAAACCAGGGCGCTTCATGGGAGTATGACGTTGTTAACACTCAGTATAAGTGTAATATGCCCGATGTTCTGGCGGCTATAGGTCTTGCTCAGCTTGACCGTTATGAGGGTATACTCAACCGTCGTCATGAGCTTATCAGGCGCTATGACGAGGCTTTTAAGAACCTTGACATCCAGACGCTACAGCACACGAGCGACAACCACCGCAGCAGCGGTCACCTTTATTTTGTCAGGTTCCTCGGCAAGGACAGTGAGTTCCGCAACGAGTTCTACAATCGTATGGCTGACAACGGCGTAATGTGTAACGTTCACTTTAAGCCTTTGCCTATGCTTTCGGCGTACAAGAACAAGGGCTTTGACATCAAGGACTATCCCTACGCCTTTAATATGCACAAAAATCAGCTTACTCTGCCTATGAACTCGACTCTCACCGACGACGAGGCGCAATATGTAATTGACACCTTTAAAAAGGTATATGACAGTATGATTAAATGATAACGAGAGCAAACACGCTCAGTTGTAATCGAAAACAGGTGTTTACTTTTGAAGAGTTTTTTTGAAAACAAGGTAAACTTAATATTAGCTATCATTGTTCTGGCAGTAGCTGTTCTTATCATAATTCCTACCTTTTCGCGAGGATGCGCTACGTCTACATCAAACGGCGAAATTTTGACAACTGCCGCGACAACCGCGACAACCGCGGAGACAACTACCAAAGAAACCAAGCCCAAGAGCACATCCTCGGATGTTAAGATTACGGATTCAAAGGTTGAAATCAAAAAGAAAAACGCCAAAAACAGCTCAACCGCCTCGGCAAGCAAAAAGAGCGACCCGAGGAGCAAATCAAGCTCGAGCAAAACGTCCTCAAAATCTTCTAAAAAAAGCTCAAGCTCAAAAGTTTACGCCACAGCGGCTACCGCCGAAACCAAGGCGGACTACAACACCCAGTGGAACGCGGGCTATCTTGTGGCGGTTGATAATCCCGACACATCCTATTCCTGCGGACACATAGAGCTTTCGGATAAAGACCGAGAGATTCTCGAAAAGCTCTGTATGGGCGAACTCGGCTCAGGCGGATTTACGGGCGCGGCGCTGATTGCGCAGGCTGTTAAGAACGCGATGTATTTTGACGGTTATACAAGTGTGAGCGATGTTATAAGCTCATATAAGTATACAGGCAAGCTTACTACTCCCACAAAGAGAGTCAAGGATGCCGTGGTCTATATTTTTGATATGGATAAAAACGCGGTTCAACACAGAATTCTTTATATGTATAACCCAACGCTTATGCCCGACAAGTTCAGCAAAGACCACGAGAGTATGCGCTATATCTGCACATATCAGGACGTAAGATTTTTTGACAGATAAACAGTATATATTAATATCACCTCGCCATAATATTGGTGAGGTGATTTTTTGAAGATTTATAACATTAAAGCTGAAGACGAATACGAGGATTATCCTATTGACCTTGAAGATGATATATACGGTACAAGCGCTTCCTCCTATGACTGCACGGGGCTGATTCCTGCGGCTCCCGAAAACGAGGAAGAACGCCAAGCCTACGGCGATGTGTACCCGTATTTGCCCGAGGAAGAATAACGTTAGTAAACAGCCCCCTTAGTTTAAGGGGGCTGTTTGTCGAAAGCGGCGCGTAAATTGTCAGGCAAAGGTATTGAAAAAGGGATAGTATAAATATATAATAAATATATATTTACTTGCGAGGTGGAGTATTTATGAGGAAAATCATATCCCTTATGTTATCGGTTCTTATAATCCTTTCCGTTTTTATCTCCGCGTTACCGATTGGAGCTAGCGCGGTGAACGGCAAGTATACCGAGAACGGGTTTGTTTTTGAAATCACAGATGATAAGGCTGTTATAACAGGATATAAAGGCAGCGAAAACTATCTGAACATTCCCGATCAGCTCGAGAACGGCTGCACCGTAACGGCTATAGGCGACGGCGCGTTCAGCGGTAATCTCGATATTGTTTCGATAAACTGTGAAGTTGAGCTTGAGAAGATCGGCGATTATGCCTTTGAGGCGTGCTCACATCTTAAAAAAGCGACCTTTAGCTCTGCTGTGGAAAGCATAGGCAAGGGAGCCTTTTCAGACTGTACTTCTCTTGCTTCTGTTTCGCTCGGTAAAAACGTTAAGTCTATCGGTGACGGCGCGTTTCTCTTTGATGAAAACCTAAATTATTTCGGCTTCCCGAAAAATCTCGAAAGTATAGGGGAATACGCTTTCGCGTTCAGCGGCTTGTCAAACGTAATTATGAACAACAAAATAACGACTATTCCCGACAGATTATTTTACAGCTGTGAGGGATTGCAAAATATATCCCTGCCGAAGAACCTTAAAAAAATAGGAGCCTACGCCTTCACGAAATGCTCAAAGCTTGATATTGACGGATTCCCCGAGAGCCTTGATTCAATTGGCAGCTACGCGTTCGCCAAATGCGCTTTATCCTCGCTGGAGTTTAACGGAAGCACAATCGGAGAAGGAGCTTTTTCAGAGCTTTCTGATACCCTTGATACTCTGACATTTTCGGACAATCTCACAAATGTCGGCGCGCTCGCCTTTGATAATACAAGCATCAAAGATATTACGCTCCCCGATAATTTAACGCTTGAGAACGGCGCTTTCGCGGGAGTTGTTACCGATAAGTACTCGGTAACAGAAACAAACGAGAGATATATTGCAGTCGAAGGAGTAATATATACAAAAGATAATAAAACCCTTGTGTATTACCCGAAGGAAAATGGATATGATTCCGAAAACAGCGGGGATAATCCCGAGTTTATTTATGAAATCCCGAGCGGCACGGAAGAAGTTGCTCCCTACGCGTTTATGGGCGCTGACCTTGTTACGAAGGTCAAAATGCCCGATACTCTGAAGAAAATCGACAGCCACGCGTTTTTCAAAGCAGGCTTACAAAAAGTTAATATTTCCGACAGTGTAACGACGATTGGCGATTATGCCTTTGCCGAGGTTCAGTCCGCGTCCGAATTAAGCCTCGGTTCTGTGGAGGAAATCGGGAAGCTGGCGTTCTACGCCTTCGGAGAAGAAGGGCTCACCGTAAAAATCCCTGATTCGCTGAATACTTTTAACCCCAATGCCTTTTTGGGAAGTGGAATAAAATTTTCCGCCGATAATAAGTACAAGGCGACAGACGGTGTTCTGTACTCAGCCGACGGCAAGACGCTACTTTGTGTGCCAAAATCGGTAGAAAAAGAATTTACTGTTCCTAACGGGGTAGAGAAAATCGCTCCCCGAGCCTTTGCCTTAAACGATACCGTAACCAAGCTCGTTGTTCCCGAAAGCTTAAAAACAATTGGCGAGCAGGCTCTTGAATATTATGTTGATTATAGCAACGGCTATGAGTCGCTTAAATTCAAGGATGGAATGTATATTGTCGGCAGCGTATCAAAGGACGTTAAGACCTACGCCGACAATCATAATATCGGAGTTTTTACCCAGAAGCCGACTCAGAATATCAAAACGGTAACTCTTAAGGGAAAAGGAACAGCAAACTTCATCGTTAATGGCGCGGACGTGAACGACATCGTTTATACCTCCAACAATGACAAAATCGCTTCCGTTTCTGAGAGCGGAAAAATAACAGGACTCAAAAAGGGAACAACTTACGTCACCGCCGCCGTCGGAACAACCTACTTCAAATGCAAGGTAAAGGTAACCACCGACAGCGGGGTAAAATACACGGGCTTTGACGACAGCAATTACCGCAGAATAACACCGAAAACCTACGAGCTCTGGAGAGAGAATTATCTCAATAAAATTTCAAAGCTGTCCAAAGCTTTCGATGAGCTCACCGATGAATCGGCTATGTCGGCATATCAGAGCGAGAGCTTTTATACCGCTATGTTCGGCGTAAACAATAAAGGAACAGATTTTTACAATATGGCGCTGCGTGATTTCGGCGAAGGCTTTGAGCCGATGATTTCAATTCTGAATCACGCCTGCGACACCGAGCTCAAACGCCATAAAGCTACCGACAGCCTTATTCTCTACAGCGGAGCCGAGCCGTACGCTTCACGCTTTATCGCGGGAGAGAACAACACTCTGAAAAATCTCAGAGCCGCCAAGGGCACAACCTTTAAGCATCCCGAGTATGTAAGCACAAGTCTCTCGCCGAATGTCGCGCACAACTTCTACAGCAAGGGCGAGGGCGTAATGTACATCATATACGCTGAAAAAACCGCGCTTAACAACGCTCCCTCGGGATTGATAGCGGCGCTGCATTCCGCCTTTGAATACGAGCAGCTGCTTGCTCCTTGGTGTGAGTACGAGGTTGTTGACGCGGGTGTGCGCTGGTTTGAGAACAGCGAGTGGAAAGAAGACGGCGACGAGGACGTAAGCGGTTATCAGCGCTATGTCAAGCTTCGTCTTCTCGGCGGAAAGGATACTCCCGACAAGCTCCCGACGCCGAGCATAAAAATCAAAAGCACTCCCAAGAGTATGTATATCAAGAAAAAAGCCGATATTAAGCTTGCTTTTAACAACACCTACGATCACAACGCTTTGTATAAAAGCAGCAATACAAAAATCGTGAAAGTTAGCAAATCGGGTAAGCTCACAGCTCTTAAAAAGGGCAAGGCGACAATCACTGTTTCTAACTCCGAAACCAAGGCGTCATTTAAAATAACAGTCAAAAACCCGACGCTGAATAAAACGAAGCAAACTATAAAGAAGGGTAAAACCTTTACCCTGAAAATCAAGGGTAAAGTCGGGCAAGCAAAGTTCAAATCAAATAACAAGAAAATCGCCTCGGTTACTTCAAAGGGCAAAATCAAAGCTAAACGCAAGGGCAATACCGTAATAATCGTCAAGACGAACGGCATTACCCTGAAATGTAAGATTAAGGTTATCTAACATATAATAGAATCAAAAAGGAGCTGTTCACCTGAACAGCTCCCATTTGTTTATTTATCTCTTTTTAAAATCTCTTTAGCTATATATATCGGTCGGTTCTTGCTTTGAATATATGTTTTGGCGAGATATGAGCCGATGATACCTATGCAGAAAAGCTGCAACCCGCCGAACAGCAGAATAAGCACAACGATTGTCGCGTAGCCGCTGAACGCGTGGTTGAAGAAAATACGCTGAATGATAACTACAATCAGATAGATGAGCGAAACGATTGTAGCGAACGCGCCTACATATGTGGCGAAACTCAGAGGTCTTGTGGAAAAAGCGGAGATTCCGCCCAACGCGTATTTTACGAGCTTGGTGAAGCTCCATTTTGTCTCGCCCGCGTTGCGCTGTTGAACTTCATAGGGAATATATTTTGTATTAAAACCTACCCAGCTGAATATGCCCTTCGAAAAGCGGTGATATTCGCCCATTTCGAGAATAGCGTCAGCGACGCTTCGGGTAAAGGTGCGAAAGTCGCTCGCGTCCGCGTGCAGCTCAACCTCGCTGAGCTTGTTAATCAATTTATAAAAGCCAGACTTGAATCCCGTCATAACGGAGCTTTCTTTGCGCTTGCCCTGATACGCGGCAACGCAGTCGTATTCAGGCTCGTTTTTGAGGATTTCAAGCATTTCGAGCACAACCTCGGGGCGTTGCTGCATATCCGCGTCAATCAGCGAGATATAGTCGCCCTCGGCGTTTTTGAGCCCCGCGTAAATAGCGCTTTCTTTGCCGAAGTTTCGGCTTAACGACACAACGGTTATGTTGCTGTCGGTTTTTTCGTTATAAAGCTTCTTCAGTCTGTCCAGAGTATGGTCGCGGCTGCCGTCGTTTACGAATACAAACTCGTACTCAAACGGCTTTGAGTCAAAGGCTTTGACGCACTCCTCATAAAAAAGCTCAACGTTGTCCTGCTCGTTATAGCAGGGGACAACAAGGGATAGTTTCATTTTGTATCCTCCGTTATTTACATCTTTAATTATTCTATCACAAATTTATATAATGTCAAATGTATTGTTTTTATCCGCTGTTTATGATATTATAAAAGTTGGTGATAATATGCAAATTCTTGATATGTATAAAGAAAACGAAACATTATTGAGCTTTGAGGTTTTTCCGCCTAAAAAAACCTCGCCCATAGAGTCCGTTTACGGCGTGCTCGAGGAGCTTTGCTCGCTTAAACCCGCTTATGTCAGCGTGACCTACGGCGCGGGCGGTACGGCAAGCGACAACACCTGCGCTATCGCGAGCAGAATTAAGAACGAATACAAAGTTGAATCAATCGCTCACATAACGTGCGTAAACAGCACGCGTGACGAGGTTAAAAACGTATTAACTCAGTTCAAAGAGAATAATATAGAAAATGTGCTCGCGCTCAGAGGCGACAGAGTTCCCGATGTTGAACCCAAAACAGATTTTAAATACGCGAGCGAGCTGACCGAATTTATAAAAAGTATCGGCGGATTTCATATCGCGGGCGCGTGCTATCCCGAGATTCATCCCGAAGCGAAGGATGATGTCAGCGATATTATTAACCTTCGAAAAAAGGTTGACGCGGGCGCGGAGTTTTTGATTTCTCAGTTGTTCTACGACAACAACTGCTTCTATGAATTTACAAAGCGCTGTCGCCTGGCGGGAATTAATGTTCCGATAGAGGCGGGTATTATGCCCGTTATTAATACAAAACAGATTCAGCGTATGGTAAGTTTGTGCGGAGCTTCGCTCCCCGCTAAATTTGTTCGTATAATGAACAAATATGGCGACAATCCCGAGGCTATGCGTGACGCGGGCATCGCTTACGCGGTTGACCAGTGCGTCGACTTGATAGCCAACGGCGTCAGCGGAATCCATCTTTATACGATGAACAATCCCTATGTCGCCCGACGCATAGTTGAGGCTATCGGAAACTTGCTATGATTAAGATAGAGAGTATCAACAGGAGCGAAGCACTGAGATACCTCGGCGGCGCAAAAGTTGATATGAACAACGATATGGACAGGCTGTTAGGCGTTTGTGAATCGGAGCTGTTAAAGGCAATAAAGCCCAAGTATCTTTACAAAACAATAGAGCTTAAGGACAGCGGCCTGCTTATCGGCGAGAGTGTAAAATCACACCTCAATGGTTGTAAAAAAGCAGTTCTTTTGTGCGCAACTCTCGGCGCTGAAGTGGACAAGATAATCAGAACGGCTCAGATTACCGATATGGCAAAGGCGGTTGTGCTTGACGCGATGGCGAGCGCGGCGGTGGAGCAGGTCTGCGACGAGGTTGAAAAACTGGTTGTCTATGAAAACACCGACAGCTATTTAACGTGGCGATTTTCCCCGGGATATGGCGATTATCCGCTGAGCCTTCAAGGAGAGTTTCTCAGGATTCTCGACGCTCCGCGAAAGATAGGGCTGTGCACCAACAGCAACTCTATTCTTACACCGACAAAATCAGTGACAGCGATAATCGGACTGAGCGGCACGCCGGTTGAAAACATGCGCAAGGGCTGCGCGAGCTGTAATATGAAAAAAACCTGCAAATTCAGAAAGGCGGGCACACGCTGTGAATTTTAATGATTTGCTGAAAAATGAATACATAATCCTCGACGGAGCTATGGGCACAATGCTTCAGCAGAGCGGGCTGAAGCTCGGCGAGATTCCCGAAGCGCTGAATATCGAGAATCCACAGGCGGTTATCGACATTCACCGTCAGTATATTGACGCGGGAACCCAGATTATCTGCTCAAACACGTTCGGCGCGAACGCCTATAAGCTCAAGGACAGCGGCTATTCGGTTAAAGAGATAATTGAGGCGGCTGTCAAAAACGCGCGCGCGGCGGCGGGCAGTAACGCGCTGGTCGCGCTTGATATTGGTCCTATTGGTCAGCTTATCGAGCCCGCGGGCGCTATGAGCTTTGACGAGGCGTACGACTATTTTAAAGAGGAAATCTTAGCGGCTGAGGACGCTGACGTGATATTCTTTGAGACCTTTACCGACTTGCTTGAATTGAAAGCGGGTGTGCTCGCGGCTAAGGAGAACAGCGACAAGCCCGTTATCGCCTCAATGACATTTGAGGAGAACGGGCGAACCTTCGCGGGTGTCAGCGTCGCGGCAGCGGCATTAACCCTCGAGGGATTGGGAGTTGACGCGTTAGGCGTAAACTGCTCGCTCGGGCCTAACGAGCTTGCTCCTATTGTAGAGGAATTTACCAAGTGGACAACCCTACCGATTTTTGTCAAGCCCAACGCGGGCTTGCCTGACCCCAACAGCAATACATATAATGTAAGCGCCGAGGATTTTGCCGAATGTATGGACAAAATTATCGGCTTCGGTACGGTTAAACTTGTCGGCGGATGCTGCGGCACAACGCCCGAGTATATTAAAGCGCTCAAAAAGATTACCGAGAACCGCGAGTACAAAAAAGCGAACGTTAACAAACAGACGGCGGTTTGCTCGGGGACAACGGTTGTAGAAATCAGCGAGCCTCGGGTGATTGGCGAACGCATTAACCCGACAGGCAAAAAGCTATTTAAGGAAGCGCTGAAGAATAACGATATAGATTATATAGTCAGCCAGGCGATAAGTCAGGTGCAGGCGGGCGCTAATATCCTCGATGTTAATGTCGGGTTGCCCGAAATTGACGAAAAAACGATGATGATTCGGGTTATCAAGGCGATACAGTCGGTTGTGGATGTTCCGCTCCAGATTGACACGACAAAGCCCGATGTGCTCGAGGCAGCGCTCAGAATTTACAACGGAAAACCGATTGTTAACTCTGTCAACGGAGAGGAAAAGTCGCTAAGCGCGGTTCTTCCGCTTGTCAAAAAGTACGGCGCGTCCGTGGTCGGTCTGACGCTTGACGAGGACGGTATTCCCAAAACCGCTGAGGGCAGATTCAGAATTGCCGAAAGAATTGTCAACCGCGCTAAGGAATACGGCATAAACCGCGAGGATGTATATATTGACTGCCTTACGCTCACTGTTTCGGCTGAGCAGGAGGGCTGTCGCGAAACACTCAGCGCGCTTCACAGGGTTAAGACAGAGCTTGGCTGCAAAACCTGTCTCGGTGTTTCTAATATAAGCTTCGGGCTTCCCAACCGTCCGCTCGTCAATCATATTTTTCTCACAATGGCGCTTGAGCAGGGGCTTGACCTGCCGATAATTAACCCTAATGACGACGATATGATGGGCGCTGTCAGGGCGTTTAAGGTTCTGTCAAATATAGATAAGAACTCCGTGGACTTTATAGCGTGCTATAATGACGCGGTTGCATCCAAACCTGTAATAAAAAGCTCACGTGTGACCTTGGGCGAAGCGATAAAAAACGGATTGCAGAGTGAGGCGGCGGAGCTTACAAAAGAAATGCTCAAAAAAACCGACGCTATGGAAATAGTCAACGGAGAGCTGATTCCCGCGCTCGACAAGGTAGGCGCTGATTTTGAGGCTAACAAAATCTTTTTGCCGCAGCTTATTCAGAGCGCTAATGTGGCGCAGGCGTGCTTTGAGGTTATTAAAGCCCATCTTACAAAGCTGAACGCCGCTCCCGTGAGCAAGGGCAAAATAATTCTCGCCACAGTCAAGGGCGATATTCACGATATAGGAAAAAATATAGTAAAGGTTCTGCTCGATAACTACGGATATACTGTAATCGATTTGGGACGTGATGTCGCGCCGGAGCTGATTGTAAAAACCGCTATTGAGCAGAAGATCAGAGTAATCGGGCTTTCGGCGCTGATGACAACCACGCTCGGCAGTATGGAGCAGACAATCGCGCTTGTCAGGAAAACCCCCGAGCTTGAGGGTACGAAGTTCCTTGTCGGCGGCGCAGTGCTCACAAAGGAGTACGCTGAGAGTATAGGCGCCGACTACTACTGCAAAGACGCTAAGGAAAGCGTTGACGCGGCAAAAAAAATATTCGGAAATTAATAAAAAATCAGCACAATCCGTCGATTGTGCTGATTTTTTTGGATGAAATTGTGTGAACTGCTTATTGCAGTATGTGCACCTCTTTTGTGTGCAACTATATTCTATACCATTTTAGTATGAAAAGCAACAAATCTACCATAATGTAATTGCCCTGTGGACAAACTGTAAGGGTTAATTCTTTAATGAATTAAAGAAAAACAAAAGGGTAACACTTTGTTACGAACAAGCGTTCTAGGTAAAAATAGTATTACAAAGGTTACTGGCTGAATCTCTCCCAAAGCACAATATATGCTAAAGCAGGCGAGATAGGGGACAAAATATTGAGCCCAAGCTCTTTATATAGCCGTGTACTGGAGTATTGTTTGCCCTCGCTTACACCCACGACATAGACAGGCAGACCGCTGTCTGTACAGAGTTTTCTGAGATTTTCATTTTCGGTCGGCAGAGTGCCGCTGTGATAAGCTTCTATCATAATTGCCTTAAATCCCTTTGTATCGGGCAGGCTCATTCCCGCTGTTGCTTTTAACCAAAGTACAGGGGAGTGTTTGGTAAGAGTGTATTTACCTATCGAATATACATCGTATTTATCAAAACGCTTTACAAATTTTTCGCCCTCAAAATAACCGTAAGCCCCGCGGGTTGAATACAACGAATCGCGAAAGGACAAATGCGATAGCAGCGTGTCACCGAGGTATATTGACGGTTTTTCGCCCGTGTTCTTGTAGCTGACGAACACGCCGCCGACTCCCTGCTCTATGAAATTAGCGCCGTAGAGGATATTTGACCTGCCGTTGGAGCGCTTGTCATCAAGGACATAATTTGCTGACACGAGCACAATCGGAATATCCGCGTTACCAAACGCGAGCGAAAGCGCGGCGGCTGAAAACTGCAGGGTATCCGTTCCGTGGAAAATCATAATTCCGTCAAAGTTGTCCTTAAGCCGCCTGTCTACCTCGTCAATCAGCAGATTCAGATAGTCGCCGTCGAGCTGTTCCGAAAGAATGTTATACGGCGAGAAAACCTCTGCCTCAAACCTTGAGGGAATGAGAGAGAGGATTTCGATTTGTTTATTCTCGGACAGAGCGTAGCAGTCCGTTGTTTCTTCGCTTAGTATTGTGCCGCCCGTTAGGATAAGTGCCAGTCTCATTTTACCGTCACAATAATCTTTATTGTTTTTGATGAGGTTGCGCCAGGTTTATAAGCGGCAATAAACTCTTTATCTATAACCGCTTTTAAGGTTGCCTTGCCTTTTTTGACGCCCGTAATAATACCCTTGCTGTTAACTTTAGCGATTTTAGAATTGCTTGAACTCCACTTTATGAACGAGACAGCGGCGTAATCGTTGAGTTTAATATAAATATCCTTGTACACTTCGCCTTTTTTTATTGTGAGCGTGAGAGGTGTTGAAGTATTCTCAATATATCCGTAAACATCGCTGTCAATATTGCTCTTAGCGGATTTGCTGGAGCCGTTGTACGCGACAACATAATACTTATATGAGTTGATGCTGACAACATCAGTGTCTACATATCGTTTTATATCAGCGCTAACCTTTTTTATGCGTTTATACGAGTTAGCGGATTTAAGAGAACGATAGATTATATAACCCTTCGCGCTATTTATAGCTGACCATTTTAGGGTGATGCCCTCCATATCAAGCAGTTCCTCGGCTTTTAAAGTAGGACTTTCTAAAAACACCTGAGTTTTAGCTGGGCTGTAAGCACCATTTTGCTTTCCGATTACAGCCTTTACCTTAAGGTTATAAGCTGCTCCTGAATCAATATTATCATTGGCGAAGCTGCGTTTTGTTCCGCTGTAGAGCACCTTGTATTTTTTAGCCTTCGCTTTTTTGTAAAGGAGTACATACTTGGTTGCTTTTCGAACCTTAGTCCATTTAGCCTTCAAAGCATATTTGCTGTTCCATGTTTTGAGCTTAGGTGTACCGATGCTTGTAATGGTTTTTGTTTTGCTGAGCTTTGACTGTCCTTTAGCGTTTACCGAGCGGACGGCATATATATACTTTCTGCCAGAAACAGCCTTTTTATCTGTAAATGAAATTGTTTTAACCGTAGCCCGCTTTATATACTTGGTCGATGAGGTTCTGCGAAATACAATGTATTTTGTCGCGTTTTTGACTGTTTTCCATTTAACAACGACACCCTTATTAGTGTTTTTAAGGGATGTCAGCCTCGGTGCTCTGGGCTTTGTTACAGCCGAAGCGGGAACAACCAACGTTAATATAATTGTTAAAGCCGCCAGAGCGGAAATAATGCGTTTCATATTTATCACCATATATTATTGTATCACATATCTTTCAAAAATGGAACAGGAAATAAAAAGAAAAGCGGACGCTATTTTCATAACGTCCGCAAATTAACTTTTAATTATCAGATAACTGTGATGTCAAGATAAACAGTGTGGTCTGTGAGCTTGTCAACTAAGCCGTCTGTGATTTTTTCCTTAACTGACTGAGAAACCTTGATTGAAACACGCGCGTTACCTGCTTTTAAGCCTTTGATAACGTTATCGTTAACAGAAACAACGTCATCGCCCTGCTCGATTGTAACTACATATGAGCCGTTATCGTAGCTAAAGTACTCAACTAAATACTTGCCTTCGTCATATGTATCGCCTTCAGAGATTGTGAGAGGAATGTAATAGTCGCCACCGTCAACTCTGGCAGCAGTTTTGCCGTATGTCTGAACAACTCTCTCAGAACTCTTAGCTGAGGAATATGAGCTCTTGCGGGATACTACATAATAACGATAAGCGGAGGGGTTGTCCTTGATAGCTTTGTCAGTGTAGCTTGTTGTTGTTGTGTTATCGAGCTTAGAGAAGCTTGAGTCAACAGCGTTCTGACGATAGATGTCATAGGACTCAGCGCCATTGGAAGCACTCCAACTGAGGGCAATATGACGATCAGCGGTCTTTCTGGCGATTACGTTTGTGGGAGCAACGAGGCGAACAATCTTGTCAACGTTGGAAACCGCTGAATAAGCCTTTGTAGCCTTGTTGTAGCATGTGATGCGGTATGTGTACTTTGTACCCGCTACAGCCTTTTTATCTGTGAATGTTCTTGTCTTCTTGTCAGTTGTGCCGAGCTTTGTATAAGCGCCTGTTGCTTTTCTCTCAACAGTATATGTGTCCGCGCCGGGTCTGTAAGCCCAGTTAAGCTTAACGCCCGCTGCAGTGTTAGTGATTGTGGTGATGATTGTTTTGTTTACACGAACGATTTTATAAGAACTGAAGGGGCCCTTCTTTTTGCCGTTGATGGCTCTTAATTTATATGTATAAGTTACGCCGCCTACGATTGAGAAATCAGCTGACTTAACAGCTTTGCCTGAAATATTCTTATAGAACTTGCCGTTTTTGTAGAGTTCATATTTCTTTACGCCTGAAACCTTTTTCCAGGTGATACCGAAGCCGTGGATACCGTTATAAACCTTGAAGCTTTTGGGAGCCTTAAGCGAAGCGGCGGAAGTAGAGATGCTTCCGACAGCCATAGCGGAAACCAAAATAAGCGCCGCTAAAATTGAACTGATAATTTTTTTAGATGTTTTCATTAGAGTGTCCTCCTTAAAATTGATATCAACACACTTTAAATTATATCATTTAATTCAGTGAAAAGCCATTGACATTTTGCACAATTCTAAAAACAAATAATTGGGCATAATGCGGGACAGCTTGACTATACCGTTGCTTTTTTGCGGATTTTGCTGTGAATAACCCATACCGCGATTGAAATAACAAGCATTACAATCGAAATCACAATCAAATCTGAGAGCATACTGTTAATAATTGAAACAGTCATATCGTTCAGTGAGCGCGAAATGATTGAAATACGTTTTGTTACTCCTGAGATGAGAATTGATATAGGAAGAATGAGCAAAAACAGTCCCGAAGCGCTCATCGAGGTGTAGATATAGCGCAGTGCTTTGTGTTTCCACTCGTTAGTAAAGATTATTACACAGATTATTGCCGCGCTGATAAGAATCAGCAAAACAATGGCAAAGGTCAATACTCCGCTGTAGTTCATAATCAAATCCTGAACCATATCAAGATACTTAATTCTTATATTGTTTGCGTAAATTTTGCTTGCGTTCGCTGAAAAATAGTTCAGACTTTCTTCTTTGACGTTGTGAATGTGGTTAGCTTTTATATATTTTCTGAGAGCTGTCTGAAGGCTGTCGTCAAATTTTGAGGTGTTGACCTTGAGCTTTTCACCTTTAAAAAAGCTGTTTATGTATGCCTGAACATCCTCGCGCACCATAACCTCGCTCAAAAATCCTTCAAAAAAGGTTTTGTTCAGTCCCGAGGCGTCGCCTAAGTCGGTAAGCTCGTCTGTTATTTCGACACTGAGGTCCTTGTAGTATTGTGAAGAATTCAAGGTGTCGGACAAAAAGCTCTCGTTAAAGAAAGTGATGCGAACAACGGTAATCAGTGAGCAAAAGACCATGCACAGCGCCAGAATAAAAATCAAAAGCGCGTAGAGAATCTTTTTTAAGGAAAGTTTTTTAATAAAGCTTTTCATATCGCACCTTCCTTATTCATAAACGCCCGTAATAACAGGGCCCGAAACCTTTTCGCCGTATACGAAGAAACGCTGGTCAGTAAGCCCCAGCTCATCAAACGGGTAACAGGTGTACATAATCAGATTCTCTCGGTCAGCGTTTAAATCATATGTGGTTTTGTCGGTTGCTTTCGCTATTTTGGTATTGATTATTTTGTATTCGTAGTTACCGTAGCTTGTGCGAATTTTTACCGAATCGCCTGCTTTTATTTTTTTTAGTCCGTTGAAATATGTATTGTTATGACCTGTGACGAGAATAGTTTTGCCGTAGCCGGGGATGAAACTTCCCGCGTATACTCCGACGCCGTTGCGCAGAGCGATAGAACTGTCGCCGAAGAACAATTTTGCTTCAATACCGCAGCTCTTGATTTCGAGCTTGCCGAATTGCTTATCAATTGACGGATACTCAACGTCCTCCGCGTTTACAGTATCGCCAGAATTGATGCTCGGAGTAAAGATGTTTTCATATGATTTTGAAAAGCTCGATTCATCATTTTGCAAAAACATATTGCCGATTGAAAATATATCCGATATAAACGGGGCGGTCATCGCGGCGACAACTCCAAAGAGAAGCGCGCAAACCAAAATAGGAGCAAGCACAAAATGTTTTATAAACCTAACGATTCTTTTTCTTCGTTTAAGAGCTTTACCGCTTTTAGTTTTTTTCATTTGCCGGCTCTCTTTTCTTTATTATTATAACGCCTATAGACGCGGCGGCGAAAGTAATCAGAAGCGAAACTCCCATTGTTATCGGGACCGCGATAGACGAAAAACCTGTTGTTTTGATAATATTGTCGCTCTCGTCCATTACAACAGCGCCGTCTTTTGTTGTGATTTTAATTCTTGTATCGTCGGAGAATGCCGCGGCGGTTAGCTTCAGAACATCCGCGGCCGCGCTCGCGTAAGCGAGCAGGGTTCTTTTTTGTGAGGCAGAAAGGTCTTTGATTGAGCCTTTACCTGTGTTTTCCAAAAAAGAGCGTCCTTCGTTTATTATTCCGTTGATTTTGTCCGCCTGCTCGGATGTCATATCAATAGTGTTGAAATGAGCTTCTGCCTGATTAATATACGCGACAGGAACATACACCATATTTCCTTTCATATTCGCGGGCGTTCTCATATTTTGCAGAACACTTTGTTCGGCGGAATTGATTCCCGCGGCGAATACGGTTGTACATAATATCGCAACCATAAACAAAGCGAGTAAAAAAGCGGAAAACCTTTTCAAGAAAAAACCTCCCTATTTAACTATTGTCATACTCAGCAATTATACCATAACGAAAAATAAAAGTAAAGAATGTTCAACTTATTAATTTTGGGAAACATTTCTTAGTGAAAATTGTTGCATAAAGTTTGTTTTTGTAGTATAGTTAATCTGTATATGTATGGAAATTTTTAAAAAGAGGTGTTGTTCTTATGGATAATACAGAGAAAAAAGAAGGCTATGAAATATCGCTTAAGGATATATTTCAGATATTCAAACAGGGCTTGTGGATAATGATAGTTACAGCGCTCGTTTTCGGCGTAGTGGCGTTCGGATACTCAAAGCTGTTTATAGCCAAAACATACACCGCTTCGGTTAAGCTTTATGTAGAAACCTCTGTCAAAGGAGATAACTCCTACAGCGACCTGAGTGCCCATAACCTCGCGACGTCGCTTGTAGGCACATATATCGCGATGCTCGAAACCAATAATTTCAACGATAAGCTTTCGCAGAATCTCGACGGAAAATACACAGCAAACCAGCTTAATAATATGGTAGAGTTTTACAGCGACGCCGATAACGAGACCGAGGTTTTTACCGCCAAAGTTACGGCAAAAACACCGACAGAGGCGAAGTTGATAGCGGACAGCGTGGCTGATGTTGCCCCCGGTATTATCTCGTCGCTTAAGGACAACACGGAGCTTCGTATAGTTGATAACGCCACCATACCGACCTATCCGTCGTCGCCGAACGTTACGCGAAACACGATTATCGCGGCGATTATAGGATTTTTGTTAGCGCTTGTTTATGTTTTTGTCAGAGAAGCGCTCGATAATAAAGTTAAGTATAATCCCGATATGACCGAAATCAACTCCATTCCGATTCTTTCGGCTATTCCTGATTTCGCTGGACAAAAAATAATTCTGAATATCAATCCCGAGACAGAAAAATCCGAAACGGAAGAAAGTGAGGCAAAAAATGGCTAAAAAGAAAAACACCGAAAAAAGAAGCCGTGCCTTGGAGTTTCAGGTTACAGAGGCTTATAAAAAGGCGAGAACAAATCTTGTATACTCAGTAATTAAAAAGGGAAGCAAAAAGATTATTATAACGAGCCCTTATAAAAGCGAGGGAAAAACCACTACAGCCGTTAATGTTTCTATAGCTTTGGCTCAACAGGTTGACGCCAAGGTCCTTGTTATAGATTGCGACCTTCGCCGACCGACTATTCATACCTTTTTTGATATCAAAAATGACTACGGACTCGCGAACTACCTCACCGAGGAATGTACGCTCGAGCAGGCGATAAGCCATACCGAAAACGAAAACCTTGACATAATTACATTCGGAGCAATTCCTCCTAACCCGTCGGAGCTACTTTCAAGTGAAAGTATGAAGCAGATGGTTAAAGAGCTTGAGGATAAGTATGATTACATTCTGTTTGATACACCTCCCGTAAATATGGTTATCGACGTAATCCCGATTATCAGTCTGAGCGACGGCGTTGTGCTTGTAACCAAACACAAGGATACGACATATCCCGAGCTCAACAAAGCGGTTGATACGCTCAAGCGCAACAACGCAAAAATCCTCGGAATTATAGTCAACCAGATTCCTACTCTTGAAACCGCGAAAGGCGGATATTATCTCTACAGAGCCAGACGCTCAACCTACTACAGATCCCAGATTTATTAATTTTTAAGGCGGAAGTTTTATGTATCAAAAAGGAACGAGAGGGCTGATTCAGCACCTTTATTTCCTGATATCGGATATATTTTGTATGAATATATCCTTTGTATTTACATATTTTGTCGCGCGTCGGTTTCTGTCATATAAGATGCCAGGCGAGGACTACTACAAATTAATAATTATTCTCAATGTGACGGCGCTTTTGGTTTCAATCTTTTCAAAAGCTTATAACAATATACTTGAACGAGGTTACTGGCGAGAGCTGGTGAGCGTTTTCACCTATTCGGTTCTGGTGTTTCTGGTAGCTCTTTTCTTCTATTATGTATTGGGAGAGAGCTTTATCGAGGGTATTCGAAACAGATCGCTGATTACCCTGATGTTCTTTATGGTTACAAGCTATTGTGCGCGAATCTGCGCAAAAAAAGTAATCAGAAAAAGACTAAAGAATAAAAAGAACCGTTCAATGCTGGTCGTTACAACTAAAGCAAACGCCCGACAGACAGTTCAAAAGCTCCTCAAAGGAGATACCGAGGGCTTTACCATCGCGGGGATTATTATCTCTGATGAAAATATGACGGGAAAATTTATCGAAGGCGTAGAAGTTGTGGGGGATGAAAAATCCGCTGCCGACTATGTGTGCCGAAGATGGGTTGATGAGGTTTTCGTCGACTTTCAGAGAGATGAATATTATCCCGCAGAGCTGATAAGCGAGTTTGAAACAATGGGGCTCGCGATTCATACGCGCATTTTTGACACTGATAAGGTCGGCAAGCAGAGCCAGATTGTCGAGAGAATCGGCGGCTATTCGGTTGTTACCACCAGCCTGAACTACGCCGCTACATGGCAGCTTGTCGTCAAAAGACTCGCTGATATTATCGGCGGATTTATCGGCTGTATTATCACGGGCATACTTTTTATTTTTATTGCGCCTATGATAAAGATTAAATCCCCGGGACCTGTGTTTTTTAAACAAATCAGAGTCGGAAAAAACGGAAAAAAATTCGAATTGTATAAATTCAGAACAATGTATACCGACGCGGAAGACCGCAAGCAGGAGCTTATGGATAAAAACCGTGTAAAAGACGGTATGATGTTCAAAATCGAGTATGATGAGCGTATAATCGGCTGCAAAAAGCTGCCCGACGGAACTATTAAAAAAGGTCTTGGAGGATGGCTCAGAGCGTTGTCGATTGACGAATGTCCTCAGTTTTTGAATGTCTTAAAGGGCGATATGAGTTTGGTAGGCACACGTCCGCCTACGCTTGACGAATGGGAAAAATACGAGCTTCACCACCGCGCGCGTCTCGCTATCAAGCCCGGTATCACGGGTATGTGGCAGGTCAGCGGACGAAGCAAAATCACAGATTTTGAAGAAGTGGTAAAGCTTGACACTCAATATATACGTGAATGGAGAATTATACTCGACATTAAAATTCTCTTTAAGACGGTAGTTTCCGTTTTCAAACGGGAAGGGTCTATGTAATAATGAAAGATAACACTCCTCTGAAAATCGCTATGTTTGGGCATAAACGCGTCCCCTCACGTGAGGGCGGCGTAGAGATGGTTGTAGGCGAGCTGTCCTCTAGGCTGGTTGCTTTGGGGCACAGTGTAACCTGTTACAACCGTTCGGGCAGGCATATCGGCGGAAGTGATTTTCAAAAGAAACAGCCCAGGTTCTACAAGGGCGTTCGCATAAAAAAAGTTTTAACTATCGACAAAAAGGGGCTTGCCGCAGTGAGCTCCTCTGTAGTCGCGTCGATAAAATGCGCTTTTGGGCGTTTTGATGTTGTTCATATCCACGCCGAGGGTCCCGCGTTTATGTGCTGGATGCCGAAGCTTTTCAGAAAAAAGGTTGTTGTCACAGTCCACGGATTGGACCATCAGCGCGCGAAGTGGGGCAAATTCGCGAGCAAATATATAATGTCGGGCGAAAAGAACGCCGTCAGATTTGCCGACGAAATAATTGTTCTCAGCGAGGGAGTCAAAAAATATTTTGAGGATACATATAACCGTGATACAGTGTTTATCCCCAACGGCGTAAACCGCCCCGAGCTGTTCTCTCCTGAGCTTATCAAGGATGTATTCGATCTCGATAAGGACAAATACATTCTTTTTTTGGGCAGACTTGTTCCCGAAAAGGGATTGGTTTATTTAATAAACGCGTTTAAAAAAGTAAAAACCGACAAAAAGCTCGTTATAGCGGGTGGAAGCTCAGACACAAGCGACTTTGAAAAAGGGATAAAAGCGCTTGCGTCCGACGATGAGCGCATAGTGTTCACAGGTTTTGTGGAGGGACAGCTTCTTTCGGAGCTATATTCAAATGCCTTTGTATATACGCTCCCCAGCGATCTCGAGGGAATGCCGCTCAGCTTGCTGGAGGCGATGAGCTACGGCAATTGCTGTCTTGTCAGCGATATAGGCGAGTGCGCCGATGTTGTTGAAGATAAGGCGGTGCTTTTTAAAAAAGGCGATACCGAGGATTTGCGCGAAAAACTTCAGCTGCTTTGCGATAACGAGGAGCTTGTTAATAAGTATAAAACTCAGGTGGCGGATTATATCCTCAAAAAATACAACTGGGATAACGTTGCCGCCGAAACATTAAAGCTATATAAAAAGTGATAATATGAAAATTTTGATGGTAAACAAATTTTATTATATAAAAGGCGGATGTGAGACTTATTACTTCGCTCTCAAGAAGTTGCTTGAGGATCACGGTCATACCGTAATTGATTTTTCGATGCTGGATGACAAAAACTTTGATTCCGAATACAGCGGTTATTTTGTAAAAAACGCAGATTATTCAGGCGGCGGCTCAGCGATGGAAAAGCTGAGAATCGCCAGGAATATCGTGTATTCAGGTGAAGCGAGAAAAAAATTTGAAAAGCTTGTTAAGGATACCGAGCCCGACCTTATTCATCTCCATAATTTTCAGCATCAGATTTCGCCGTCAATTCTGGACGTTATAAAAAAATATAAAATTCCGACAGTTTATACGGCTCATGACTTAAAGATGATTTGTCTTAATTATAAACTGATGCATCACGGAAAAATCTGTGAGGATTGCAAGGATGGTAAACTCAGGCATTGTTTAAAGAATAAATGCGTTAAAGAATCCGCAGCGAAAAGCTTAATTAACTTTGCCGAGGGTAGCGTACACAGAGCCCGAAAAAGCTATGACATAATTAATATGATAATAACTCCCAGCGAGTTTTATAAAGAAAAATTTATTGAGTTTGGCGTTGAACCTCATAGGTTAACATATATTCCGAATTTTTTTGAAAGTGTGCCTAAGAAAATAAACCGTCGTGACGACAGCGAGACATATTATCTGTATTTCGGGCGCATTTCTGAAGAAAAAGGAGTTTTGACGCTGGCGAAAGCCATCGGAAGAGAGTTTTCGCTTTATATTGTGGGGACAGGCCCGAAAGAGAAGGAAATAGAAGACTATATTAATGAAAAAAACATCACAAATATAAAAATGTTCGGCTTCAAGAGCGGACAGGAGCTCTACGATTTGGTTGGTAACGCTAAAGCAGTTGTGTTGCCGTCCGAATGGTACGAGAACGGGCCGTATGCCGCTATAGAGGCGCTTAGTCTCAAAAGACCGATTATCGGCGCGGATATAGGCGGTATTCCCGAGTTGGTCAGCGGTAACGGTCTGCTTTTTGAAAGCGGCAGTGTTGAGGATTTAAGACACACTATAGAACAATTTGAACATTTGAATTCAGATGAGTACGAAAAAATGAAAGAAGAATCGCTTCGTCTTTATAAAAACCGATATACGCCCGAAAGCCACTATAAAATGTTATCAAAGGTATACGAAAAGGTAAAAGAATGAAAGCTGCGGTAATTACGCGCCACGCAATATCAAACTACGGTTCTTTGCTTCAGGCGATGGCGACCCAAAAGATTATTGAAAAAATGGGCTGCGAGTGTGAAATAATCGATTATATTCGCACAGATGAAGATTATAAAAACGTTGAAAAAACACTCATAAAGCAAAAACCCGAATGGAATAACAATCCTATAAAAAAAGCGACATATCTGGCGCTTCGTCAACCTGAGAGTCTTTTTGCGGGGAAAAAATTCGCGAAAATGCGAACGAAGCATTTAAAGCTTACACGGCCTTATTTCTCGCCTAATCAACTCAAAAGCAATCCGCCCGATGCTGACATCTATATTACGGGCAGCGATCAGGTTTGGGGACCAACCGCTGACGGAAAAGTCGATTTTACATATTGTTTGAATTTTATAAAAAACGGTAGAAAAGCCGCCTTTGCCTCAAGCTTTGGCAAGACGAGCCTAAACGAAGATATTAAAGATAATTATAAGAAATATCTTTCTTTATATGAAAGCATAGCTGTTCGCGAGAACAACGCTGTTGATTATTTGCGCGAAGTAGGAATTTGTTCCTCGCAAGTGCTTGATCCTACGCTTTTGCTTACAAGGGATGAGTGGGGAGAAGTTTTAAAAGAAGTACCTAAAAAGGATTATGTGCTTGTTTATCAGATTCACAACGACAAGCGCCTCGGTGAATACGCAAAACGCGCGGCTAAAAAGCTTGGGCTTAAGCTTATAAGAGTTTCGCCGTCACTTCATCAAATAAGCCGAGAAGGAAAGTTGATATTGTGCCCCGATTTAGGAGAATTCCTCGCGTATATTAAGAATGCTTCGCTGATAATCACCGATTCGTTTCACGGTACGGCTTTCGCGATTAATTATAATACTGACTTTGTTGAGATTCTTCCCAATAACAATACAGAAAGCCGCAATATCAGTATTCTTAGCCTGACAGGGCTTCAGAACAGAATTCTTAAAGATTACGACGACCTGAGACTGGTCGATGAAAAAATTGATTTTTCTTATGCAAACAAACAGATAGAAAATGAAAGAGAAAAATCCTTAATTATACTAAAGGACATACTTTATGGCAGATAAAAGCTTCCATTCAAGCCTAAAAAAGAATAGTTTTTTGCGTCGCCGCGTCAAGGCTATAAAAAACTACAAAGAATTTATGGGTGACGCTGCTGATTTCAACAGATACTATATTGAAAAAGCTGAGCTTAAAGGCGATTACAGCTACAGACTGATGCTACTTGTTCACAGCGTCGAAAAGGGCTTGTGCAGCAATAAGCCAAGAGCTTTTGGCAAGAGCAAGGCTAAACAAATTGCTGAGATATTGAAAAGCAGTCCCGAAAAAGCAGAGGAATTTGAGTATGCCTTGGGTATTTCCGCGTTAAAAGCGTGGAAAGCGTTTCACGATGAGCACGGCTATGATATTCCCGAAGATTTATATCAATATATCAATAACCTGAAAACAATTGACGGAGCGGGATGCTCATTGTTTAAAAAAGAAAAGTCTTTCTTTGGCAGAAGGTCTGTGCGGGATTTTGAAAACCGTGAGATAAGCAGTGAAGATATAGACTACGCGCTGAAATTTTTTCAGGCAGCGCCAACCGCCTGCAATCGTCAGATGTGCAGTGTTTATAGAGTGAAATCTGAAGAAGCAAAAAGACTGTTAATTGAAAAAATAATGGGCATAAGCGGATTTAATACAGAAGCGGTGACTTTTTTTCTTATAACATTTGATATAGCTTCTTTAGACTATTTCGGCGAGCGAAATCAGGGCTACCTTAATGTCGGATTAACGGCGATGAATTTTGCGAACGCACTTCACCAAAAAGGTATTGGTTCATGCTTTTTGCAGTGGTCAAACAAACGCAGGGATGATAAAGCGGTACGCGAAAAACTCGGACTCAAAAAAAGCGAGCGCATAGGAGTGGTTATCGGAGCGGGGTATTATAAAGAAAATGTAAAAACTCCAAATTCCGTCCGTAAACCTATACTTCAAATATACAAGGAGATATAAATGGGTGATTTGGTTACTGTCGTTGTACCTGTATACAATGTTGAAAATTACATAGAAAAGTGCGTCGACAGTATTCTCGCTCAGTCATATAAGAATTTAGAAATTATTTTAGTGGACGATGGCTCAAACGATAGAAGCGGAAAAATCAGCGACCGATACGCCGAAAATGATGCCCGAATAAAAGTTATTCACAAAGAAAACGGCGGCTTGTCAGACGCCAGAAATGCAGCTATTGAGCGCGCAAAGGGGAAATATATCACTTTTGTGGACAGCGACGATTATATCGAAAAGGATTACGTTGAATATCTGTACAGATTGTTAAAAGATAACAACGCCGATATGTCTATATGTTCAATTAATAATCTTACTCCAAATGAAAAAGAGATTTCCTGTTATAATTCGGGCAAGATTATTATTATGGACAGAAAACAAGCGCTGTTTGAGTTACTAAACAGCAAGAAATATACAAATAGCGCATCAGCTAAGCTTTTTAAAACCGAGCATTTTCGGGATATACGGTTCCCTGTAGGACGAATATATGAAGACGTCGCCACAATATATAAAACATTTCTCTTGTGCGATAAAATAGTGTTCGGTGAGAGAGCGCTGTATAATTATATTCATCATCAGGGTACAATTTCGAGACAAAAGTTTACTCCCGCGAGACTTGACGCTATAGAGTTTTGTTATCTGATGACAGGAGAAATAACTAAGATTTACCCCGAGCTGAAAAGAATAGCGGATTGCCGTTGCTTTGACAGTTATATAACGCTTTTAAAGGTTGTAAATAAATCAGAGAATTCCGAGATATACTCGGAAGCATGGAAGAATTTAAAGCTAAAAAGAAAGACTGTTATAACATACATTCACAGCGGATTAAAAAGAAAAATCCGCGCAGTCGCGTCGTATTTCGGCAGGATAATATAGTATTCAGCAAAGAAAGGAGAGAGTATAATGGGCAATAAAACAATAAGAATTACATTTTTAGACGTTTTGATATATTTGTCCCTGACTTTCCTTTGTATGCAGTTTTTTGTAAATAACTACAGCGTGCAGCTGTTTGTGTTTTTTGATTCGCTTGGAATAAAGCATATTTTAATTGTCACGACAATAATTGTCGGGTTCATTTCCGACCTTCGAAAAGGAAGGTTAAGAATAAAAAACTTTACATTTGAAATGAAGTGCATTTTCGCTGCGGCAATATCATTGATTTTTATAACTTTGATTTATATGGCGTTTAACGGTTTGGCTAATAATTGGATAGTGCAGATTTATTTTATGCTGGCGCCTCTGTTGTTTGCCTATACCATATTCAGAAATGACTGGAGCGTTGAAAGGTTTAAACATATAATTAATTTTTCGCTTTTTATCGTAAGCGTTTATTATATGGTATTTATTATCCAAAAGATTGTGCGCGGAAACGCAATCAGCGAGTTTTCTTTTATTGCCTCAAAAGGACCGTTCGAAAATGAAGTGGCGCACTTTTATTTACTTATGTATATTTTCTATACATTTAACGGCAATTATAAGCTCAGAGCGGTTTCAGCTGTATTTTGTATTCTGGCGTGGAAAAGGTTATGTATTATCTACCTGATATTCATAACAATAGTCGGATTAATGCGAACGAGAAACAAAAGAGTAAAAATCGGCTATATGATAGGAATAGCTCTGTTTTTTACAATTTTGGGTGTGTTAATGCAATACACCGTTTCAGAGGAGTTCGGACGATGGTTTAATGACCTGACGGGTCTTGATTTTGTTGATTTTTCAAACTTCAGATACTATACAATCCGAAAGGCTGTTTCGGGAGAGATACTCAGCCGAGGACTGGGCTCGTTCTTTACAATCAGGGTTCCGTGGTACGGGCATTTTGTAAAGGGAAGTATACACAACGATTTGTTGAGATTATATCTTGAAGTATCAGTTGTGGGGTTGTTTATATATTTGTTCTTTACGTCAATTATCGCAAAAAGACGGTACTCAATGTTTGTTATACTATATATGTTTATTGAGCTTGCGGGTTCTCATATGCTCGGTAACGGCGGAATACCGTTCTGGTTTATGACGTATACTCTGGTATTTTATTTTAACCGATACGACCGTGACGGGAAGGGCAATATTGTCCCGATTGACGCGGACGAAAGCAACAATCGGCTCAAACGCCATATTAACATTAAAAACGGTAAAATATCTATTCACAAATAAACGATATTATCCTTTGGAGGGATATTTTTGGCTGATATTAAAATTTCTGTTGTGTGTATGACATACAATCATAAAGATTACATCGGGCGCGCACTCGAAGGGTTTGTAAGCCAAAAAACGAACTTCCCTTTTGAGGTGATAGTACATGACGACGCGTCCACAGACGACACGGCGGATATTGTCCGCGAATACGAAAAAAAATATCCTGAGATTATCAAGCCGATTTATCAAAAGGAGAATTTATACTCACGCGGAATAAACGCTAAAAATAAGTTTGTTCTGCCTGTTATTCAGGGAGAGTATGTGGCGTTATGCGAGGGCGACGACTACTGGACTGACGAAAACAAGCTTCAGATACAGTATGATTATATGACGGCTCACCCTGAATGCGCGCTTTGCACTCATCAGGCTACACTTCACAATTGTCAGAAAAATACGGATTCCGATTTGACAGACGAAAACAACGACCGTGATTATACAATTAATGAAGTAATCCTACTAAAAGCGGGACATTTTTCGACTAACTCTATCCTTATGAAAAAGCGGGTGTATTCCGACTTTCCGAAAGCGCTTGTCGCCAAAGGCTTTTCTGATTATCAGTTGATAATTAACGGAGCACTTAACGGCACAGTTCACTATATCGCGCGTAATATGTCGGTATATAATTATGCTGTCAATGGTTCGTGGAGCGTCAGAATTTCTCAAAACAAATACAAATACATCGAACATTGTAAAGAGTTTATCAGAATGATTAGTGTATTTGACAAATCTACGGAATACAAATACGATAAAGAGATTCAGCAGCTTATAACAAAGTATAATTATGTTATTTTAAAAAACCAAGGTAAATATTTTACTGTAAAAAAGCCCCCCTACGAACAGTATTTTACTGCCGAAACGCAGAAAACAGGAAAGCTTAAATACTTTGTTAAATGTCTTATTTTCAGGTTTGATTTTACATATAAAATATATCAAAAATTAAAGGGTAGAAATTAATGAGCAAGAAAATTCTGTCCAATTTTATATGGCGTTTTCTGGAGCGCTGCGGAGCTCAGCTCGTGCAGTTTGTGGTTTCTATTGTTTTGGCGCGTATACTTATGCCGAAAGAATACGGAACAGTGGCTCTGCTCACAGCCTTTATTACAATTCTGACTGTGTTTATCGACAGCGGACTCAGCAACGCGCTGATTCAGAAAAAAGACGCGGACGACAAGGACTTTTCAACAGTTTTTTACGTAAATATGCTCTTTTGCGTAATTATATATCTGTTGTTGTTTTTTGCCGCGCCTTTTATAGCCAATGTTTACTCCAATCCCGATATGACGGCGTATATAAGAGTTATAGGTATAACTCTGCTTATAGCGGGAGTAAAGAATGTTCAGACTGCCTATGTTTCGCGCAATCTGATTTTTAAGCGATTTTTCTTCGCGACTCTCGGCGGCACAATCGGCGCGGGCGTTGTGGGAATCGTTATGGCTTATAACGGCTTCGGTGTATGGGCGCTGATTGCTCAGTCAATTTTTAATAACGCTGTAGATACGCTGATTCTTTGGCTTACAGTCAAATGGCGCCCCAAGAGGATGTTCTCGTTCAAAAGATTCAAGGGCTTGTTTTCTTACGGATGGAAGCTACTTGTTTCTTCGTTGATTGAAACCTTATACAATAATATCCGTACGCTGATTATCGGCGGCAGATACAGCAAGAAGGACCTTGCTTTTTACGACAGAGGTTATCAGTTCCCTAATGTAATTGTAAACAATATTAATGTTTCAATTGACAGCGTGCTTTTGCCCGCCATGTCGAATGTTCAGGATGATAAGGCTCACGTCAAGGCTATGACAAGGCGCGCGATAAAAACCTCAACCTACCTTATAGCGCCGCTGCTTATGGGGCTTGCTTTTACGGCTACTCCGCTTATACGTTTTCTATTGACAGAAAAATGGCTGTCCGCTGTCTTATTTGTTCGCATATTCTGTGTGACTTTTATGTTTTATCCCATACATACCGCCAACCTCAACGCGATTAAGGCTATGGGACGCAGCGATATGTTCTTAAAGCTTGAGATTATAAAAAAAATATTGGGAGTCAGCGTGTTGCTCGCCACATTCTGGATAAGCGTCGAAGCTATGGCGTACAGCCTGCTGTTTACAACCTTAGCCTCAATGATAATTAATACATGGCCAAACCGAAAGCTGCTCAACTATTCATATTTGGAACAGATGAAGGACATTATCCCCGGGATTTTGCTTGCGGTATTCACAGGCGCCTGTGTGTTCCCGATTGAGTTTATCGGACTGCCGGATTTCGTTACTCTGTGTATTCAGATTCCGCTCGGCGCGGCGATATATATCGCGGGCTCAAAGGTGTTTAAGATGGAATCGTTCGAGTATTTGTTTGGGATGCTTAAATCATTTTTCAAAAGAGGTCAGACAAAGTAGGTGTACAGATGTTTAAAAAGAAGAATGTGCTTGTTTTTCCTGCGGGAACCGAGATTGCCTCAGAAATTTTCAACGCGCTCAAATTATGTAAGTTTGTTACGCTTTTCGGAGGCACGAGCGTCAACGACCACAGCGAATATATGTATAAGAATCTAATAAAAGATATTCCTTTCATTTATGAAAACGGGTTTATAGAAGAATTTAACAGAATTCTAAGCGACAATAACATAGATTGCGTTTATCCCGCGTATGATCCCGTAATTGAGTTTTTCAGTGAAAATTCCGATAAAATTAACGCTCAGTTAATTATTGCCGACAAAACGACAACATCGGTATGTCGAAGCAAAAGCCAGAGTTATAAACTGTTTAAAGGAGAATGGTTTGTCCCTGAGCTTTATGAGCGAGGCGCGGTTTTGAGCTTTCCCGTATTTGTAAAGCCTGATATGGGGCAGGGATCTCAGGGTGCGCATATAGCCAGAGATATGGAAGAACTCGATTTCAGACTTGAGCACAGCGACAACCCGATTATCTGTGAGTATCTTTCGGGCGACGAATATACTGTCGATTGCTTTACAGACGGCAAGGGTAAGCTGAGAGTCGCTAAGCAACGAACCCGCGAGAGAATCCGTAACGGCATAAGCGTGCGTTCGAGGTCTTTAGACAAAGACGATAAAATTCTTGAAATGGCAACAACAATCAACGAAAAACTTAACTTTAAGGGAGCATGGTTTTTTCAGATAAAAAAAGATAAAAACGGTATCTATAAACTCCTCGAGATTTCACCGAGAATCCCCGGTACTATGGGGCTTTCAAGAAACTGCGGTATAAACTATCCGCTGTTAACACTATTCGCGTTTTGGGGATATGACGTTGATATAATTGATAACGGATATGAAATATCAGTGGACAGAGCGCTGTATGGAGCGTATAAAATCAATCTGGATTATACCCATATATATCTGGATTTTGACGACACGCTCATTATTGATAACAAGGTAAATACTCAGCTGATGAGTTTTATATATCAGGCAATTAACGAGAACAAGATTATTCATCTATTGTCAAGACACAAAGGCGATATTCACAATGATTTAAAAAAGTACCGAATCGGCGAGGAGCTCTTTGACGCTATTACAGTGCTTGACGAGGGCGATGAAAAAATCAATTATATTACAGAACAAAACGCAATTTTTATTGACGATTCCTTTGCGGAGAGAATCAAAGTCGCGACAAAACGAAATATCGCGGTTTTTGATGTGGATATGGTAGAATCGCTTATTAATTATAAAGCTTGATGAGGGATAATGAGTATTGATATAAAACGAGCTCAGGATACACTTCTTAATATGAGCGCTAAGATAGCGCGGATATTCGAAAAAAACAACATACCTTATATGATAGCGTACGGAACTCTCCTTGGAGCGGTGCGTCACGAGGGATTTATTCCGTGGGACGATGATTTTGATTTTTTTGTTTTTGATGACAACTATGACAAGGGGATAGAATGTCTTAGACGGGAACTTCCCGAGAATATGTTTGTTGAGGACGAACGGTCAGAGCCGTTATATTTTCACGCATGGGCGCACGTTAAAGACTTAAATTCAGTAGCTGAATGCGCCTTGTTCCCGCAGGATAGTTTATATTCACACAAAGGTTTGAGCGTTGATCTTTATCGTATGAAAAAGGTTAATCAATCCGATTTGTTTGAATGGTTTTATAACGAAACCGAGGCATATTTAGAGAGACGAAAATCAAAGGGGCTTATTTCTGTCGAAGAGTATGAGAGCAGGATAAAGAATCTTAATTTTAAACGAACATCCGAAAACCCATACAAACAATCTGACAAAAAGGTTTTCGCTATGCCGATTAATTACGAGTTTTTAGAGGAGAACGATGTATTCCCTTTAAAAAAAATCAAATTTGAAAACACGTTTTTTTACGCGCCGAACAAGCCTGATGTAATGCTGAAAAAGCTCTACGGCGATTATTTAAAGCTGCCTGACAAATCCGAAAGGCACGGACATTATACAAAGATTGAATTCAAATAATAAGGAAAGTCTTTATGAAGCAAATTTTTGTTACCCGCTCCTCGATGCCTCCTTTTGAGGAGTACGCGGAAGAAATAAAAGAATTATGGGATACTCACTGGCTGACCAATATGGGCGCTAAGCACAAGGAGTTCCAAAAAAAGCTCTGTGAATATCTCGGAGTTAATAATATTGAGCTGTTGACGAATGGTCATATGGCGCTCGAGCTAACTCTTCAGGCTATGGAACTTTCGGGAGAGGTTATAACCACGCCGTATACCTTCGCCTCTACCACTCACGCAATTGTACGAAACGGGCTTACACCTGTGTTCTGCGACATCAAACCCGATGATTATACAATCGACGCTGATAAAATCGAGGCGCTCATAACAGAAAAAACCTCGGCGATTCTGCCCGTCCATGGTTACGGCAATATATGTGAAACAGAAAAGATTGAGAAGCTTGCCGAAAAATACAATCTTAAGGTTATTTATGACGCTGCTCATACCTTTGGCGAAACCTACAAGGGTATAGGAACAGGCAACTTCGGCGACGCCTCAATTTTCAGCTTTCACGCGACAAAGGTTTTTAACACTATTGAGGGCGGAGCGGTTTGCTTTAGGGACGAAAAGTACGGCGCCAAAATATATGATTTAAAGAATTTCGGTATTCACGGACCCGAAACAGTCAGCGGCATCGGCGCTAACGCAAAGATGAACGAGTTTTGCGCGGCTATGGGATTGTGCAATTTGCGCCATATTGATGATGAGATCGCGGCGCGCAAAAAGGTTTTTGATAAGTATTGTGAGATTCTTGCTGATGTTAACGGCGTCAGGATTCCATCCGCTCAAAAAGACGTTGAATATAACT
>JAHLAX010000018.1 GCA_020625875.1 bacterium | reverse complement strand
CTCTTCTCTTGTCATATTAAACACGACCTTTCTTTAAATTCAGTAATTCAAGCTGTAATTTAGCTTTTATCTTTGCATTTTTGTAGTTTTCTCTGTCGGTATCGGTGATAAAATCGCAATATCCGTTTTCGAGAATTTCTCTTCCCGCTATTCTGTCACAAAGCCCGATCTCAACAGCTTCTTTTGCTGTAAACCACTTTTCGCTGTCCATGAGCCGCAAAAACTCATCTTCGGTTTTGCCTGTTTTTTCGGTGTACGCTTGGCACACGGCTTTATCGGCAGTCTTCAAAACATCAGACTGATGTTCAAAGTCCTTATGATTGCCGTAGGCTGCACTTGAAACATTGTGTATCATAACCATAGCTGTTGGGGATATTTCGCTTTCGGCGGCGCACATAATTATTGTCGCAGCGCTCGCAGCCATACCCGACACATGAATTGTTACATTGTCTTTATGCTCACGAATAGAAGTATAAATCTCTGTTGCAGCCACCATATCACCGCCGCCGGAGTTTATGTAAATGTCTGCATGTTCGCCGTCCGGAAGCGTTTCAAAAGCGTTTGATATATCGGACGGACTTGTTGCGGCAATACCGAAGTAGTCATAAATTGGCTTGTCTTCATCGCTTACGATAGTACCTCTTATATTCATTTTCACTCGCTGTCACCTCCTTTTTCAATTGTCGGAGCTGTATCAAGTCTTCTAACGGGGATATCGCCGCCGTCAATTGGGGAAAGATTAAGAATTTTTCTCCATTCATTTGGAGTCATTGCCCCTCTGTCAACCATTTGTGAGAAACTCAGCTTTGTGTTTATGCTCGCACACGTCAAAGAAGAACTTTCAAAAACTATCCTGTTTCCGTAACTCCGCTTATTCGCCGAAAACAGTTTCCGTGTAAACTCGTTTGAAAAATCCAAGGCAATAGGTTCAATGGAGCTTTCGTAAAAGCTGTTCCATTCGTCCTCGTTGTAATTGCCCTGAACGATTTTTTCTGATACTCCGAAAAGGCTGTAAATTCTTTCTTTTACGGATTTTAAAATCTCAAAATTAGGAACATAATCCTTAGAATCAATTTGCTGTGCTTCTACCTTTGAATCGGTAGCCGCAACACCGCCTGTTTCGCTTGTCGTGTCAAGGAAACTTTCGGAAAATTCCTTTGCAAGTTTTTTCAGATCGTCACTGCGTATAGAAGACGTAGCCTTTAAAAGCCAACGAATTAAACTGCTGTTTTTGATAGCTTTAACAATACCGTCATCAATTGTGTTGCTGATAGTCAAAAGAGGTGTTAAAGTGGGCATTAAAGAGCTTCCGAAAACATCATTATCAAAGAAGTTTGACCGCAAATGAATAATATCATCATACGGATATGTATACTCTTTTCCGTTGTTCAATGTAAATTTCAAATATAATTCGCTCTTAATATATATCGCTTCAACTCCAACGGCAGGAAGCGGAAACAATTCAATAGGATATCCGTTTTCATCACGTGTAATGTGTGTAAAAGAATTGCCGTTTAAAACAAGCTGTGCAGCCATTTTTTCTTGAAGCTTTTGCATTGACATAAGAGGATTAGGATTTTCAAGCAGGCTTTTTATGTACGGCTCGGGGTTTGTTCTG
>JAHLAX010000017.1 GCA_020625875.1 bacterium | reverse complement strand
TAACAAAACACAAACTTAAGAAAGGAGATAACAACATATGAAATATGTTTGCGACGTTTGCGGTTGGGAATACGACGAGGAGCAGGGCGCTCCCGAGTACGGTATTGAACCCGGCACAAAGTTCGAGGATTTACCCGACGATTTCGAGTGTCCTCTCTGCGGAGTAGATAAAAGCAATTTCTCAGAAGCGTAATCACAAAAGCCGCCGTTAGGCGGCTTTTTGGTTGAGAATTGGTATCGGAAAAATGAGTATTGTCGTCAAAACTATCACTGCGGTTGATACATTGAACAAAGTGTGTATTATTGCGATATATAGAGGACTGACTGTAAAATCAATCACAAAGCTTTTAATAATTATAAATACTACTGTCCACAAAAGAACGCCCGTCACATTGAACATCAGATGTGCCGCGGCGGCTTTTTTTGCGTTTTTGCCTGTACCTAAAGCGGCTAAAAACGCCGTCACGCATGTGCCTATGTTTTGCCCAAGTATAATCGGTACGGCGCTGAATAGCGTAACCGAGCCCGAGAGTGACACCGCCTGCAAAACCCCGATTCCCGCCGATGAGCTTTGAGTAATCGATGCAAAAACAGCCCCTAAGATAATTCCCAAAAACACATTGTTAAAGCTCAATAAAGAATCTGAAATTATCTCACTTATAGGCTCGACCGCCGTGCTCATACCGTTAATACCTGATATTATCAGTGTGAATCCCACCAGAAGCAATCCGATATTATTAAGTTTAATATTCTTTGAAAGAATTATTAGTCCGATTCCTAAAAGCCCCAAAACAGGGTAGAGGTCAATCGGGCTTTTTATTATGTCCGTCTGATTATTTTGTGAGAGACACAAAAGCCAAGCCGTTACGCTTGTTCCTATGTTTGAGCCGATAATTATATACACCGCGCTTTTGAGCCTGAGTATTCCCGCGTCTACAGCGCCAACAACCATAACCGTTACCGCCGACGAACTTTGCAAAACCGCTGTTATAACCGTTCCGATTATAACGCCTTTAATCGGTTTTGAGCCCGCGCGTCCGATAAAGCCAGACACATTTGACTGAGAGATATTAAAAAAACCGATTTCTATTACGTTCATCCCGAACAGAAACAGTACCAGACCGAGTATAAAACTTAATATAATACCACCACATTTTAACTGCAAAATATCTATTGTACTTTATTAAAAAGTATGTTATCATTAGCTTGTATATAACTTTTCAAAAAGAAAGGGTGTTGATTATGGTTGTAAAGGATATTATTGACATACTTGAGGGTGAAATTATCTGTGAGGGTGATCTTCAGCAGGAGATAAAAACAGCCTGCGGCTCAGATATGATGAGCGATGTGCTCGCCTTTGTAAAAGACCAGTCCGTTCTTCTGACAGGGCTTGTTAATCCTCAGGTTGTACGCACAGCCGAGATGATGGATATGGCGTGCATCGTGTTCGTGCGCGGCAAGGATCCCGATGACAGTATCGTTAACCTCGCCGAAATGCGCGGAATCACTCTTATTAAAACCAAATACAGAATGTTCACCGCTTGTGGTCGTCTTTACGCCAACGGGCTTTCGGGAGGTACAAAGATATGAGCGGCGCCCTTCATCTTCACTATGAGGTCTCGGGCGATGACTTTACGCGCGCGGGTGAGGCGAGCGGTTCTGTAAAAAAGCGTCTTAAGTCGCTGGGTTATAATACCGACGCAATCCGTCGTGTGGCTATCGCAATGTATGAGGCTGAGATTAATATGGTAATCCACGCCGACGGCGGTTTCTGTGACGTCGATATTTATCCTGACAGGGTTGAGATTCTACTCGCCGATAAGGGACCTGGTATTCCCGATGTTGAAAAAGCTATGACCGAAGGCTTTTCAACAGCGCCCGACAACGTGCGTTCGCTCGGATTCGGAGCGGGTATGGGTTTACCAAATATCAAAAAATATACCGACGAAATGCGTATTGAAACTACTATAGGCGTCGGTACAAACCTCTATTTGACGGTTAACGTTAAACAGTAATCAGCAGTCAGTAGTCAGTTAAGCGTTAACAAAAATAAAAAGAATTTGAACTGACTTCTTTCGGGAGATGTTCTGCTGGATCTGCTTGTTACACTTGCTGATAAGCAACTGAGAACTGAATACTGACTACTGAGAACTATTTTTAAAGGATTTAAAAATGACTAAATACTTTCATTCCGTGACGCTTGACGCCGATAAGTGCTGCGGCTGTACTCACTGCCTTTCTAGGTGTCCCACCGAGGCAATCCGAGTGCACGACGGCAAGGCGCAGATACTTTCAGAACGCTGCATAGACTGCGGCGAATGTATCCGCGTTTGCCCGCACCACGCAAAACAGGCTATAAGCTCCACATTGGACGAAATCAAAAACTTCAAGCTAAAGGTGGCTATCCCCGCGCCCGCTTTGTTCGGGCAGTTCAACAACCTCGACAATATCGACTTTGTGCTTACGGGCTTAAAGGCGGTTGGTTTTGACCGCGTGTTCGAGGTGTCGCGCGCGGCGGAGCTTGTGTCTGAAGCTACCCGAGAGCTGATAAAAGAGAATAAACTAAAAAAGCCGATTATAAGTTCCGCGTGTCCCGCGGTAGTCAGGATGATTAAAATCCGTTTTCCAGAGCTTTGCTCAAACGTTATGCCGCTTCTCGCGCCCATTGAGGTCGCGGCTCGCATAGCGCGCAAAGAGGCTATGGAAGAAACAGGGCTAAAATCCGAGGATATTGGCGTATTCTTTATCACGCCCTGCGCCGCCAAGGTGACTGAGATTCATTCCCCGACATATGTTGAAAAGTCAGCGTGCGACGGCGCCATAGCTTTCTCGAAAATATATCCCGAGCTTTCTCAGGCTATGGACCATCTCACCGAGATTGAGCCTCTGGCTCATTCGGGACTAATGGGTATCGGCTGGGCTAACTCAGGCGGCGAAAGCGCCGCGATGCTCGGCAACAAGTACCTTGCCGCTGATGGTATTGAGAACGTTGTTCGAGTGCTTGAGGAGCTTGAGGATGAGCACATTCATAATGTTGATTTTGTAGAACTCAACGCCTGCCCAGGCGGCTGTGTGGGCGGAGCGCTGACTGTCGAGAACCCCTATGTAGCTCAGGCGCGAATTCAGAATCTGAGAAAATATCTGCCCGTTTCAATGAATCATATTGACGAGAATTCAATTGACAGAATGAAGTGGGAGAATGAACTCAAATTTGACGCCGATATTTTCCGCCTTGACGAGGATATTTTCAAGGCGATGAGTATGATGGAGCGTATTGAGACTATCGAAAAAGACCTGCCCGGTATTGACTGCGGCTCCTGCGGCGCGCCTACCTGCCGCGCTATGGCTGAGGACATCGTAAAAGGCAGAGCAAAAGAAACCGACTGTATATTTAAGCTTAAAGAGAAGATACAGAATGTCTATGACCAATTGAGCGGGTTGAGTTAATGTGTAATCGTCCCCCTTTGTTAAAGGGGGAAAGAAATCAACTTGTTGATTTCAAGGGGGATCGGAGTAATAATTTGAACGACATTTGATACAAGCTTTAATCCCACCGACCAAATCGCAAGCGATTTGCCCACCTCCCTTTAGCAAAAGGGGGGCTAATGAGGATATAACTATGACTGTTAAACAACTAATCGAAAAACTAAATCTAAAAACACTCGTTGAGGGCGACCTTGACCGTGAAGTTACTGACTGTTACATCGGCGACCTATTAAGCTGGGTTATGGGCAGAGCGCCCGCTGACAGCGTATGGCTGACCGTTATGGGCAACATCAATTCAGTAGCGGTAGCGGTACTCGCTGACGTGAGCTGTATTGTGCTTGTTGAAAACTCGGCTCTGGATGAAGAAGCGAGGAAAAAAGCCGAAATTCAGGATGTCACGATTTTACAGACTGAGGGAAACAGCTACTCGCTCGCTCTGAAAATTCACGAATTAATCTGATGAAGTATTATTACGATTTACACCTGCATTCCTGTTTGTCGCCCTGCGGCGATATGGATATGACGCCCAACAATATCGTTAATATGGCGAAGCTCCTCGGGCTTGATGTAATCGCGCTTACCGACCATAATACTACTCTCAACTGTGAGGCTGCGATTAAAGCGGGGGAGAAAGCGGGTTTGCTTGTTATACCCGGAATGGAGCTGACCACTAGCGAGGATATACACGCGGTGTGTCTGTTCCCGACGCTTAACAAAGCGCTTGAGTGGAACTCGTACGTTGACGCTCACAGAATAAAGATAAAAAACAAATCCGACATTTACGGACGTCAGGTGATTATGAACGAAAACGATGAGGAAACAGGGGAGATAGAGCACCTGCTTCTGCCCGCTACGGATATAAGTATAATCAACGCTCATAAACTTGTATCCGACTTCGGCGGCGTATGTTATCCCGCTCATATTGACCGC
Source organism: bacterium (assembly GCA_020625875.1). Lineage (GTDB taxonomy): Bacteria > Bacillota > Clostridia > Oscillospirales > Acutalibacteraceae > Ruminococcoides. Next base: position 9,880 of record JAHLAX010000017.1, on the reverse strand, counting down.
GACAGCTATTCGATTCTTTCAGTTCTGGGAGAGATTGACGAGTACTGCGGTTTTAATACAGCGGAGCTCGCCGATAAAAGCAAGCTCGAAGAACTCAAAGCTCTGCACCCTATATTAAACACTCTTAAAATCGTTACAAACTCCGACGCTCACTACCTCGAAAATATGCGTGAGGCGGAGAACTTTTTGGAACTTGACGAGCTCAAAACAGAGTGTGTGTTGAAATATCTTGATACTTAACAGTCTTCCGTTTCAGGAGGGCTGTTTTTGCTATAAATTTTTATTAAAAAAACGGTAAATATTATAGACAATCTCTCACATCTGTGATATAATTTTATTAATATTGTGAGTGGAATAAATTATCGTTAAAAATTTCACAATCTCTATATTAAAAGGAGGACAAACGATGCAGAAAAAAATCAGCAGTATTCCGTTTTCGGGAACACCTGAGCAGGAAGCAAAGCTTAAGGAAGTTATAAAGCGTCACTCGGATGATCCCGGTGCTGTAATGCCTGTTTTGCAGGAAGCGCAGGATATTTACGGTTATCTGCCTAATGAGGTTCAGACAATGATTGCCGAGGGTTTGAACGTTCCGCTTGAGGAGGTTTACGGTGTATCAACCTTCTATTCGCAGTTCGCTCTTTCACCCAAAGGTAAATACCACATTTCCGTTTGCTTGGGTACAGCCTGCTATGTAAAGGGTTCAGGCGGTATTCTTGAAAAGCTCACTCAGATTCTCGGAATTGAGGCTGAGGAGTGTACCGCCGACGGAAAGTTCTCGCTTACAGCCTGCCGTTGTATCGGCGCTTGCGGTCTTGCTCCCGTAATCACTGTTAATGAGGACGTTTACGGCAGACTGACTGTTGACGATGTTCAGGGTATTATCGACAAATACCAAGACTGATGCGTGAGCTTTCACTCAATGTGATGGATGTTGCCCAGAACTCCGTTCGCGCCGAAGCCGATCTCGTTAAAATTACTGTTAACGAAAGCGACAGTGACGATGTGCTTTCAATCAATATCGAGGACAACGGCTGCGGAATGACCGAGGAGCAGGTGGCGCAGGTCATCGACCCGTTCTTTACAACCCGTACCACGCGCAAGGTTGGCTTGGGAGTGCCGCTTTTTAAGCTCTCCGCCGAACAGACAGGCGGCAGCTTCTCCATCGAATCTAAGGTGGGCGAAGGGACAACCACAAAAGCCTCTTATGTCAAGAGCCATGTTGATATGACGCCGCTCGGCGATATTAACTCAACAATAGGGATACTCATCCGCTGTAATCCAAATATCGACTTTGTGTTTACTCACTCAACCGATAAAGGCTCGTTCACACTTGATACGCGTGAGCTAAGGGAAGTTTTAGGCGACGTAAGCCTCGACACTCCCGATGTAATAGAATGGATAAACGAATACTTAAAAGAAAACACTCAAATTATTTACGGAGGTGCTGAAATATGAAATCTTTAGCCGAATTACAGGCTATCCGCGACAGAGCTAAGGCTAATGTCACTTTAAGAAAAGAAAATCCCAACGCAGCCCGCGTGCTCGTTGGTATGGCTACCTGCGGTATTGCCGCTGGAGCAAGACCTGTTCTCAACGCTTTCACTGAAGAAATCGCCAAGCGCGGTTTGCAGGAGGACATTATGGTAACTCAGACAGGCTGCATCGGTATCTGTCAGTATGAGCCCGTTGTTGAGATTGAAATCCCGGGTCAGGAAAAAGTTACTTATGTAAAGATGACGCCCGAAAAGGTTGCCCGCGTAGTCAACGACCATCTTGTAAACAAGAACGTTGTTACCGAGTACACCATCGGCGCTATGGTTTAAGGAGGTAGTCAATGTATCGTTCTAATGTGCTTGTTTGCGGCGGTACGGGTTGTACCTCGTCAAACAGCTTGCAGATTGTTGAAGCTCTCAAAGAAGAGATTGCCAAGCAGGGACTTGACAAAGAAGTTAACGTAATCACCACAGGCTGCTTCGGTCTTTGCGCCTTAGGTCCGATTATGGTTGTATACCCCGAGGGCAGCTTCTATTCTATGGTTAAGGTTGAGGATATTCCCGAAATCGTAGAGGAGCACCTGTTAAAGGGTAGAATTGTTACAAGACTTCTCTATCAGGAGACTGTAGAAGAAGACACAATCAAGTCTATCAATAATACTGATTTCTACGCTAAGCAGGAGCGCGTAGCTCTCAGAAACTGCGGCGTTATCGATCCCGAAAAGATTGATGATTATATTGCCAGAGACGGCTACGCCGCTTTGGGTAAAGTTCTCACCGAGATGACCCCCGACGAGGTTATCCAGACAGTTCTCGACTCAGGTCTCAGAGGCCGCGGCGGCGCTGGCTTCCCCACAGGCTTGAAGTGGAAGTTCGCCGCTGGCAACGACGCTGACCAGAAGTACGTTTGCTGTAACGCCGACGAAGGCGACCCCGGCGCGTTTATGGACCGTTCCGTTCTTGAGGGCGACCCCCATGTTCTTATTGAGGCTATGGCTATCGCCGCTTACGCTATCGGCGCTGACAAGGGCCGTGTATATGTTAGAGCTGAGTATCCTATCGCTGTTCATCGTCTCCAGATTGCTATTAATCAGGCGAGAGAGTACGGTCTCTTGGGTGAGGATATTTTCGGCACAGGCTTTAACTTTGATATGGAGCTCCGTCTCGGCGCGGGCGCGTTCGTATGCGGTGAGGAAACAGCTCTTATGACTTCTATCGAGGGTAAGCGCGGCGAGCCCAGACCTCGTCCTCCGTTCCCCGCGGTTAAAGGTCTTTATCAGAAGCCCACAATTCTCAACAACGTTGAAACATACGCCAACATTCCTCAGATTATCCTCAGAGGCGCCGATTGGTTCGCTTCTATGGGTACTGAGAAGAGCAAGGGTACAAAGGTATTCGCGCTCGGCGGTAAGATTAACCACACAGGTCTTGTAGAAATCCCGATGGGTACTACACTGCGCGAAATCGTTTTCGAAATCGGCGGCGGAATCCCGAACGGCAAGAAGTTCAAGGCTGCTCAGACAGGCGGACCTTCAGGCGGATGTATCCCCGCTGAGCATCTTGATGTTCCGATTGACTATGATAACCTGCTCGAAATCGGCTCAATGATGGGTTCCGGCGGACTTATCGTTATGGACGAGGACAACTGTATGGTAGATATCGCCAAGTTCTACCTCGAGTTCACAGTTGACGAGAGCTGCGGTAAGTGTACTCCCTGTCGTATCGGCACAAAGAGACTTCTCGAAATGCTCGATAAGATTACTAAAGGTCAGGGTACACTTGAGATGCTCGACGAGATGGAGGAGCTTTCGAACTTCATCAAAGCGAACTCACTGTGCGGTCTCGGACAGACAGCTCCGAACCCTGTTCTTTCCACACTCCGTTACTTCCGCGACGAGTATATCGCTCATATCGTAGACCATAAGTGTCCCGCGGGCGTATGTAAAGACTTGCTCGAGTTCACAATCGAGAAGGATAAATGTATCGGATGCGGAATGTGCTCGAGAAAATGTCCTGTCGGCGCGATCTCAGTTACTGATTATATCGCTCCTGGTAAGAAAAAGCCCGCTTACGAAATTGATCACAGCAAGTGTATCAAGTGCGGCGCTTGTATTGACACCTGTAAGTTCAAGGCGATTTATAAAGGCTAAAGAAAGGAGATATTACTATGGAAATGTTAAACATTAAAATCAATGGTAAAGACTATACTGTTGAAAAGAATACCACTATTCTTGAAGCCTGTCATAAATTCGGTATCAAGATTCCGACACTTTGCTATTTAAAAGATATTAACGAAATCGGCGCTTGCCGTATGTGCCTTTGCGAGGTTAAGGGAGCCAGAGGCCTTGTTGCCGCCTGCGTATACCCGATAGAGCGCGAGGGTACCGAGATTTTCACAAATACACCTCAGATTCAGAAATACAGAAAGATGAACCTTGAGCTTCTGCTCTCGAATCACGACAAAAAATGTCTTTCGTGTCCGCGCAGTGACAATTGCGAGCTTCAGCAGCTCTGCCTTGAGTACGGCGTAGACGAAAAGAAGTTCGAAGGTGAGGAAACTCACTATGACGAGGACAAGTCTACACTTCACCTCGTTCGCAACAACAACAAGTGTATCCTTTGCCGTCGCTGCGTAGCGGCTTGTAAGGAGCAGTTTGTATCCGTTATCGGCGCTAACAACCGCGGCTTTGATTCTATGGTAGGCTGTAACTTCAACAAGGATCTGGGCGAGGTCGCTTGCGTAAGCTGCGGTCAGTGTACAGTAGTTTGTCCCACAGGCGCTCTCGTAGAGCGTGACGATACCGATAAGGTATTCGCCGCTATCGCCGATCCCTCAAAGCACGTTGTTGTTCACACAGCTCCGTCAATCAGAGCTACACTCGGCGAGTGCTTCGGTATGCCGATAGGCACACTCGTTACAGGCAAGATGGTTGCCGCTTTAAAAATGCTTGGTTTTGATAAGGTGTTCGACACTAACTTCGGTGCTGACCTTACAATTATGGAAGAGGGTACTGAGTTTATCCAGCGCGTTAAGAACGGCGGAACTCTCCCGATGATTACTTCCTGCTCACCTGGATGGGTTAAGTTCTGTGAGCACTATTATCCCGACCTCATTCCTCATCTTTCAACCTGTAAGTCACCTCAGCAGATGCAGGGCGCTATGATTAAGTCCTACTATGCAGAGAAAGCGGGTATTGACCCCAAGGATATTGTAGTTGTATCCGTAATGCCCTGCGTGGCTAAGAAGTTCGAGATTACCCGTGACGATCAGGGTCATGATGGTATGCAGGATAACGATATTTCAATCTCCACCCGTGAACTCGCCAAGATGATTAAGCGCGCGGGCATCCAGTTTACCGAGCTCGAGGACGACACATTTGATCCTCTTATGGCTATCGGTTCAGGCGCTGGCACAATCTTCGGCGCTACAGGCGGCGTTATGGAAGCCGCTCTGCGTACGGTTGCCGACGTTCTCACAGGCGAAGACCTCAAGCAGATTGATTATAACGAAATCCGCGGCACAGAGCCGATTAAAGAGGCTACCTATGATGTAGCGGGTATGCAGGTTAAGGTTGCCGTAACCTCCGGTCTCAAGAACGCCGCAAAGCTTCTTGACGACATCAGAGCGGGCAAGTCCGAGTACCAGTTCATCGAGGTTATGTGCTGTCCAGGCGGCTGTGTAAACGGCGGCGGTCAGCCCATCCAGCCTGGTCATGTTCGCAACTTCACAGACCTTAAGGCGCTCAGAGCTAAGGCTCTCTATCAGGATGACCTCAATCTTCCTCAGAGAAAGTCCCACGATAACCCCGAAATCAAGGCTATCTATGACGAGTATCTCGAGACTCCGGGCTCGCATAAAGCCCACGAGCTTCTCCACACCTCTTATGTAGAGCGTACGAAAGATTAACGATAATTAATACTTAAGGCGGAGCGTAAAGCTCCGCCTTTTTAATAACTTTATCACAAAAAGTATTGACAAAAGCATTATCTGGTGATATAATCTAAAAGCTGTTTAAATATGCGAGCGTGCTGGAATAGGCAGACAGGCACGTTTGAGGGGCGTGTGTCTTTGACGTACGGGTTCAAGTCCCGTCGCTCGCACCAAAACAGAAGGAGAACCATTGGTACTCCTTCTTTTTTGGCTTGCGAGCAGGGACTTGAAGCCGAGCGTTAAAAAATTGTCCCAGTGGGACAATTTTAGCGAGGAGCGTAGATGAACCTATAGCTACGCTCCTCGCCGCAACAAACGAAACGTAACATTTTGGACAGATGGAGGATACGTCGCTCGCATCAAAAGAAAAGGACATCCATCGGATGTCCTTTTCTTTGCAGATGATACTTTTGCCAAGTGAGATTTTGTGTTTCCAATTGTAAAATCAACTTTGCTTACAGTCATACAAGTGTTTTTTATTTGACTAATATTGACACATATTGTAAAATATAATAAAACAATTATTAAGGATTACATATGAATAGATTGATTAAAAATTTAGTATCAAGCATTGTCTTTGCAGTTCTGATTTGCTCTGTTTCTGTTTTCGCGGTTACTTCGAACGAGAGTATAAAAACTGAGAATCTGACTGTCAAGACCGACAGGCTTTTTGAAGTTAAAGTCGGGTTTGATTCTTCCCGCACAATAACTGCCGCGCGGTTTAAGCTGAAATATAATAAGAACAATATTGCCATACGTCAGACGGTTTGCAACATTGGCAGCGCTAAGGTTCGCTTTAATGATACAGAGGGTTTAACCGACGTTATTTTTCTATGCTCAAACGGTGTTAACTGTTCTGAATACCCGACGCTCTTTTCTGTGAAATACAAGAAGCTCAATGATAATGATACGAAAATTTCTATTCATGCGCTTGACTGTGTAGATAACAATGTCAAAAATTTTACACCGCCGAAATCCGCGGTGTGTAAGATTAAGGGCGTTGCCGGTTCTTCGCTGAGTTCCTCTGCTAAATCAGGGAAGAAAGGCTCATCAAAAGGCGGTTCGTTCTCAACCAAATCCTCAAATTCTAATAATACAAACGATAATGATGTGCTCGATACATCGGGCAAGAGCGGCTCCTCGGTCACGCAGGATGAGGAAGAAGTCAAATTTGATGATGACGATAATTTAATCCTTTTAAAGATTATTCCGTTTGTTTTTCTTTTTGTGATTCTATTGTTTTTCGGAATTATACTCTATCAAAACATTCAGTTGAAAAAAGCCGAAAAGCGCAGACAGGAAGAAGATGAAAGTGAACAGTAGTCAGTTGTTAGTTGTTAGAAAAAATAATAATCAGCAGATTTCATTCGGGATAAATTGCGTTACCTAAGCTATAATTCTTTATCGCGTGAATAACTGATTACTAATTACTGATTACTGACAACTTCAAACAAATCTGTTTAGTTCCTCGTTATATACATAATCAATCTCAGCGAGCTTTTCTGTGAGCTCGCTTTTTTGTATATTCATATCCTCGCACAGTTCGTCAAGATTTTTGTAATAATCTCTCAGCTTTGTGTTGATAAGCGAGAGTAGAATCATTTTGTCATTTGGTAAATCCATAATATCACCTCGGATTTATTCTATCAGTATTTGTCTTGTTAGTAAAGATTTTTTTAAAAACTCTTTTATAAATCTCTCAAGTGTGATATACTATCTTTGTATGTAAAAAATGGAGTGATTAAAACTATGAAAACTCAGGAAATAAACGAAGGTGTAGTTTTTAACAGCATTTATGATAACCGCTTTAAAACTATGAAGCTAACCGTCAATATCTTTCAGCCTTTGAGCGAGGATACCGTCGCGGCGAACGCACTTTTGTGCTATATGCTTGTACGCTGCTGCAAAAAGTATCCCGATTTTACCACATTGTCAAAAAAGCTCGGCTACCTCTACGGCGCTGAGCTCAACGGCTCTGTGTCAAAAATGGGGGATATGCAGTGCTTAAATATCGCTGTCAGCGGTCTCGATGAGCGTTACGCGCTCGACGGCGAGAGCATCAGCGCTCAGCTCGGCGAGCTGCTTTGTGAGGTGCTTTTTAATCCCAAGGTTGAGGATAACCGCTTTGATGAGGAGGATATGCTTCAGGAAAAGCGCCAGCTCCTCGATATGATAGATTCAGAGTTTAACGACAAGCGCGTCTACGCTTCACAGCGTCTGATTGAGAATATGTGCGCTGACGAGCTCTATGGCGTGAGCCGCTGCGGTACTAAGGAGCAGATTAACGCTCTGACAACCGAGGATGTCTACAACGCTTGGCAGGATATGCTTCATAACGCTCATTTTGAGTTCACATATGTAGGAGCTAGTGAGCCCGAAAAAGCGATAAATATTATAAATGATTCTTTTAAAGAAATAAACAGAACGCCAATTGAACTCTCAAACGACGTTATTTATACTGTTTTTAACGAGAATAATATCACAGAGGAGATGGACGTCGCTCAGTCAAAGCTCGAAATCGGTTTCAGAACCGCGTGCGCGGAGCCCGAGAAAGAGGCTGTTGCTACACGACTTATGTGCGCGATTCTCGGAGGAACGGCTACCTCAAAGCTGTTTACCAATGTCCGTGAAAAAAAGAGCCTGTGTTACTACTGCGTGAGCCGTTTTTATCGCTTAAAGGGTATTATGGTTGTTGAGTCTGGCGTTGAGACCGAAAACATCGAGGCGGCTAAATCCGCGATTCTAAATGAGGTTGAGGAGCTCAAAAAGGGCAATATCACCGATTTTGAAATAGATTCGGCAAAACTCGCCATCGTCAACAGCTTTCGCAGTATTGTCGATACGGTAACGGGTATCGCGAGCTGGTACAGCACTCAGATTATGGACGCATCAGTCGATACTCCCGAGGAGGCGGCGGCTAAGATTAACGCTGTTACAAAGGACGAAATTATAGCCGCGGCGAAGAAAGTTCAGCTTGACACAGTTTATGTATTAAAGAGTAAGGCGGTGTGATTATGAGTAATATTACAGAAGTAAAATCCGCCTTGCTGGGCGATAAGTATTATAAGATTAACCACGAGTCAGGGCTTACGATTTATCTCTATCCAAAGCCCGATTACAACTCAAAATACGCTATCTTCGGCACACGCTACGGCAGCGTAAACAACGCCTTTTCGCTTGACGGCGGAGAGGTCAAAAAAGTGCCTGACGGTATAGCGCACTATCTCGAGCATAAGATGTTCGAGTGTGAGGACGGCGACGCTTTCTTAAAGTACGCCAAAACAGGCGCCAACGCCAACGCCTACACCTCTTTTGATAAGACCTGTTATCTTTTCAGCTGCGCTGATAACTTTGATGAGAGTCTCGAGATTTTGCTCGACTTTGTTCAGCGCCCGTATTTTACAAAAGAGACTGTCGAAAAGGAGCAGGGCATAATCGGTCAGGAAATCCGTATGTATGACGATTCCGCCGAGTGGCGCGTTATGTTCAATATGCTCGAGAATATGTACCATAATCATCCTGTACAGCTCGATATAGCTGGTACGGTTGAGTCAATCGCCAAAATTACTCCCGAGCTTCTCTATGACTGCTATTATACTTTTTATAACCTCAACAATATGGTGCTCTGTGTCGCGGGTGACCTTACTCCCGAGGATGTTTTAAAAACAGCCGATAAGCTTTTAAAACCTTGTGAAAAACACACTATTGAGAGCTATTTTGAGGATGAACCCTATGAGGTTGTCAGCGATTATGTTGAGCAGGAATTCCCCGTGTCTGTACCGCTGTTTAATCTTGGCTTTAAGGACAAAGCTCATAAGGTCAGTCAGAAGGAAATGGCTGAAATTGAGATTTTGATTGAGGTTCTCACTTCCGCATCCTCTGAGCTTTATAAGATTCTGGACGACAACAAGCTGATTAACCAGAGCTTTGACAGTGAGTATTTTTACGGTCAGGGCTATAACGCCGTATTCTTCAGCGGCGAATCCCGCAATCCCGAAGAAGCCGCTAAAACTATCAGAGATTATATTGAAAATATTAAGAAAATCGGCATAAGCGAAGAAGCTTTTGAAGTCGCCAAGCGCGAGGTTTACGGTGACGCTGTGTCGGCGTTGAACTCTGTTGATAATATAGCGAACACTATGGCTGAGTTCCATTTCAGCGGTATTGATATTTTCGGAATTATAGACGATATAGCTGCCTGTACGCTTGAGGATGTACAGAACAGACTGAGCACAATGCTCGATGTGGACAACAGCACACTTTCTGTAATAAAACCGCAATAGAGGCTCCTTTGGCTAAAGGAGCTGTCGCCAAAGGCGACTGAGGATTGTAAAAATGCGGCGTAGCCGCCACTATTTAGGAGGCATGATAAAAAGTAAGTGGTAAAGTAATCCGAGAACTCTGACGATGTGCTACAATAGAGGTAGCAGAAAGACAGAGTAGATACTAATTC
>JAHLAX010000094.1 GCA_020625875.1 bacterium | reverse complement strand
GTACCATTATCGTCGTAGTAGCCATTGAAGATGAACAACAACGACGGATTTGAACCCTCATCGAGACCGTTCACAACGAAATCTCCCGAAACCGTGTAGACCGTCTCGGCGACATCGTCAATAACTCTCGGTGTGAAGTTCTGCGAAACAAACTGCGTGCCTCCCGAAACGGATTTCTGCCGAATCTGCATCAACGCGCAAGTGATGCCGCTTGCCAACGTGATCATCTGCGCCGAGCCGTTGTTATTCCACTTGTTCAGCCCATGATCCGCATACGGCGTTGTCGCGTCCGTGAATGCGCTGTTCAGCAAGAAGTTTGTACCGCCGACGGACAGCGCATCAAACCGTTGCGAAACAGAAAGGTCGATAGCCGCCGCGCTCTGCTGAATCGCGGAGTTCATCGTTTCCGTTGTCGGATAATTCGTCGCAAGGTTCTCCGAGACCGAAGTGATGTCCGACCTTAACGCCTCGGCGGTGACTTCCAGCTCATGAACGGTCTGACGCGTGCGGAACTCGTAGCGATTGACAGCCGAGAGTGTCTGGCGTTTCGGCGAGCCTGTCGAAAGGAGATCCCCGCGCACGAACCCGCCGCGCCATGTGAGCGTCTGCTGGAAGATCGGAAAGGTGTACGCGACCCCGCCCCGCGTGAACGTGATAACGTCGCCCGCCTCGATGGAAGGGTCAGCAATCAATGAGGTTGAGATCGGCGTATATGCCGCAAACGCGATGAGCCTGTTATAGATCGGCGTTGCCCGCGTGCGAACCTGCGCGTCGCTCGTTCCCGACAGAAAACCGTTGTCCGTAATCACATAGGCGTTTTCGCCTGTGCCGAGGATCGTTCCATAGTCGGAATCGGATGCCCTGACTTGCAGTTTATCGATCGCCGCGACGGAATACTCCGAAAGGACGATATTGAAAACGCCATTCCCGAGCGTGTCCGCGTCGATGCCATACGCCGAATCAAGCGCCGTGAAATATTTGAGCTGCAAAACGCCGTTGCGGTTGAACCTTGCGACCGTGCCGGATGCTTCCGAGATCCAGTTCAAGATGTCCCGATAGGTCATCTCGATCGGGTCAAACGGTGCGGTGTACGTCACCGTTTTGTTGAGCATGTCCGTATTCGCCGGCGTGATCGTCACGCCGACCTCGGTCGAGACCTGCGCCACAAGCTCCGAATAAATTTGGTTGAGCGTGCGCTGTACTTTGAGCGTCCCCTGCGTGAAGATGCTTTCCCACCAGTCGCGGTCGACAGGACGGTCAAAATACTGCATCTGGTCGAAGCCCGACACCCGCACAAAAGAGCCGTTCTTCTCCGGCTCTTCGAGCAGGAACACACCGAGCGGGCAGTTTCGCCACGTCGAGCCGTCCAGCACGTCAAGGTATGCTTTGTACCTTCCTGCAGTCAGCATTGATGCCGCGCCCGCGTCTATGAGCGCAAGCGTCAGAAGGCACGACACCGAGCCGCCGATGGTCAGCTCCGTTTCCTTGTTGAATAAGTCCTCCAAGGTCACGGTAGACAGCAAGCCGTTACTGTTCGTGTCGGATGCCGTCCTTTTGAGGAGCGTTCCGTTCGCGGTCACCTGCGCATCGCTCGTGCAGTTCACCGAATCGGGGATCTTGTACAACCGGACGCGCCGCGTCGCGCCTTCCGTCTTGATGAGAGTATGATAATTTGCGTGTACGTTATACATGATTTACACTCCTGTAAAAACGAATCGAAGCTCGTCATAGAACACCGTGTCAGCCGTCCGTCGCATGATCCTGTGCGGGATATTCTCTTTCCGGCAGACCGCCGTGTCATAGCGGTCGAAGTCGGGGTTGTAATAGGTCACAGGCAGCAGCCGAGCGTTCGCGTCGGTGTAGGCGTTTGCAATCATCGTGTTCAGCGCAGCGAGCTCCGTGTTCGTCATGCGCGGCGTAGTGAACTCAATGATCGGCGGCTTATTCTCGTAGACTTCTGGATGCGTAACCCCTGTCACGTCCCGCGCAGAAGAAACGAGGATGCTCTGAGGGGTAACGAGGTATTTCCCCGAAATGATGTACTCGTCGGGGATCGTCGTGCTTCCAACTTTCAGTAAATAACCTGCGTATGCCATATTTAACTCCTTGCAACCATTTTCAGCGACGTATTGACGACCCCGCCCAGCTTCAACGACGGCGCAAGCTCTGCGGAAATTCCGTCCTCTTTCACGCCGCGCAGGATCTCCGTTTGCTCTCGGAGAATGTCGTTGGTTTCTTCCAAGAGATCGACCTCCGTCCTGCCGCCTTCGGGCTGGATCGGTGCGCTCGTCGTTCCGTATGGGCTCATAACCGGGGAAGCCGCCTCGCCCTGCGCGTATCGGGTCTGTCCGTTGTCGATCTCCTGCCGGATCTTCTCCGCAAGCGATTTTTGGATGAACAGCCCGCCCGAGATGATCTGCGCCTGTTCTTTCTTGACCGCGCCGGAAATCTGATCGCCGATGAGCTTTGTGATCTTTTCCTCGCTCATACTCTCGTCGATACCGGAAAGAACGCCCTCGCCGATGTATGCACCAACTTCACGCTTGAACAGTTTCGACGGCGACGCGATCTCTGCCTGGCTCTTCATCGCCTTTACGATGTTCAACACCTTGCCCTTTGCGAGTGCTGCAATCGACGGAGCTTTGCTTTCGATACCTGATCCAACGCCCGCCATGATCTGCGAGCCGACCGATTCCGCTTTCCCGATCGCATCAGCCGAAGCGTCGAACAAGCCATTCATCTTGTCGGTCAGCCCGCCGATTGTGCCGTTGTATGCGTCGACCTCGTTCTGCGCGTTCTTCATAGCGGTCTCGGCGTTGTTCATCGCCTGTTCGTGCTCGTATGCCGCGTCCCTTGCAGCGATGACCGCGTCGGTCAGATCGCTCTCGGACGAGATTACAACGTCGTTTGCTTCTGCCCAGTCAAGCGTCTCCTGCGAGATTTTCAGATCCTTGTACTCCACGCCGTCGCGGGAGACCGCCGTCATAGCAGCGTCAAGTTCTTCGTATGCAGATTTTGCACGGTCAACGGCGTCCTTCTCGACCTCGTACTGCATCGCGTACTTCGACTGCTCTTTCATCTTCTCGTCGCGCTGACCTTCCAGCTCGACGATCTGACCCATGATCTCGACAGCCTTCTCTTGATAGACCTGCGCCCGCGCCCGCGCTTCAAGCATTTGAATATTCTGCTTGATTGCCTCGGTAGAGAGATTCCATTTCCCGGTCTCATCCTGCACCAAGCCGCCGAGCTCCGGCATCAATTCGTTGATGCGTTCGACCGCTTGATTGAGCTTTATCTGCTCTTCTTTGGTGAGGTTGGTCTTGTCTTTCAATTCGTCGAAAACTTCGACCCAATGTTCCGCCTCGCTGAATTTCGTTGAGACTTTCCCGAGTGCTTCGTTCAGCCCGGTGTCGATGTTCGTAACGATACCATCGAGGGACGTTTGCAGGGCTTCGAGTTCCTGCTGTGCCGCCAGCACTTCCGCAGAAACAGGCTCGGAGAACAGCCCTTCGAACCCTGCCGCCACGCCTTCGAGCATTCCGGGGATTCCCTGCAAGATTCCGAGCCCGAGCTTGCCAACAAACTCGATTCCGATCTCGGTCAGCTTTGGCGTATCGGCGATGAGCTGACCGATGATCGTGCCGATATTCGCAAGCGCGTCCGGCAGCGCTTCGAGCATAGAATCGCCGAGCGTCTTTACGATCTCGCCCGCCGCCGCGATGATCTGCGGAGCTTCCTTTGCGAGCGTTGCGACGAGGTTGCTAATCAAAGATGTCGCCAGCGTCGATGCCGCTTGCAGGATCGTCGGTGTGTATTCGCCGATCTTTGATACGAACGTAGAAAGGGTCTCGCCCGCCTGATCCGCGAATCCCTGAATCCCGCCCTGCTTGAATGCGTCGTCCAGCTTGCCGATCTCGATCGTCGCCGTCTGCACGAAGTCCCGAATCGTCGGTGTCAGCACGTTCGACAGCGTGATCTCCGCGCCTTCCAATGCCGACTTGAACAGCGTTACATCGCCCGCAAGGTTGTCGAGCTGCGTGTCCGCCATCTTCTCAGCTGATCCTTGCGCTTTATCGATCGCGCCGGACAGCTCGCGCCAACGGTCTTTATTCGTCGCCATCAGCGCATTAACGGATTTCAGATCGACCTTGTTAAACAGCTCGCTCAAAACCTGCGTTTTCTCGCCTTCGCTCATGTCGGCGAGTGCGCCGTTGAGGTCGGTGAATACGTCCTCCAACGGACGCATATTTCCTTCCGCGTCAAAGACTTCGAGCCCGAGCTCTTTCATCTTCTTTGCGGCTTTATCAGTCGGAGCGGACAGCGACAGGATCACGTTACGCAGAGCCGTACCGCCTTCCGCGCCTTTGATGCCATTATCTGCAAGGATGCCGAGCGCGGTCGTCAGCTCCGTCGTGCCTCCTGCGAGGGTTCGCGCCGTGCCGCCGATCGTCAGGATCGCGTCGCCCAGCTGCGCGACCGAGGTGTTCGACTTTGACGAAGCCGTCGCCATCTTATCGACCAGCTCGGTCGTTTCTTCGAGGGACAGCCCGAGTGCGCTCTGCGCGTCGGTCACCATGT
>JAHLAX010000197.1 GCA_020625875.1 bacterium | reverse complement strand
GAGTCGCGACGTTCTACACACAGTTCAGGTTTGAGCCTGTTGGCAAGTATCTGATAATGCTGTGTCAGGGAACAGCGTGTCACGTCAATTCATCAGAGCTGATATTGCAGACAATCAAAGACGAGCTTGGGATTGAGGACGGACAGACCACAGAGGACGGTTTGTTCTCGCTTAAGTGCGTGGCGTGCCTCGGCTGTTGCTCGCTGTCGCCCGTAATGATGATAAACGAGGACACCTATGGCAGCCTCACACCCGATAAGACCAAGAAGATACTCAAAGAGTTAAGGGAGGCGGCAGTATGAGAATAGTAATCGGACAGGGCTCGTGCGGAATAGCCGCGGGAGCCGAGAAGGTAAGAAAAGCGCTTCTCAATACAAACATAAGCAAGGATGATATTTCAATCACAGGCTGTATAGGTATGTGTTACCTCGAGCCGATTGTAGATGTCTATGACGACGATAATAACGTAACAAGGCTTGTTCAGGTTGGCGAGAAAGACGCTGAGACTATAGCCGAGTATGTAGAGACAGGCGATAAAAGCCTGCTGGATAAACTCATAGTTTCGGAAGAAGACAGTGAGTTTTTAACAAAACAGACAAGAATAGCGCTTCGCAACTGCGGAGTAATTAATCCCGAGAATATAGAGGAATATATAAACGCGGACGGATATAAAGCGATAAAAAAAGCGCTCTCAATGACGCCCGAAGAGGTAATAGACGTAGTAAAAACCTCAGGCATCGGCGGACGAGGCGGCGCGGGCTTCCCGACATGGTTCAAGTGGAATGCCGCGAGACAGAGCGAGGGAGATGAAAAATACCTCATCTGTAACGCTGACGAGGGCGACCCGGGCGCGTTTATGGACAGAGCTGTAATTGAGTCCGATCCCCATAACCTCATTGAGGGTATGCTCATCGGCGCTTACGCTATCGGCGCGAAGCACGCTGTAGTGTAT
The DNA here is from genome assembly GCA_020625875.1 of bacterium. Taxonomy (GTDB): domain Bacteria; phylum Bacillota; class Clostridia; order Oscillospirales; family Acutalibacteraceae; genus Ruminococcoides. The sequence continues at coordinate 2,400 of JAHLAX010000197.1, read as the reverse complement.
GTAAGAGCTGAGTATCCGCTTGCGATTAAGCGTTTAAAGAAAGCGCTTGAGCAGGCTAAGGAAAAAGGCTTAATCGGCAATAATATCTTCGGAACAGACTTCAGCTGCGACTTTATGATTAAAGCGGGCGCGGGCGCGTTCGTTTGCGGCGAGGAGACTGCGTTAATCGAGAGCTTAGAAGGACATCGCGGAATGCCCAGATTAAAACCTCCGTTCCCGGCGCAGAGCGGTTTCTGGAGAAAGCCGAGTAATATCAACAATGTAGAAACATTCGCGAATATCGCGTGGATAATAAATAACGGCGGCGAGGCGTTTGCCGCTATGGGTACCGAGGGCTCAAAGGGTACAAAAGTATTCTCCGTAACAGGTAAGGTTAAGCGCTCGGGACTCGTTGAAATCCCGATGGGTAAAACCTTGCGTGATGTTATCTTCGACATCGGCGGCGGAATGAAAACAGATAAAGCGTTCAAAGCTGTCCAGATGGGCGGACCTTCTGGCGGATGTATACCCGCCGATTTAATTGACACCGTTATCGACTACAAGGCTCTTGGCGCTACAGGCGCTATTATGGGCTCGGGCGGTATGGTTGTTATGGACGAGAGCACCTGTATGGTAGGTATGGCTAAGTTCTTCCTCGACTTTACGGCTAAAGAGAGCTGCGGCAAGTGTATCCACTGCCGTATAGGTACAAAGCGTATGCTCGAAATGCTCGAGCGCATTACAAAAGGCGAGGGCAAAGAAGGTGACATCGAACTGCTTGAGGAGCTTTGCTATTCCATCAAGGACGGAGCTCTTTGCGGTCTCGGTCAGACTGCCCCGAACCCGGTATTAACAACTATCAAGTATTTCAGAGATGAGTATGAGGCTCATATCAAGGATAAGAAGTGCCCCGCGGGCGAGTGCTCAGACCTTATCGAGTACAAAATAGACGCCGATAAGTGTAAGGGCTGTACTCTCTGCGCGAGGAATTGTCCCGTGAGCGCTATAAGCGGAACAGTTAAGAATCCCCACGTTATTGACACAGATAAATGTATAAAGTGCGGCAAATGTTACAGTGTATGTAAGTTTGGCGCGGTAGTAAAGGAATAAGGAGGGGGAGAATAATGATAAATCTAACAATAAACGGAAAACAGATTCAAGCCCCCGAGGGTTCCACAATTCTTGAAGCGGCGAGAGCCAACGGTATAGATATTCCCACACTTTGCTATGATAAGGCTGTAGAGGTCTACGGCGCGTGCGGGCTGTGCGTGGTTGAGGCTGAGGGTATCCCGAAGCTTCTGCGTTCCTGCTCGGCTAAGGTAAGCGAAGGAATGGTAGTAAATACCGAAAGCGAGAGAGTAGTACGCTCACGTAAAATCGCTATGGAGCTTTTGATGTCCGCTCACGACGGTGACTGCGTAGCTCCCTGTCAGCTCAACTGTCCCGCGAGAACAGATTGTCAGGGTTATGTAGGGCTTATCGCCAACGGCGAGTATGACGCGGCTATTAAGCTTATCAAGAATAAGATAGCGCTCCCCGCGTCAATCGGACGAGTATGTCCTCATCCGTGTGAGAAGGCTTGCAGAAGACAGAATGTAGAGGAGCCTATTAATATAGCTCAGCTCAAAGCGTTCGCGGCTGATATGGATTTAAAATCTGACAGCTATCTGCCTGAGGTTCAGGAGAGCACAGGAAAAACCGTCGCAATAATCGGCGGCGGTCCCGCGGGCTTAACAGCGGCGTATTACCTCACGATTATGGGACATAGCGTAACTGTCTATGATATGATGCCGAAGATGGGCGGTATGCTCAGATACGGTATCCCTCAGTACAGGCTTCCCAAGGAAGTACTGGATAAGGAAATCGCTCTAATCGAAAAGACAGGCGTAAAGCTTGTAAATAACGTAAAACTCGGCAAAGACTTTACAATTGAGAGCTTAAAAGCCGAGAACGACGCTGTAATTGTAGCTGTCGGCGCTTGGAAGAGCAGCTCTATGCGTACAAAAGGCGAGGATCTCGAAGGCGTATATGGCGGTATTGACTTCCTCAGAGGCGTAATTCAGGGCAACGCTCCCGAAATCGGTGAGAAGGTAGCGATCTGCGGCGGCGGTAACACAGCTATGGACGCCTGCCGTACAGCCGTACGTCTCGGCGCTAAGGAAGTATATGTAGTATACAGAAGAACAAGAAACGAAATGCCCGCCGATAAGCTCGAAATAGACGAGGCTGAGGAAGAGGGCGTAATCTACAAGTTCCTGACTAACCCTCTCTCGTTTAACGGCGAGGACGGCAAGGTCAAGTCAATTACCTTACAGATTATGGAGCTCGGCGAGCCCGACGCTTCAGGCAGAAGAAGACCTGTTCCCGTTGAGGGCAAGACAGAGGAAATCGCTGTTGACAGCGTAATCCTCGCGATAGGTC
>JAHLAX010000196.1 GCA_020625875.1 bacterium | reverse complement strand
ATAAGGGCAGATTGATAATATTGGGCCAATTTCTTATCTGTCTCTAATTTGGTCTTATCGTATAAGATATTACTTTGACTGTCTATTCTCTCGGTCCAATACTTCATCTTCATCACCCTCGTTGCCAAAGCCGTACAGCTCCATATTCTTCTCGTTCTGTTCAGCAATTAAATCCAACTCAGCATCAATATCCTGGACAAATGGAATCTGAGCCAAGAGTGTACGATCACTAACCAGACCGCGCAGACCATTCACTGTAGTAATAATGTCGGCCATGTCAATAGGAAGATTGCGAGTAAAGGTAATCTGAATATCACGCCAAGCATCAATACCATTGACCTTAGACAGAATGGCACAGATAAGCTCTATTCTCTTCTGTAGCGCCTTTGTCATTGCTTTTTCAATAGCGCCACTTCTATTCTCAAAAGCCAGCAGGCGGTATTTTAGAGCAATGCCAGAGCTAGTACCAAACTCTTCCTGGGTAAAGTCAGGAGAGCAAGAGATTTTATGGATGTTCTTAGTGATGCCATCCAATAGATTCTGAATCTGTGTATCATTGATATTCTTGGTTAGATAGAATGCATTAGCATCAGGCGTATCACCCAAGTCAATCAATCTATGGTCTCTAATCTTGGCTGCTTCATCTTCATCAATCATCATGCCCTTGAGTACCAGATAAGCATCACAGAAAGATTGGAAATCATCAATCTCCGCACTAAGCAAGGTGTTATACGCATCTTGGAGTTCCATAATGCAATCAAAGATACTCACCTATTCCTCATTCAGCTCAAAGACTGTAACAGGAATCTGGTCATAATAGTTAGGCTCTAAATCTCCATCAACAAGAGTAGAAAGAACGGAGTTAGCCTTGAAAATCATTTTACCTTCTTCGCCATAAACCTCTACATAATACCCTTTACTCTAATCTGTGCTGTCCACTAGATAGTATCTAATAACAGCCGCAAGATCTCTATTCAGAGTATTATAGTAAACTGGAAATGTATCTCTTGAATCCATTATAGCGAATCTCTGTTGACCTTCTTCATCTACATAGCAGACCTCATAAGCTACACCATAAATTAGCGCTTGCTTGAGCAGCATACTATCCTCAGAAGCAACGTCATTATAGTTCAGCACATCCTAGATTTCCTCAATGTCTTCATCACTGTTATAAGTAATGTCCTTGCCCACAAGATAACCCAAGAAGTTCTCCGTAATATTGCGGCAGTAGTTAGTGGTTACTTTGTTGTAAGGTTTATTGATACCTTGAGGCTCTGGCTTTGCCTGGATAGCCTGTTTACCCATGTAGTAGTCATTATACTTACATAACCTAGGTCGCTCAAATGTATTAAAGTTCTACAGCAGTTGAAGGATTTTAGCTGTATTTAAATCGGTACCTTGCTCGATTAAATACACTGTATATCATCTCCTTACAATCCTAGTAAGCTCTTATCGTAAGATTTGAGCCTATTGTTGGTATAAATATCACTGTAGGCATAACCTAATCCATCAATAGCATGAGAGAAGCGGTGGTCTGTGTCTTCAGTGTACTTACCAGTTTTCTTGTCTATCAAATAACAGAAGTTCTCTAATTCATTAATTAAGTCTTTGCATTTTGGTAGAACTATAATTGTGTTATTTTGTAAGAATTGAATGCGGGCGGCCACACTACCCGGCCCCTTAAGGCATGGTACTGCGTTATAACCTTTCTATTTAAAAAACGCTATAGACCTAGGTTCCGCCGCATCCATATAAATCTTGGTATGCCGCAATTCCATAGATTCCATAGCCTTAGCCACTTCTTCTAACTGTTTGCCAGTCTCATAGTAGCAATCAAATACATAGATCGTATTATTTGCCTTGTCATATAGTGTTCTTACAATTGTGGTTGGGTCTATGTAACCTAAGTCACTTCCAACCCTATATTCTAATGTCTTTGCTAATTCTTGCGGATCAAACTCTCTTACAAGCCAATTCCGCAAGACTTGGCCTTCAGGATCAACACCCCATTCGCCCAATCCATACACTTTCCATTTAACAGGATTTCTCTTTTCCAGCTCCCTGATAGTGTTCTTGTAGTCCTCACTAAGGAAAGGATTGTCCTCAAATGTACTGTGGATGAATATGCTGCTATCTGGAGGGTTGACAACTGAGAAATCATATAGCCAGCTTGACTAGCTTATTGGGTTCCAAGCCATGAGTATTTGCTAGTTTGGCTCTTTACCTCTCATACGCAAGTTAAGCTGTTCTACAAATGTCTTCTCAACCTCAAAAGCCTCTTCTATAAAGATGCAACTAATATTAGCAAGAGAAAGAAGTCTGGTTTCAGTGTCCAGTCCTATGAATATCATTTGACTTTTGTTAGGGAAGGTGATCGTCATATTGGTTTGATTGATATTCACATACTGTTCAATCTTCCATTCCTTCAATCTTATCTTCATATCCGCAAACACAGATTCTCTAATACTAGCTGCGGTCTTCCTACAAATAAGTATGCGGATACCTGGCTCTGTGCAAGCCCTTATAATTAACTTCTACTGGATAAAAACCGACTTACCAGTTAAGAGCCAGCTCCTCCCATATAAAATTCAAATCTATGTGAATAATCAAATAGATAAGGATAGAATTTTGGAGTAAATAGCTTCTTACTAAGCTGGAGTTGTATTTCTGGCATTACACATCACCTGACTCTCCATAGCTCCATATAAATCCTCCAGCAGTAGCTCTTTTACCTTTACATACTTCACAGATATGATTTCTATTCACACCTGTTTCTTCTTGAGCTTGTACT
>JAHLAX010000195.1 GCA_020625875.1 bacterium | reverse complement strand
GCGTTGAGCGTTCCCGTGTCGATGAAGTCTGCCACAAAATGCCCGTCAATGGTCCACGCAGTATCGAATGGCCCTTGATATCCGCTATCAGAGAAGCCTATTCCTGCGAGGTTCATTCTGATGACATTTGTGGCGGTTCCGATGTCATCCGTGTCCATGATCAGGATTTCTTCGGGCTCCCCGTCTGCGTTGGTGGAAAATACCACATGACCACCGAGACCGCCTTGGATGAGCTTGGTGGCGCGTTCGATAGCATTCCGCATCCGTGAGGTTGTCTTGACTTCGGACTCGGTCACGCTCTCTTCGATGATCGCTCCCAGCGTGAAGGACTGCTCCCCGAGGGTGATCTTGTTATACTTTTCGGTCAGCACGTTGTATTCCGTGGCGATGACCTTGGTCTTGAAGTTCACTCCCAGCGGTTCATAGATGACCGTCACGAGGTCGCAGAGCTTTACTCTTTCGAGTGGAGCGATGTTTTTGTACTGCTCCGTCTCCCAGAGTGCCACGAATGACACCTCGATGTTGTTCTTCAGCTTCCACCCCTCGTTATTATTCACGTATGCCGTGGCAGCGTTTCGAAGTTGTGTCTCTGTCGGAGCCGTCTCGAAGTCGCTGGAGAAGTCCACCGTTTTCACGATGTTGAATGGATAGTCGGAAGCGTGGGAGCTCATGACCACCTTCTCGGTGAGTGTCACGGTCTCGTTTTCGTTGGTCCAATATGGCACGATGCCCGTATACACGGAAGTCATATCGATGACGGAATTGATATCCGTTATGTTCTTTCCGTACCGGAGTGTCACATTGTTATCGCTTCCTCTGGCTGCATGAAGATAGCAATTAAAGCGATTAAATTCCCACTCACCACCGTACTTCTGAAGAATAGAGTCTTGTTCTCCTCCCAGAACTCCTCTGACTTCGCGAGGAAGGTCTACCGAGTACCCGTCCGCGCTTGTGATATCCGTCTGGAATGTGAATGGACTTGTTCCCACGATATGTCCCGGGAGATCTGTTGAGAATAGCGAGATGATCCCGGACGAAGAAAACGGCATCACCACCGTGCCGTTGAGCCGATATGAGATGTGCTCTGCGTCCACGGTCACGATGCCGTCCATCGGTCTCGATATCTTGTAGATGATGAACGGCTGCGCGGTCCCTCCATCGAAGGGCTTCGCCAGAATGATCCTCGTCTCCTGAAGGTCCGCATAGTGAACCCCGGTCACGGGATAGGTCATGTGAAGCTCATACTGTCCGTTCCGTTCTTCCTCCACCACGCAGGATATGGCATCCGCGAGCGGTCCGAGTCCGTTTTTATTGAATTGTGTTTCGTTTCCCGGATAGAGAATAGGGATCATATCAGATACCACCTCGGTGTCACTTCGACTTTTGTGATGTTTCCGGTCATTGTTATGCCGTGAGCTCCTGCCGGGATCGTGATGGGTCCCGTGAAGGACACGTTGCCGTTGCAGTTCGTGGAACCCTTGAAGGCATCCATGATATCGCAATCAATGTCCACATACGTGCTGATGCTGGATATCGTGATCGTCTCCGAAGCGATACCCACCGTCCCGGCTCCCGTGCCAAAAATACGGAGATATGGCTTTGACGGCATTGTGGTTCTATTCATGATTGTCCCGTTTGCCGTGTATGCGATGGCCTTTTCTCCACTTTTTAGGTATCTCTGCGGCATCGCGTTGAATTTGATATCGAACTTCCCGTGACGGTTCATATACCCCTCGGTTTTGACCTTTACTTCTCCGGTAAATTGTGCGAGTCGGTATTCATACGGGTGGTAGGTGTCTTCGAGCCTTTGATACCCCGTGATGGCTGCCAGATCGTT
>JAHLAX010000016.1 GCA_020625875.1 bacterium | reverse complement strand
GTTTGAGTTGCCCTTTGCGATAATTTTAACTTTAACCTTATATGTTCCTGTCTTGTACTTACCCTTATTAACGGTTAACTTACCTTTTTTGGTAAACTTAAACTTTTTTACCGAAATTTTCTTCTTTCCGAGTTTTACCGAAGTTGTCTTTACGGTTACGGTGCCCTTTGCCTTGCTTATTGTAAGAGGCTTAACGGTGCGCGCCTTTGTCCTCAACGCCTTAGCCTTGATGGATTTTGTTTTCTTCGTAACCTTGAGCGTGTTAGCCTTTTTGCTTGACTTCACAATAACCTTGTACTTAGCGGTCTTATCATTTGATGAGGTTACGGTAATGATAGCTGTGCCCTCCTTAACCGCGTGGATTACGCCGATTGAATCCACCTCGGCAACAGACTCATTACTTGAGCTGTAATACAGGGATGGGTCGCAGGGCAGGGGTGTTAGAGTTACCGCGATCTGCGTGTACTGTCCCTCCTTCAGGGTTACGGAGCTTTTCGCCGCTTTCAGCTTACTCGGCTCAATAAGGGGAGTTTCCGCCATGTTTATAATATGGAGAGTAAAGGACTTTTTGAGCCCTGTTCTCAGCGTGGCTGTAATTTTAACGGTACCTGTCTTTTTCTCTGTGACTACACCGTTTGCATCCACCTCTGCGATGTCCGTATCCGACGAGCTCCAGATAGCTACCTTATCGTTTGTTCCAAACGGAGTGAGTGTGTACGGTATGTAGAACTGATTCCAGAGGAGCATATCGTCCCATATTTCACTGCCTTGGAAATAGATGTTATCAGCCTTGATTATTTTTTTCTCGCTGATATAGGAGCCAACTATTGTTGTGTCGTCCGTAATTACGTTTATAGGCTCAAACTTGCTGCCGTCCTCGTTCTTCCAGCTCTCAAAAACATATCCCTTCTTCTCGGGAGCTTCGGGAACAGAGTTTAAAAGCGAGGAGCCGAGCAGCACGGAGCTCTCCTGAACAGTCTTGCCGTCGGCGACAAATTTAACCGTGCCGTAAACCTTGTTGAGCATTGTGTCGATATTATCGTTTATCCACGTCTGACGTCCGATGAGCCATTCGCGGAGCGTATCTAATTCAAAATCAAAGCTTGCGAGGGAGTTATCAAGCTGCCAACACTCTTTATTAGCCTCCCATGAGCTTTTTGTCTCAGAGGCATATTGGTCAAGCACGCCACCTTCCTTTACGATATCGGTGATAATTTTATCGAATTCTGTCCAACGCTGTCTGAGCATAGCCTGATATTCGGGACACTCGGCTCTGAGCTTGTTGAGCCAATCCATATTATTGCTCATATAGAAGCCGTCGACATCCCTTACCGACTTTCCGAGAGAAAGGTCGAAATCCCAAATCGGTCCCCAGTAGAGCTTGTCGTTTCTGGGCTTGTAGAGATATGTGCTGTCGGTTCTGAATGAGTCAACATTCTTTGTAAACTCCTGAACCCACCAATAATCGACGGTGGATTTTATATCCATATAATCCCATACCGAAACGCCGTTTGCATCCTTGAAATCAGTGCCGTAAACGGCATTTTCAACCTTACGTAGATAGTCTGTGAGATATGACTTCTGTTCCTGAGTACCTGTTTTGTCAGTCGGGTCCGAGGAATAAAAAACGGGGTTCTCGCCCTGAAAGCGAAGTCCTTTTTTTGTTGTCAGCACATTTGCCTCGGGTTCTTCGGGATAGGGTGAGTAAGAGAACAGATACCCTCCCGTAAGCTCGGGCTCGCTGTTGTCCTTGTCTGTAAGCTCGTCAATATTAACACGGGTTTTGCCGACTCTCACCTGCTCTGCGAGATAATAGCTTCCTATATATTCCCCGTTCATAACTACGTCAACAGGCAACATTTTCGGTGTGTATTCAAGCCCCATTCTTCTTGCTATGTAATAGACTATTCTGTTTCTGAGCAGAGTTTCGTCCTTGGCGTTCGCGAGCAATATCCAGTGCTTGTTTGAGCCCATACCGAGCAACTCTGCGCCCTTTTTTAGCTTGAACTTGTAGGGTTTTTTGTCCTCCATCCACGTAGTATGACCTCTGCCTCGTATGTATTCGAGTTCTAAATCCTCGGTGCCGTTTAGAGCAACGTCACTGTAGTCTCCCTTGTAACCGTCAGGCACGTCAAGCTTGATTGTGCCTGTACATTCGGCGCTGTGGTCGGGGCTTGAGTTCATTTGCTCAATTGTGCCGTAACCCGCAGCGTTTTCGTCGATAGTGATATTCAGAACCGGAATACCGTTGTTTACATCAGCGGTTTTCCCCGCCGCGTTTGTGATTACCGGAACAGTGCAAATCAAACTGACCGCTATAATCAGCGCGAACAATACGCTTACAGATTTCTTACAAGTTTTCATTAAAACCTCCTGTTATTTAATGTATTCATGTCAATACCGCACAATTCCATGTACATGCCTTGTTTGAAGCATGTACCGTCACAAACAGTTCTCAAGACCAAGCTTCATACGTCAGCAAGCTGTCATCACAGTAAGCTGGTTAAATCACTCCATTCCCATGTCGGCTCGCCGTAGGTATGTCCGAGAACGGTTATTTTAGTTTTGTACGACGGGAAGCAAGTATATATCCTGCGATTCTCCATACGCAATATGAAAGCATAGAACGCTATCTCCTCCGCACACAAGTCCAGATTAAAATATCATTCGGCAGACGGAAGTAGTTTGTGTAGTCGTTAGGATTGTTGCGGTTGTCAGCTTGCCTGTGTATATAACGCCGTTCCCTGTCTCCTTCGCACGAACATACGGCGACGGTTTTCCGTTAATTCTAAATTCTGCTATCACTTTTCTCTCCTTCTTTCTTAAATAATATAACAATATGTTCTACTTGCGTCAATATATTTTAGAATATTTATTCGATTTTCTTTGTTTTTTGCAAAACAAAAACCACCACACCGCGAAAGGGTTCGCAATGCAGTGGTTTTAATTTTTGTGAAATTCATCCGAAAAAGAAATCACTATCTGATTTTCTCACTCTGCGTCCGCTTTCGCCGCGTTCAGCGTCATCAGAGCCGTATTCTACCTTGTACATAATATTAACAATCAAAAACAACAGCTTGAAGATCAGAAAAACTATAAGCGCAACGAGCAATGCGATTCCGAGAGGATTAATGTGTTAAGTGAAGCGGTCCGAGCTGAAAATATGATACTCGCCAGAACTGCGTAATAAAACGGAAAACTCCGTAGCTTATCATATAAATCGGATAGATTTCGCCGTATGTCGGGCCTTTGCTGATTTCGAGTATGTTAAAAACAACCGACCTGTAATTAATGTATCATCAGCTATCCTGTTAACAGGGTTGTACTTTATACTAAGATGCTATACAACACTTTCCGAGCTTCTTGTTACCACACAAAAGCGCAATCTCGGTATTGCGGCATATAAAAAACGGCGCGGATTTGATTTCCGCGCCGTTCTCTTTATCTTCTTATTTCATTAATTCTTTTCCCGCGTTCCACGCCTTGCCTACCTGATCACCCGTTACATAGTAACCGCTTTTATACTGGTCAAAGCTGATAGCGTTTAACTTCTCTATGATGACTTTACCGTCATCGTCGATAACGTTTTCCTCAGCCTGAGTGTTTACGACCTTTCCGATTATGGCGTAGATATTATCGGTCTTTACAACCTCTGCCAGCTCGCACTCCATCACGAGCGGGAACTCCTCGACAACAGGCGCGTTGACAAACGCGCTCTTTGTCGCGTGATAGCCTGTTCTCTCGAACTTATCGGGCATTTTGTTGCCTGTAGCAATACCGAAGTAATCGGCAACATCCATATGAGCCTTATCCGCCAGGCTTACCGTAAACGCTTTTGTCTTGAGGATATTCTGTGTTGTTTTATGTCCTTCGCTGATAAACAGACACAATTTATCCATTCCGCAGTTAGTTCCCCAAGCGGCGTTCATTACATCTACTACACCGTTCTCGTCATATGCCGCTATCATAAGCACGGGCATAGGATAAACTGCTGAACTTTTAATACTTTTTTTCATTTTCAAAACCTCACATTCGTTGACAACAATGTCTTTGGATAATATAATTATAACATAATAAATCCCGAAAGGAAATACTTTTATGAAAGTTTTAATGCTGAACGGCTCGCCGAGAATAAACGGAAACACCTCGATTGCTTTAAAGGAATTAGAGAAGGTATTCAAAGAATACAATATTGAAACTGAGACCGTTCAAGTCGGCAATAAAGCTATTCGCGGCTGTATTGCCTGCGGTCATTGTTTTGAAAACGGCAAGTGCGTATTTGATGACGAGGTAAACAAACTCGCTCCGAAGTTTGAGGAAGCAGACGGATTAGTTGTCGCTTCACCCGTTTATTACGCTTCCGCTAACGCGACTTTAATCGCGCTGCTTGACAGACTGTTTTATTCAACTCACTTTGACAAACGAATGAAGGTCGGCGCCTCTGTGGTTGTCGCAAGGAGAGGCGGTTTATCCGCAACCTTTGACGAGCTGAACAAGTATTTCACTATCAGCGGTGTGCCTATAGCCTCCAGCCAATATTGGAACAGCGTTCACGGCAGAGAAAAAGGCGAAGCCTCACAAGACAAGGAAGGCTTACAGACTATGAGAACACTCGCGCATAATATGTCTTTCCTTATGAGAAGCATACAGCTCGGCAAAAAAGAGTACGGTTTGCCTGAACAGGAGTCGTGGACGCCGACACATTTTATAAGATAGGCGAAAGAGTTTGAAGTTAATGTCGGCGCATACTTAAATATTTGTTACTCCGTCCACGGAAGCTTTATATTCGGGAGCTTCAACTCACTGACATCCTGAAGATCATACTCGATTCCGTTTTCGTCCAGTTCTTTCAGAAAAGCATTCACAAAGACGGGATTTGAAAACGGCTGCAAAAAATCGAGGGTGAATCGTCCGTTGACGGCGGATATTTCAACGAGCAGATCGTTACCTAAAGGTGCCGTCCACGTACGGAAATCGCGGATATATTGTTCGGCTTCCTTATAGTCCGCTTTTCCGACATAGCTTACCGTTGCCGTGGTGAGCTTGCTTGCAAGCGAATTGATATAGGACGCTATCCCGAGACGTTCCTGATCACTCTCTTTAGTGAGAAGCATACCGTTGATACCCTTGAACGTGGCAATACCCATCAGCACATTTTCCTCCTGCGTCTGAGCAAAGACCATCCCGCGGTATGCGGTAGCCTGCTTATCAAGAGGCCAATCGCGCATCATGTCCTTATATTCCAGCATTACTCCGCCGACTAAGCTATGATGCGCTAACGGCGCGTGGAGCGCCTTTCTCTGATTCACGCACAGAGCGATACGAATTGCGTTCTCCGACTTCGGAAACAATTTTGCGATAGCCCGACTGAGCAACAGAGAAACCATTGTTCCGGGGCTGCCGTCATTATCCAGATTAAATCTCATAAATTCGGATTCAGAGATAGCAATACTGTACACAGTGTGGCAATGATCCTCTTCAACGCCTGCCTCTTTGATGAGATTCAACGCGTCAGACATTTGCTCATTTTGCTGCTTGGGCTGCGGAAGATCTGTTCTGCTGACCACAGGGTCTATCCACTCTTCTTCGGGAATTTCGTCTCCTACAAGACGGATACCCTCTTCTTTTAGTTTGACATTGTAACGCGCAGAGCAATAGTAATAAAGAAGCGTTCTCACCACTTCATATGCTCCGGTGCCGTCAGTCATGCCGTGGAACACATCCAAAATAATCCAATTATCCTGCTGACAAAAAGCGATCATATGGTAATTTGAATCCTCTGAATTAAGATCCACTCCGTGAAGCGAATCGGTAATAACGACGGGTCGATGATTTTCGGCGAAAACATAACG
>JAHLAX010000194.1 GCA_020625875.1 bacterium | reverse complement strand
TTCGACATACTTCGCACGGTATCGGTAGCTGTCCCCGAAGATGTTCCACGCGGCCTTGACCACGTTCGGCTCATACTTCCCGATCAGCTCCAGATCGTCCGTCGCTCTGTACGAGATAGGGCATCCGCAGCACCCGGTCCGTGCGAGGCCGTAAACTTCATACGCGTCGCTGTACCGGATCCCGAACTGCTCCTTGTACCACGCCTTGTCTGCGTCGGACACGTAGTACAGCGGCCGGAGCCTCCACTGCCCGTTCGCCGTCTCTCCGAAGCACAGCGCGGTGTTATCCTTCCTCGGCACGGACCGCATCCCGCCTTCGTCTCTGCGCTCACCGGTGATGATCATCTCGTAATCCTTCTGCACCCGGTGCGCGACCTGCTTCTTGCAGTAGTCGCAGCACTTCGCGCTGATCCGGAAATCCGGAGGACACTCCTTAATGAAATCCAGCATGTACTTTGACGAATTGATCACGAGCTGGATGTTCGGCCTCGGCTCCCCGGCCGCGTTGCAGCAGCACAGAAAGTTGATCACCGCCTCGCAGCTTGGATACCGCTCCCGAAGCTCGGCCCGCTTCGCCGCCTTGTCCTCCGCATCGGCATACTCGTCCGCGATCGACAGCGGCACGCGCTTCTTCTGCCACTCCTCCAGACCGGCGCTCATGATCTTCGACACGAACGGCTGTCCGTGTTTCCGCGTCGCCTCGACGATGCCGACCTTCGGCCGGATCTCTTCGATCTCGACGCCGTACTTCTCCGCCGTCTCCCGCACGTGGTCCCGCGTGGCTTTCATCTCCAGTCCGGTGTTGAAAAACACGTATTTGACCGGAGGCAGAGACGGCAACATCTTCCGCGTGGTCTCGATCAGATCGATCATGATGTCCGAATCGGATCCTCCGGAATAGGAGCAGATCGCCTTCGGATGCTGTTTCAGCCTGGTCGCGATGATCCCCTGGATTGCCATGAACTTGCTCGGAGCATCGAAATCCGCATACTCCGGGCGCTCGGTGTAGACCGCGCTTCTGTACTCGTTCGTCCTCGGCGTCTTCATACCTGCGCCTCCAGATCTACCTCCAGCTTCTCCAGCTCTCCGTTCGCGTACTGTCCGGACGCCTTCGCGCCGGATCCGCGTTTCCGCAGCCGTTCCTCCGCAGCCGCGAACAGCTGATCGTATTCGTCGATGCCGCTGATCGGCCCGACGATCTGGACGATAGATCCGATCCTCATTGTTCCGCCTCCGTCTCGTAGCTTTCGCACATCGGCCCGTTGACTCCGGAGACGATCTTCACGCACGGAGCGTGAATAAGGCAGAACCCGTACCCCTCCGTCGTAACGGAGCAGCTCCTATGGATGCAGTCCTTCCGGTCGCAGAGCACATCGTGCTGCATCCTGCGCGGAGGATCCTCGATGTACGCGCCGAAATCTTCTGACCACCGGAAGTTTTTCGCATAATCCACATCTGCCGTATGATTGCAGTCCGGATTCAAGCATCTGTCTCCGCACTTCGCCTTATTGCACTCGTAATAGATCTTCACTCCGTCCATGCCGTTCCTCCGATCTCCGAATAAAAATAGATGTGACGTCCTTCAAAGGACGCGAAAACATACTCAACCGGCAGAAGCCGTTCCTTGACCGCTCCGATGAGATACAGTTGCCAGCGCCGCAGCTCTTCCCTCGCGATCCGGAGGTTCGTCTCCGAGATATGCGCTTTTCTGTCGTAGAACGTGAACTCCCGCCGGATCACCACCGTGTCGACGGTGGATCCGAACAGGCCGTAGCGCTCGTCGTCCACGCGGTTGAAGATCAGCCAGCACATGCGGCGCTTGTCGTCCTCGTTGGTCAGAGGCGAGGACCACAGCAGCTTCGCGAGGATCTCCGCGTCGCCCTGGTCGACCTCCGGCCTCCACGGTCTGGACGGGGGAGCGGGCGCGTTCTGTCCTTCAGAGGAGGGTGCCATGCTGAAGAACACCGTCTCCGGCTCCCCCGCCCCGTCGGCGAGCGCGGGTCTTTCAGCGGGGAGAAAGGCAAGACCGATCCAGAGAGCCGCGCAGGCTACGAAGCTTGACGTTCCGACGGCCTTCGTGATATGCTTCATCCGGAAATACCCCTTTCCACGTGAGCCGAAGCGGATGCCGGTCCGCCGAGGCTCTTCTTTTTTACGCATCCTCCGGTTCCTCCCAGTAATCCCGGTGCACCTGACCGATGACCCTCGGAAGCTCCCCCGGATCCATCTCGAAGATCCTCTCGATCTTCGCGATCTCCTCCTCCGCGTGCATGTACCCGCAGATCTCGCTCACCGCGATCCCGACGTCGCCGGAGTCGATCATCACCTCGCTGCCGACCGACAGATACCGGTCCGAGCAGATCACCGCCGGTTCGACCAGTCCGTCCTCGTACCTCACCAGAACGTATCCCTTTTTCTTCATGCGTCCTCCTTTCTGTCAGCCACCGCCAGCACCTTCGTGGCGATGTCGTAGTTCTTCTGGAGCCTCGCGAGCAGCGCGTTCGTGATCTCCAGCTCCCTGTCCTTCTGCGCGAGAAGCTCCATCCAGGAATTGCGCTCCCGGTCGAAGCGCTCCGACACTGTTCGCTCCGCTTCCCGGATGCCGTTCCTGCGCTCCTCCCTCCTGTTCCGGAGCCACACGCCCGCAACCTCGACGGAGAACACGCCCGCCAGGATCACCGTGATGAAGAGCACGCTCGTGCAGATCAGCTGCGCCATTTGAGTCGTCGTCATTGTTTCCCCTTTCCGTTCATCAATTCCGACAGGGTGACCTTGAATTTCTTCGCGGCGAGGAGCAGCTCCTCCACCCTGTACGTCTCCGGCTGCTTCTTCCGTTTCATGAATGTCTGCCGGGACATCCGCATGATCACCGCCATCTCCTCGTCGAGGATTCCGTACATTCGCTGGTAGCCGGCGATCATCGCTCCCAGCCTCTCCTTCTCTCCCATCACCTGTGCCTCCCGGGAAGCGTGCTCTTCGCTTTCCTCTTGAGCCTCCTCGTCTTCTGGTCGGCGATGTACCCCCAGAGGGTCCCCTTCGTGACCCGTTCCTCCTCCGCCTTCAGGGCGTCGAACATCATCCGCTGAACGAAACGCTCTTTGGACATCGGAACCGGCATCAGCTCACCTCCTCGAGAAGATCCTCGACGGTCACGCCGAGGCACTTGGCAACGGATGCGACCTTGTCCACGGACGGAGTCGAACGATCCCACTTCTTGATGGTGTTCTTGGTGAGTCCTGACCGTCTTTCGACTTCCGCGATGGAGAGTCCCCGCTCTTTTGCAAGAGCCTTAATCCTGTCCTTCAAACTTTCACCCCCCTGTCTTGAATTGGGGGAAGATTTACCCTATAATTGACTTGGCATCATCAATAAAGGAAGGAGTAAGCGGTAAATCCACCCCCATGTCACATATTAT
>JAHLAX010000103.1 GCA_020625875.1 bacterium | reverse complement strand
CTGCCTCTTGTGTGATTGCTCCGACCTCGGCAGTTTCTTGCAATCTCGCGCGGTTTTCATAGACGGCAAACACTACCGACCATGCCGCTCTTATCGCGTCTGGCGTGATGCGCGGCAGTCTGTCGCTCCATGCGATCAACGTGGCAAGCCCGCACAATATCGTTCTTACATCCTGGATCGCCTCTTTGCCTGCTCCAATGCGCCGCATCTCTTCGAGCGCTTCGAGCTGTTCAAATACAGGCATCGAATGGAATCCATCCAAATAAACGCTTGTGCATTCCCGGTCGGGTGCAGGCATCGAGTCTTTGAGATCGTCCAAAACGGCGGTAATGGCGTCAACGTTGGCAGGCTCGACCGGCTCTATCTCGCTTGCCATAAATTCGGCCAGCATTGGGTTTAATGCACCATCCGGCGCTTTGACACTGGCGGCCCAAAACTCTAAAACGCGCCGCCGCTCGCCAGTCGTTGCGTCGGTGCCTCTGAGTGCATCGGCCCACCGTTTGGGCGTCGAAAGCTGCACGTCGGTATAGCTGCAATGGAAATCCTTTTGTGGCAGTTTTGTTGTCAAGGATGCCGACGCGTGAAAAAGGCAATCAAACGTTCGCCTTTTGATTGAGTTTAGCTTGCTCTTATATTCCCTCGACCGCCTGCTTGCCTGCTCGTCTCCGGCTTCATCTGTGATGCTGAGCAATGGCACCGGCGGGCAGATTTGTTCCCACTCGTCCTCGCCGTCGGTCGGTGTCTTTTTTAATCCGCTCTCTACGAGCGCTGCTTCAAGCGCGCGGTCGCTCTCGGCTGATACAGGCCGCGCGCCGATCGCGTTGGCTGCTCGCCTTAGTGCGTTGGCTGCTGTCGATTTGCCGTCGCCGCTTGCGCCTAAAACCACAACCTGAGCTCTTGCCGGGTAAAAGTCTTTTGTAAAAAGCCGCCCAGAAACTCTGCCGCCAGCTGAGACTGCAAGCGCTGCAAGTGCAAGCCCAGCCTGGGCGCTCCCCTCGCTCTTGTCCCCGCGTCCCCCAAATAGCTGCGCAAGTGCGGCGAGTTGCGTCCTGCTGAACGCCTCGCGGCATCGCGACCTGTACTCGCCAGTGTATTCATTCGTGAATTTTTCCGGCGCAAAATAGCATGCAGGATCAAAGCTTTCAAAGCGGCGGCGGGCAATGTCTTTGCATGCGGTGTCGATATGCTCGCCGTCTTGCCTGTCTGGCAATACAGCGGCGTCAATCAATCCAAGGAATTTAACGACCCTGTCGGGGTCTCGCTGTACGTCGATCGACACGCTGGCCAGGGCATATAGCCCTTTTCCTGATATGGATTGAGCGCAAAAAAAGACGCACGGGATCTCACTCAATCGGCGCTTGATCTCTTGTTGCCTGTCAATGCTTATGTCGTCGGCGTCTATCGCAATGACGCCGATCGGATCAACGTTGTCGGCGTTGTGCGCGCCAAAACATGCGCCGCCTGTGTACCACATTGGCGCTCGCTGCTTTGCGTCTGTGAGCGCTTCCTGAGTACGGGCAGCCCTGGCATGTGCTTTTGCTTCGCAATCCGTTATGGTTGCGGCGTACAGATCAAAAAATGTCTTGATCTTGTCGAAATCGCCTTGTGTGTCTCGTGCGTTGTCGTATCGGACGATCGCGGCGATGCTTATGTCTTTGGCATATGGCATGTGTTCCGGTCTCTCCATGCAGTTCCCGTCCGTGGTTTAGGCGCGCCGACCTGGGAGGGAACTACCCCAGGCCGGTTCGCCGCCAGATGGGCCCGCCCGTCGGCGGCTGGCATAACAGGCATTATGCATACATGCAAAAGCAAGTCAATTCTTTTTTATCGTATGACAATAAAAAAGCTGTGGTATGAGCAAAACGCCGATCGCAAGTGCCGTTTTATTGTCGTACAATAAAAGGTTTGGCGGGTGTTTTCTTCGTGCGTTTTATTATTGTCTAACAATAAATCAAGGGTGTGCGCGGCGCGCGCACAATTCGCGCGCACATGTGCGCACTCGTGGCGCACTTGCGCGCAATCGCGGATTCGTAGGAATGACGCGGGTTTCCGCGTTTGCGCACAGTGCGCACAATGCGCACATGGGTACGGGCGCGCACTCTTAAATTTTTCTAAAATCACAAGCAAGCCCAAAAAATTATCGTGTATAACAATTATACTATACGAAACAACAATTTTATAATTTATATATATAATATATAAGGGCCCGTGAAACTGCGTGTGCGCACACGGATCGGTGTGCGAATTGTGCGCAGTGTGCGCAAATCGGGAAACGTAGGCGCGGCGCGG
>JAHLAX010000193.1 GCA_020625875.1 bacterium | reverse complement strand
GCTGCCCTGGATGCAACGGCTAGTAGTCGGCAGAACCTGGGGCCTGGCTCCGGTCGGGCCCCTTTTAATCTAACCGCACCATGTTTAACCGCAAGAAAAAAGTGATGGAGGCTATAAGTATGATCAAGCCGACCAGCAAATACGAGCTCAAGCAGTCTTGCCTCTACCTCTGCAACCTCAACGTAGAGAAGGCCGAGAAGATGTACGACTTTATGGTGAAGGGAATGGACGACATGCCGGCAGTCCCGCTTGCTCAGAAGCCCTTCCTGGAAAATCTGAAGGAGCAGTCCAGCGAGATCTTCGGCTGGCTGCGCGAGAACGAGGACGTGCTCACCAGAGGCGCCGAGTTCATCAAGGGAATCTTCCAGAGGAAGCCGGCTACCCCGGCCAACCCGCTGCCGCAAATTAACGAGTAGTTAACAAGTAGTTAACAAGTAGTTAACAAGTATGCAAGGATTCCAGGTATCATTTAACGTCTACGCTAACTCCCAGGAGGAGGCAGACGCTGCTTCTCAAGCCTTCAAAAGCTTTGTGAATGAGCAGGCTAGACAGGGTGTAGCGGTCACTGCCGCGAAGATTGTCGAGGCCGTTAACAAGTATAAGAATAACATTTTTGTTACTAACTATTTCAAGTAATGGAAACCGCAAGAAAATGCGACGGGCAGTGTCAGAACTGCTCACTGATGCAGCAGACGTACTGCTCTGCCGTCAGGCTCCACAGCTTTATGGAGCACGAACCCGTACTGTTCGAAAAGATTGACTCGCTGGAGAGGGCCGTGGCCGCTCTGACCAAACGCCTGGACTCCGGCGGCCTCATCATAGCGCAAGGGGGAGGCGGCGCGGAAAAGGCCTCCGAAGAATCAACCAATTAATCCAACACAACTATGGCTTGTAACAACGGAAAAACTTTCCTCAACTCCCTGGTGCCCTTCCCGGGCTCCACGGCTGATGCGGCATCGTACCTCATCAACCTCACCCATTACACCTGTGGCGGCCGACGGATCTGCTCCCTCGAGTCCTTCCCGGTCACGGCGGACCTGAAGTACACGGTCCAGAGCATTGACCAGGTTGGCGACGGCCTGTACGACATGAAACTCCTGGCGACGGGTACCGTCTCCTATATGCCGTACAATCCCAGCTGCCCCTGCGGATCCTGCCCTGTGACCGAACCGATCTACGCCTACCTGAGCGTTCCGGTGACGGCAGAAGCGGCGCCCACCATCACTCCCGGCCAGACTATCTGCGCCCTTAACGGAGTGTCCTGCGCCTGCAACACGTCCTCAAGCATTGACATTACTGCCGCGTTCTCAGTGGCGGCCGGCGCTTAATTATGTGGAAGGAGGCGGCACAGATAACGGTCGTATGCGTTCTAGCCATACAGATGGGTCTCATCGATGCTATCGGCAAGTTGATTCATCGCGAGTTCCACGTTCTGTCCTGCCCGAAGTGTCTAGTTCTATGGGTATCTCTCGGCTGGCATCTGCTACATTCCAACCCGCTCCTCGAGTCCGCGTTCGTCTCCTTCCTTTCTTCTTATGCAGCCCTATGGCTGACTATGGCCTATGATTACATCGCAACGAAATACAACAAAGCCTACCAAAAAGTCACCGACGCCGCAGAGGATCAATCCGGCCCCGGTACCGATGCGGTGTCCTAACTGTAACCAAAAGTAACAACCATGGAAACTATTTATGAACTCATTAAGAAGCACTCCGACGGAAAAGGAGAGGGCGTGATGTGGAAGACCGTCCAGATGGTGTCTGACGCCGTCGAGAAGAAGATGACGCCGGAGGACAAGCTCTCACTTATGCGCTCCATCTACGGCGAGATGGCCAACGGCCACTACGACGAGATGTTCGCGAAGGAGGACGTCAAGAAGATGTACTACGTGGACGACTCCGGAAAGAAGCAGTTCGCGCCATACTGGACAGAGGAGCAGGTCAGGGAGGTCTATGAAAGCGTCGTAGACGACATCCCGTCAGAGTACAATTTCTGGGACTTCTACGTGGCTCTCCAGATGCAAAAGGCAGACATGTGCCAGATGCTGAAAAAGTGGTATCCTGACGCAACGCCGGAGGATATGACCAAGAAGCTGGTCGATCTGGCCGTGAACTGGATGGATGATCCAGACAGTCCCCACGGAGAAAAGAAAGTCTGGTCCTACCTCAACAAGTAGGATACAAAAGAATCCCGTCTGGTTTTGCGGTTACCTGGCGGGATTCTATTTTATTCAGGCTTGGCGGAACGGTAGGCTTCAACCTCCTTCTGATACTCAGGCGTGTTGCAGAATCCGCAGCATCCCATCTCGGGGCAGAACCCTCGATAGACGCACTGTCGGACCATGACCTGGGCCAT
>JAHLAX010000118.1 GCA_020625875.1 bacterium | reverse complement strand
TTGCATTGGCAGGGTCAAAACAGAACATTTCAATGTGGAAATTCATCTTTTGACAGAAATCCAGTACATAATCAATAACCGCCTGTTGGTTGACTATCGGTGTATCGGTAACGGTGATATAGCCGTTGTCGACCCAAGCCTGATAGGGCATTTTGTCAACTTTTATTCTTTCGGAAAGTTTTTCAACATTGGGAATAAAGCTGTGTGACCATACGGCATAGCGGACAATATCCTTTGCTTTCATCGGCACGACAAACGCAACGCTTGTCAAATCTATTTTTGCCGACATATCAAACCCGACATAACAGATAGCTTTCTCATTCAGCGGAATATTTTCAACCTCACACGCTTTCCATTTTGCCATATCCATATAGCCGTTTTCAGTCTGCTGTACCCACACATTCAGCATTTTTGTTTTGAATGCTGTCATTTTTTCGGGAATATCTTTAGCTACACCGTAATCCAGACGGATTTTGTCAATTCCCTCTTGATAGCTCATTCTGATAGGGTTAGCTTTATGCCAATTCCTTATATCGTCAATATTATCGTCCTTATCAAGCTCAAAAATATCCGCAAAATATTCATCATTTTCAATATCGCAGTTCGGGTCTAACAGACTGTCAGCGTATTTGTATTCTTGTGTGTAACAAGGCACATTCAAGTCAATGCCGGCGGTAGTAATTATCATCAACAGCGGTTGTTTGGTCTGAGAACCTAACCCTAAATCGTAAAATTCAGATGTCGGGTGCTGATGGTATTCATCAAGCACCAGCACGGCAGGATTTGTACCGTCACCCTTTTGACCGTCCTCTTTGCTCAGTGGCTTTAGAAAGGAGTTTGTCTTGATATGCACAATTTCTGTTTTTGTGATTTTGAACTTTTTCCTTAAAGGTGAACCCATCAGCATATTTTTACATTCCGTAAACAGGAGTTTTGACTGGTCACGCTTTGTTCCTGCACAATAAGTTTCCAGAATTTCATTATACTTTACCGACTGTGTGGCAATCTCATAAAGAACCACTCCGGCTTCTTCCTGTGTTTTGGCGTTCTTCCTTGCCACTTCTTTGAAACTGATTTTGAACCGCCTGTAACCGTCCTTTTTTCTCCGCCAGCCGTAAATCTGACACAGCGAAAACTTCTGCGATGTGGTTAAGATAATCGGCTTGCCTGCCAGTACGCCCTTACAGTGTCGTAAATAAGAGAACCAACTGACAATTTTTTCTGCTTCATTTTCGTCCCAGTAATATTGCCAGTCAGTATTGATTTTTTCGGCATCGTTCAGAAAACGCTGACACGCCCATTTGTGTTTCTGACAGCTGATTATCTCCCCCGAAATACATTGCTTTGCATAGACAATCAATTCATTGAAAATTGACACTAAATATCACCAAATTCTTCGGCAATATCATCATCAACCGTTTTTGTCTTGATTGCTCCGAATTTTAAACGACTGTCAACAGTCATACCAAGCAAGGCGGAATATTTTCGGATATTTTCAGACTGTACAGTCATTTGCTTGAGGATTTTGTCTTTGCTGTCAAAATCCTGTGCGTTCTGATATTCTTCTTCCAGTTCGATATATTTTCCGAAAGCGTTACAATAGATAGCTAAGTTATTACTGTCAATTTCGCCTAAGAACTCATTCTCAGACAACAATTTGACAAGATGACGGTATTCTTTTCGGACAGTATCACCCTGCAACCACTTCGGAGGACTTTTCTTTATACTGCCTGCGGAAAGTGTTTTGGAATGTTCTTCACCCTGTTTCAGGTTTTCTTTTTCGGAGATTGTCAGATTTTTTGTCTGTTCAGACAGCGGTTTTCGGTTTCTGCTCAAGAAAATCACCTCTTTTAGAAATTAATTGGGAAATTTGCGAAATGAAACC
>JAHLAX010000109.1 GCA_020625875.1 bacterium | reverse complement strand
TGGATCAATGAGAAGAAACTTGACTTTTATAAAAAAATATTGTATAATATATAAGAAGAGAAGAGAAAATCAAAAACGGATCGGGGAGGAAAGACTTGGCTTTTATAAAAAAATATAATATAATTATATAAGAAGATAAAGAAAAAAGGAGATCACAAATGGATCAAAGTAATTATGAAATCGATCAAATTGAATCTTTAAGTTTCAAAGACGGAGTAAGAACAAGAATATCAATGTATCTTGGAACAGATGATACTGATGGTATTTATCAAGCATTAAAAGAAGTCATAAATAACTCTACTGACGAAGCAATCATGGGATTTGGGGATACCATTAACATTGAAGTGAATGAAGAAAAAAATGAGGTAACAATACAAGATTTTGGAAGAGGAATCCCATTTGGTATGAGAAAAAATGGAGAAAATGTCCTTGTTTCCATATTCTCTAAACCGCATACTGGAGGAAAATTCAATAATAAGATTTACACAACATCAAGTGGTTTAAATGGAATTGGCATTAAAGCCACCTGTTTATCATCTTTAGATTTTACTGCTATTGTTCAAAGAGAAGATAGGCATGCAGTTGTAGTTTTCCACAAAGGCGATTTAGTAAGCTATCGTGAGGAAGAGGCTCAAAGATTACAAACTAATGGGACATACATCCGTTTCACTCCTGACAAGGAAGTCTTTAAAAATATGACAGAATCTTTCAGTTTTGATAGAGTATGTCAAGAAATTGAAAACATTGCTTTTTTAAACAAAGGGGTCCATTTTAATGTTACGTGTGGAAAGCAGTCTAAGCATTTCTTTTCAAAAAATGGAATTGCAGATTTCATTAAGAGCAAAGTGCATACACCGTTAATGAAACAGCCTATTCTCGCCACTGCAACCGATGGTAATGACGAAGTAGAGATAGCCTTTTTATGGTCAAATGATAATTCTCAAAGCTATGTGTTTGTCAATGGTCTATATTGTCCTGAGGGCGGCTCGCCGATTACAGGAGCAAAAACATCTATTACAACACAAATAAAGAAACTAAGCAAAAGAGATTTTGACGGAGATTTAATTCGCAAAGGCTTGGTCTATGCAATTAACTGTAAAGTACAGCAACCTTCATTTGCAAATCAAACCAAAAGTAAAATCAACAATCCGAATTTAAGAACATTAGCTTCGCAAGCATTTAGAGAGGGATTAGAATTATTCTCAAAAACCCCAGAATTTGATACTATTGTAAATCTTTTGGTTAAAATCCAAAAGGCTGAGAATGCGGCTAACAGGGCTCGTCAACAAGTCATGGAAACCGCACGGGAAATTAAGAAAAATGGTTCAAAGAAAGTTTTCAATAGCGACAAGCTTAAAGATGCTGAGACGCTTGGTCCAGATAGTATATTATTGATTGTTGAGGGTGACAGTGCCGCTGGTGCAATGGCACAAGCAAGAGATTACAAGAAATATGGTATATTAGCTATTAGAGGTAAAATTCTCAACCCCCTTGCTAACACTGATGAAAAAATTGCAAAAAATGAGGAAATAACTTTATTGCTCAAGGCATTGAACATAGTGCCGGGGGAGTATGATTCGAGAAAATTAAGATATGGACGAGTAGCTATTTGTACAGATAGTGACTCAGACGGTTATATTGGATAGCCGATGAAAAACTTTACATTCAAATCGGAATGGGTAGCGTTTTCTGGTCAAAGATATTATATGAGAACCCTCAGTTCTCATATAACATTGAAGAGGAAACGCTGCTAACGGGGAAGCCTAAATCTTACAAAGACATGGTAATCCCGTGGGAAACAAATATCAATCCTCTTCTTTAAAATGGATTAATATTTGAACCTGTATCGACTATCCCCTAAGCCTTATGGGCAGGGGAGTAGGGCTACTATTGATACGTAGCAGCATTTTAGGTAACGAAGTGCTTTAAATGCCGAAATGGTTTCCTTTCTTTTAATAAAGAAAGTAAAAGTTAGTCAGTGCCATTAGAAATAATGGAATAACATGTATCATATCGGTTTGTTAATCACCGCAGTCTTACATTATATTGCCCCTTCTTTTATCCTTGAGGAAAGACTCTGTTGGTTAAGATCTCCATTGTATATTGTAACGAACAATAAGACGGAATCATATTATTTTTCAGACGAAGAGTTTAATGCGGTAAGAAGCTCTGTTAAAGGAACTATTCAAAGAGCAAAAGGCTTGGGTGCATTAAGTCCTCAGCAAGCACATCGTTCAATGTTCACACAAGAGTTTCAAAGATTAGATGTTTTCTCCCCAACCCCGGAGGCTATAAATCTTTTAGAGAACTTAATGGGAGAAGATGTTGAATTTCGTAGAAAGTATATATTTGAAAATGTTGACTTTTCAGAGGTGAAAGAATAATGGAACAAAAAAAAGATATGAAAATTATGCTTGAAGAAAGTTTTGTTCAATATGCTGGAGCTGTTTTGCAATCAAGAGCATTAGTAGATGTACGAGATTGTATAAAACCATCAGCCCGTCAAATTTTTTATTGTTTATATACAGATAAGTTCCTTCCTAACAAACCATTTAAAAAAACATTAAAAGCTATCGGTTCTGTTGCAAGAATGTATATTCATGGAGATGCAAGTGCGGAAGGTGTAATTATGCGTGCTGGGCAGCATTTTGCTATGCGTTATCCGCTTGTGGAAGTAGAAGGTAACTCAGGTAATTTAATGAGTTCTGGAAACTGGGCATCCCCAAGATACACCTCTGCAAGATTGTCAAAATTTGCTACCTTAATGTTTGATTCTATTGCTAAAGATACTATTCAAGAATGGCGAGATAATTATGATGATACAGAGCAGTATCCTGCGGTGTTGCCTTCTAAAGGATTCTATAATATAGTTAATGGTGCTTTTGGTATTGGTATTGGGGCATCTGCATCCATTCCGCAGTTTAATATTCGTGACGTAAATAGAGCATTAATTACTTTGCTTAAAAATCCTGACGCAACTTTTGAAGAATTGTATTGCCCTGTTGATTTTGCCACAGGGGGTATTCTCATTAACGAGGATGAAGTTAAGGCAGCTTTAAAAGCGGGTACTGGGTCATCTTGCAAGTTAAGAGCTAAAATTGACTATGATGAAAAGAACAAT
>JAHLAX010000015.1 GCA_020625875.1 bacterium | reverse complement strand
TAAAGGTAGCGCCCTGAACGGTCATATCGCCTGTCTGACCGATTTTGCCTGTCCACATAGCGTCAGGTGTGCCTGTGCCGTTTGTGAAATAAGCGAAAATAATGTTTTCTTCAACATTATCATAGGTAATGTCAGCAGCTGTTGTACCGTGAGCGGATACCCAGTGACCTTCTGAACCTGTAGCCCATGTCCACGCCTTCCACTCAACGAAGCCGGTGTCAACGCCCGAAGCGTCGAGGACTACGGTGTAGCCGCCTGTACTGCTTTTCGTTGTGTCAGCGGCATAAGCTGAAACAGCGAAAACCGAAATCAGCATAAGTACCGCGAGCACAACGCTCGTTAATTTCTTTAAAGATGTTTTAGTCATAAAACAATCCCCCTTATAGGATTCTAAATCTTTACATCTTATATTGTACCATTATGGCAAAAAAATTTCTATTGACAAAATAGTCAAAATCCAACCTCAGAATATGTTACAAAGGTACAAACGAGTAGTCAGTAGTCAGTAATCAGTAGTTAGTTTAGCCGTTAACAAGCCCCGCAAAAAGCTTAAAGAATTGTTTTTGGGGAGAAGTTACGCTTTTTCATCTATTCTTTCGCGCGAACAACTGATTACTAACTACCGAGAACTAAAAAGGAGCCGCTTTCGCGACTCCTTTTTTTATCCTTCTGTTGAGTAAACAACCGCTTCATTGGTTTCGGACTGGTTAACGTCGAGCTGAACCTCATTATAGCGGCGCATACCCGTACCCGCGGGTATAAGCTTACCGATAATAACGTTCTCCTTAAGACCCATAAGCTGGTCAACCTTGCCCTTGATAGCGGCGTCGGTGAGAACACGGGTTGTCTCCTGGAACGAAGCCGCCGACATAAAGCTGTCTGTGGCGAGAGCCGCCTTGGTAATACCGAGGAGCATCTGTGTCCAGGTAGCCTCCTTAAGACCTTCCTCGCCGTTAGCGATACGGTTGCGGATTTCCTTATTAGCGGCGAGAACCGCTGTCTTATCATAGGACTGTCCCGCAATCAAATCGGTATCGCCCGCGTCGTCGAGCCTTACCTTCTTGAGCATCTGGCGCACGATAACCTCAATGTGCTTATCGTTGATGTCAACACCCTGCAGGCGGTATGTGGACTGAACCTCAGAGATGAGGTAGTTCTGAACCGCGTTGGTGCCGAGAATAGCGAGCACGTCGTGCGGATTGACCGCACCATCGGTAATCTTGTCGCCCTTTGAAAGCATATCGCCCTCGGCAACTCTTACACGGAAGCCGAACGGAATGAGATACGCCTTTTCCTCGTTTGTCTGCTCGTTATAAACAACAGCGTGATTGGCGTTCTTGCGGGTTTCAAAACGAACCTTACCGTCTATCTCACTGATAATCGCGAGACTCTTGGGCTTACGCGCCTCAAAGAGTTCCTCAACACGGGGAAGACCCTGTGTAATATCCTCTGCCGAAGCGACACCGCCCGTATGGAACGTTCTCATTGTAAGCTGTGTACCAGGCTCACCGATTGACTGAGCAGCGATGATACCTACAGCCTCGCCGACTGTAACGGGATGACGGTTAGCGAGGTTCGCGCCGTAGCACTTGCGGCATACGCCGTGCTTAGCGCAGCAGCCGAGTACAGAGCGAATCTTGACGCTCTTGGCGCCGCTTTCTACGATGATATTGGCTTCTTCGTTGCCAATCATAACATCCTTTGAAACGAGAGTGTTGCCGTTTTCGTCGCAGAAATCGTCGATGAGATACCTGCCGATGAGACGCTCGTGGAGCTTCTCGATAACGTTGCCCTCGGACTCGATGTCGAATACCTCGAGACCCTCGTTTGTTCCGCAGTCCTCCTCGTGGATGATAACCTCCTGAGATACGTCAACCAGACGACGGGTAAGATAACCCGAGTCGGCTGTACGAAGCGCTGTATCGGCAAGACCTTTACGCGCGCCACGGGATGAGATAAAGTACTCAAGAATGTTAAGACCTTCACGATAGTTGGCTCGGATAGGAATTTCGATTGTTTTACCTGATGTGTTGGCGATAAGTCCGCGCATACCCGCGAGCTGACGAATCTGGCTCATACTGCCTCGAGCGCCCGAGTCAGCCATCATATAAATCGGGTTGTAGCGGTCAAGACCGTCCTGAAGTCTGGCGGTAACGTCGTTGGTCGCCTTTTCCCAGACCTTAAGTACATCCGCGTAACGCTCGTCGTCAGAGCGGAGACCCATATTGTATTCCTCGGTAATCGCGTCAACCTGAGCCTCGGCGTCGGCGATGATTTCACCCTTGGCGGGCGGAATAGTCGCGTCGCATACGGCTACGGTGATAGCGCCGATTGTTGAGTATTTATAACCCTGAGCCTTGATATTGTCGAGAACAACCGATGTGGTCTGAACACCGTGCTTCTCGATACAGGCGTCGATAATCTTTTTAAGTCCGCCCTTGCCGACTAAGAAGTCAACCTCGAACTTAAACTTGTTCTCGGGGATTGAGCGGTCTACGAGACCGAGATCCTGAGGAATCGGGTTGTTGAATATAATCTTGCCGACTGTGGTATCAATCAGAGCGCTCTGCTCTACGCCGTCGATAACCATTGTGCGGCGAACCTTAATCTTGGAATGAAGCTTAACGACGCCTGTCTGGTACGCCATCATAGCCTCATCAACGTCACGGAATACCTTGCCCTCGCCAGGTTCTCCGTCCTTGTCGAGAGTGAGGTAGTAGGAACCGAGAATCATATCCTGAGTAGGAACGGTAACGGGCTGTCCGTCGGACGGCTTTAACAGGTTGCCCGCGGCGAGCATAAGGAATCTCGCCTCAGCCTGAGCCTCAGCCGAAAGCGGTACGTGAACCGCCATCTGGTCGCCGTCGAAGTCAGCGTTGTACGCAGTACATGAGAGCGGGTGAAGCTTAATCGCTCTGCCCTCTACGAGCACGGGCTCAAACGCCTGAATACCGAGACGGTGAAGTGTGGGAGCTCGGTTGAGGAGTACGGGATGACCCTTGATTACGATTTCGAGCGCGTCCCAAACCTCGGGCTTAGCGCGTTCTACCGCCTTGCGGGCGGCTTTGATATTTATAACCACGCCTGTTTCAACAAGACGCTTCATAACGAAAGGCTTGAACAACTCAAGCGCCATTTCCTTGGGAAGACCGCACTGATACATCTTGAGCTCGGGACCTACGACGATAACCGAACGGCCTGAGTAGTCAACACGCTTACCGAGAAGGTTCTGACGGAAGCGGCCCTGCTTACCCTTGAGCATATCAGAGAGCGATTTGAGCGCTCTGCCGTTGGGACCTGTAACGGGACGACCGCGTCTGCCGTTGTCGATAAGGGCGTCAACAGCCTCCTGAAGCATACGCTTTTCGTTGCGGATGATAATATCGGGAGCGCTGAGCTCAATGAGCTTGGCGAGACGGTTGTTACGGTTGATAACACGTCTGTAGAGGTCGTTGAGGTCAGATGTCGCGAAACGTCCGCCGTCGAGCTGTACCATAGGACGAATATCGGGCGGAATAACGGGAACCTCTGTGAGAATCATCCACTCGGGACGGTTGCCCGAATTGCGGAAGCTCTCGATAACATCGAGCTTTTTGATAAGTCTGCCCTGCTTCTGACCTGTGGCGGTCTCGAGCTCGGCTCTGACTGTAGCAGCCTGCTCGTCGAGGTCAATCTCTTTTAATAATTCAAGAATGGTCTCGGCGCCCATACCCGCTTTGAAGTCGTCCTCATACTTCTCGCGCATATCCATATACTCGGTCTCGTTGAGACACTGGAGCCTCTCGAGCTCACGGCAGTCGCCGGGGTCTGTAACGATATAGCTCTGGAAGTAGAGAACTCTCTCGAGCTCACGGGGAGACATATCGAGGATAAGAGCGATACGCGAGGGCGTGCCCTTGAAGTACCAGATGTGCGATACGGGAGCGGCGAGGTGAATATGACCCATACGCTCGCGTCTAACCTTGGCGCGTGTAACCTCAACGCCGCAGCGGTCGCAAATCTTGCCCTTGTATCTGATTCTCTTGTACTTTCCGCAGTGGCACTCCCAGTCCTTAGTAGGTCCGAAAATACGCTCGCAGAAAAGTCCCTCTCTCTCGGGCTTGAGTGTTCTGTAGTTGATGGTCTCGGGCTTTGTTACCTCGCCGTAAGACCATGATAAAATCTGCTCGGGAGAAGCAAGATTTATTTTTATTGAGTCAAAAACATTGTTTTCCATAATTCTGCTCCTCCTTATTAATACTCGTCGCTGCCTGAGAAGTCGAAGATGTCATCCTCTTCTTCGTCAACCAATGACTGATCGTCAAACATATTGTCTTCGCTGTTATCTTCCTCATCGAGGTTGAAGCCCTCCATAGAGGTTGATGTCATAACGCTCTTTTCCTCAAATTCAGCGTTGTCAACGGGAAGATCGTCGTCCTCCTCAAAGTGCTGCTTGAGGTCGATTTCCTCGCCGTCATAGTTGAGTACGCGAACGTCAAGCGACAGCGACTGGAGCTCCTTGATAAGAACCTTGAACGACTCGGGAATACCGGGAGCGGGGATGTTCTGGCCTTTTACGATAGCCTCATAGGTCTTAACACGACCGACAACGTCGTCGGACTTAACCGTGAGGATTTCCATAAGTGTATAAGCCGCGCCGTAAGCCTCGAGCGCCCAAACTTCCATCTCACCGAAACGCTGACCACCGAACTGGGCTTTACCGCCGAGCGGCTGCTGTGTAACGAGTGAGTAAGGACCTGTTGAACGGGCGTGAATCTTGTCGTCAACGAGGTGATGCAGCTTGAGATAATACATATAACCGACTGTTACGGGGTTATCGAAGTACTCGCCCGTACGGCCGTCTTTGAGCATTGTTTTGCCTTCCATCGAGATGCCGCCCTGGCGGACGCACTCGCCGAAGTCGATACCTGTTACTTCTTCTCTGGGCGGATAATCCTCTTTTTTCATCATCATATCGAACGCCTCAAAGATGTCCGACTCGTGAGCGCCGTCGAATACAGGCGTCTGAATCTTCCAGCCGAGAGCCTTGGCGGCGTAACCGAGGTGAACCTCGAGAACCTGACCGATGTTCATACGGGAAGGTACGCCCAAGGGGTTGAGCACGATGTCAAGCGGAGTACCGTCGGGCAGGAAGGGCATATCCTCAACGGGAAGAATGCGGGATACAACACCCTTGTTACCGTGACGACCCGCCATCTTGTCACCTACGCTGATTTTACGCTTCTGAGCGAGGTAGCAGCGAACTACCTTGTTTACGCCGGGCTGCAGCTCGTTGCGGCTGTCCTCACGCGTAAATACCTTAACGTCTACTACGATACCGCTTTCGCCGTGAGGAACTCTGAGTGAAGTATCACGAACTTCTCTCGCTTTCTCACCGAAAATCGCGCGGAGCAGTCTTTCCTCGGCTGTGAGCTCGGTTTCGCCCTTAGGCGTAACCTTACCGACAAGAATGTCGCCCGCTCTTACCTCGGCGCCGATATGAATAATACCGTTTTCGTCAAGGTCTTTGAGCATATCATCGCCGACATTCGGAATATCGCGTGTGATTTCCTCGGGACCGAGCTTGGTGTCGCGCGCCTCAATATCGTATTCGTTGATATGGATAGATGTGTAAACATCGTCTCTTACAATCTTTTCGCTGATAAGAACAGCGTCCTCGTAGTTGTAACCCTCCCATGTCATAAAGCCGATAAGAGCGTTCTTACCGAGAGCGATTTCGCCGTTGCAGGTAGCGGGACCGTCAACAAGCACAGAGCCCTTTGTTACGCGCTCGCCTCTCTCGACAACGGGAATCTGATTGATACAGGTGCCCTGGTTACTTCTGAGGAATTTAATTACGGGATAATCCTTGATTTCGCCGTCGTCGTACATAACGCGTACGTTTTCGGCGTCAACCTCGGCTACGGTACCGTCGCGCTCAGCGAGGATACATACGCCCGAGTCGGTACCTGTGCGGTATTCCATACCTGTGCCGACAATCGGGGATTCGGTAACCATAAGCGGAACAGCCTGACGCTGCATGTTGGAGCCCATCAGGGCACGGTTCGCGTCATCGTTCTCAAGGAAGGGAATCATAGATGTAGCCGCGGACACAACCATTCTCGGGCTAACGTCCATATAGTCAAACTTATAGGGAGCGTGCTCAACAAAGCTGTCGCGGTGTCTGCCTACGACTCTCTTGTGGAGGAAGTGACCTTCTTCATCCAGCGGCTCGTTAGCCTGAGCAACACGGAAGCCGTCCTCCATATCGGCTGTCATATATACAACCTCGTCAGTTACTCTGATGTCGTCGGGATTGTCCTTGTTAATCTTACGGAACGGAGCCTCGATAAAGCCGTATTCGTTGATTTTCGCGAATGTGGCGAGATACGAGATAAGTCCGATGTTAGGACCTTCGGGAGTCTCGATAGGACACATACGACCATAGTGAGTATAGTGTACGTCTCGAACCTCGAAGCTCGCGCGGTCACGCGAAAGACCGCCGGGGCCAAGCGCCGAAAGTCTCCTCTTGTGAGTAAGCTCGGCGAGCGGGTTGTTCTGATCCATAAACTGTGACAGCGGCGAGGAGCCGAAGAACTCTCTGATAGCCGCGGTTACAGGGCGGATATTGATAAGTGTATTAGGCGTCATCGCCTCAACGTCCTGATTCTGGAGAGTCATTCTCTCGTGAATAACTCTGTCGAGACGGCTGAAGCCGATTCTGAACTGGTTCTGCAAAAGCTCGCCTACGCAGCGGATGCGGCGGTTGCCGAGATGGTCAATATCGTCGGTCATACCTACGCCCTCGGCGAGACAGTTCATATAGTTAATAGAAGCGAATATATCATCAACCGTAATGTGATTTGGGATAAGCTCCTCTTTTCTTTCGCGGAGCATTTCTTTTAGCTGTTCCTCGTTTTCGGCGCTGTCGAGGATTTCGCAAAGCAGCTCGAACACAACGTGCTCGTTGATGCCGCATTCAGCCTTAGCGTCAAAATCAACGTAGCTTGCTATATCTACCATACCGTTAGAGATAACTTTGACTACCTTGTTGTCACGCTCGGGCACACGAACATAAGCAACCTTAACGCCCGCGTTCTCGATTTTAACAGCGAGCTCGCGGTCAACAGTCTGGTCGCGGTTGGCGAGAACCTCACCTGTGCGCGGGTCGGCTACAGGCTCAGCGAGGATTCTGCCTGTGATACGGGCGGATATGCCGAGCTTGTTGTTGTATTTATAGCGGCCTACACGCGACATATCGTAGCGGTGCGGGTCAAAGAACAGATTATTGATATGGAGCTGAGCGCTCTCGATGATGGACGGCTCGGAGGGACGCAGCTTGCGGTAAACCTCCAAAAGTCCTTCCTCAACACTCTTTGTAGTATCCTTCTCGATAGTAGCCTTGATGCGGGCGTCGTCGCCGAAGTAATCAAGAATCTCACCGTCGGTACCTAAGCCCAGAGCGCGGATAAACGTGGTAATCGGAACCTTGCGGTTTTTGTCGATATGAACATAGAAAACGTCGTTTACGTCGCTTTCGTACTCGAGCCACGCGCCGCGGTTAGGAATAACCGTGGAGGAGAACATCTCCTTACCTGTTTTGTCATGCTCCATCTTGTAGTAAACACCGGGGGAACGAACGAGCTGAGAAACAATAACACGCTCGGCGCCGTTGATAACGAACGTGCCGCTGTCTGTCATAAGCGGAAAATCGCCCATAAAGACGTTGTTCTCTTTAATCTCCCCTGTTTCTTTGTTGAGAAGGCGAGCCCGAACTCTCAGCGGCGCCGAATATGTAGCGTCGCGCTCCTTGCACTCGATTACGCTGTAGTTGGGATGCTCAGTGTCCAGCTCATAATCAAGGAAGTCGAGGACGAAGTTGTTGGTGTAATCGGTAATACCCGACACATCGTGGAAAACTTCCTTAAGGCCTTCCTCCAAAAACCATTGATAAGACTTTTTCTGAACCTCAATAAGGTTCGGCATATCGATTACTTCGTCGATTTTCGCGAAGCTCATACGCTCAGTCTTACCAAGCTTCACCGGTTTAATAACCATAGGCGAATCACTCCTTTTAAAATTACGGTTTTTAATACTTCTTTAATAACGGATTTTTTTGAAAAATTAATAAAATCAGGACTTGACAAATAAAAACTATTGTGATAATATTCTATTTTTATTTTGTGCCCAAAATTTCACAAATTCGGAAAAATCCCCATTATCATTAGTTTACCATTTTATTACACATTTGTAAAAAAGTCAAGCCCTATAAACCGATATTTTACAAAAAAGCTTCATTTTCTTGAGGAACGCTCGGAGCTGTTGGCTGATAAAACAAATTTATTAACCTTGAACAAAGATGTTTTTAAATCTTTGTGCAAAAAAGCGAAACAACGAACAAAACCGTTCCGTAAGCAACCGCCGAGATTATGCCGTACACAATAACAGGTCCCGCGATTACAAAGAGCTTGGCGCCCAAGCCCATAATAAAACCCTCGCTTTTAAACTCCATCGCGGGCGAGCACATAGCGTTTGAAAACCCCGTTATCGGTACCAGCGTCCCCGCGCCCGCGTGCTTGGCTATTTTGTCGTAGATATGCAGAGCCGTCAGCAGCACGCCTATGAATATGAGCGACAGCGAACACAATGTTCCCGCGTTCTTTTCGCTCAGACCGAGCGCTTTATATAAATCGGTCAGCCCCTGCCCCGCCGCGCATATCGCTCCGCCGACTAAAAAAGCCTTAACACAGTTTACCGCGCATTTGCTGTCGGGTGAGTTTTTCTCTACAAT
Organism: bacterium; assembly: GCA_020625875.1. GTDB lineage: Bacteria > Bacillota > Clostridia > Oscillospirales > Acutalibacteraceae > Ruminococcoides. Next base: position 7,446 of record JAHLAX010000015.1, on the reverse strand, counting down.
TTTTGAGTATTCCTGTTTTTCCATACAGCTTCCTCCTGCCTTTCACTCAACTGTCACTGAGCTATGATATATTTTTCCCGGTAAAATTCCTTTTAAACTATTTATTTTTTTCTCTATATATAGTATAATGATTTTGAATACGGATTTATAAAGGAAAGATTATCTTGCACTATTTGGATAACAGCGCGACCACAAGGGTAAGCGAGAGCGTTTCAGCAAAGGTCACTGAGCTGATGCGCGACAATTTCGGCAACCCCAGCTCGCTTCACAGTCTCGGGATAAAAGCCGAAAACGAGCTCAACACCGCCCGCGGCATCATAGCGGACGAACTGGGCGTTAACGATAACGAAATATTCTTTACGAGCGGCGGCACCGAAGCCAACAATCTGGCGGTTTTCGGAACTGTTGAATGGCTTAAAAAACGCGGCAATAAAATTGTCACCACCGCGGTTGAGCACAGCTCGGTTTTTGAGAGCATGGCTCAGTTTGAGGAAAAGGGCTTTGATGTCGAGTATGTTAAACCCGATGAAAACGGACATTTTACCGCCGAACAGTTTGAGCGCGCGATTGACGAAAAGACCATTCTCGTATCCGTTATGTACGTCAACAACGAAATCGGCACTATTTTCCCCGTTAATAAGCTCAAAAAGATTATCGAGCGCAAAAAAAGCCCCGCGGTTCTGCACAGCGACTGTGTTCAAGCGTTTGGCAAAATTGCGGTAAAGCCCAAAAAGCTCGGGCTCGACATAGTCACAGTCAGCGGTCACAAGGTTCACGCGCCCAAGGGCGTCGGGGCGATTTATATAAAAAAAGGACTGCACCCGAAGCCTCTTTTATTCGGCGGCGAACAAGAGAAGAAGCTCCGCCCGGGGACAGAGGCGCTGCCTTTAATAGCGGGACTGGGACAGGCTGTAAAGGATTTTGAAATCAACAAAAACTACGATTATATCAAGTCGCTCAACGATTACGCGCTGGAAAAGCTCAAAGCCGTTGACGGCGTAAGAATCAACTCCCCCGAGGACGCTTTGCCCTATATCATCAACTTTTCTGCACTCGGAATCCGCAGCGAGACTATGCTGCATTTCCTCGCTCAGCGCGAGGTTTATGTATCGAGCGGAAGCGCCTGCGCCAAGGGCAAACCCAGCCATGTGCTCAGCGCCATGGAGCTCAACAGAAACACCGCCGACAGCGCTATAAGAGTGAGCTTTTCCAAAGAAAACACAACCGATGATATTGACGCGCTGGTTGAGGGTGTCAAAGAAGGGTTGGACAGCTTAGTGAGGAGATAAAAAGCCCTCCCTTGGGGGAGGGTGTCACGCCATAGGCGTGACGGGAGAGGGTCCACTTTTCTAAACACCTCTCTATCAAATGTCTGATAAACAGACTATAACAAGGTTTGAACAAAGTCGGATTAATACAAAAGTCGGTGCACTAAAGTATCAATATTGATGTAATACTAACTTACGCCGACCCTCATCCGATTTTTGCATCGATAAATTGACGCAAAAACCACCTTCCCCCCGGGGGAAGGCTACAAGGTGGAGATTTATATGAAAGAAATTGTTTTAATCAAAATCGGCGAGATTGTACTCAAAGGTCTCAACCGCAGAGAATTTGAGGACAAGCTTTTAAAGAATATAAGGAAAGTTATAAGACACCTCGGCAGCTTTGAGGTCAAAGCGTCACAGTCCACAATTACGGTTATTCCGAAGGACGACGACGTTGACTTTGACGAGCTGTGCGAGCACATTTCGCATATTTTCGGCATAGTCACTTACTCGCGCGCCGCGATTTGTGACGAAAAAACTATGGACTGCGTGCTCGAAACCGCGCCCGAATATCTCGCGGAGGAGCTCAGAAGCGTTAAGACCTTTAAGGTTGAGGCTAAACGCGCTGATAAAAAATTCCCACTCAAAAGCCCAGAAATCTGCCGCGAGGTCGGCGGAAAAATTCTGTCGAAATTCAATCATCTCAAGGTTGACGTTCACAATCCCGAGCTGGTTGTCACCGTTGAAATCCGTGACTTCGGCGCTTATATCCACGGCAAGGCGCTCAGAGGCGCGGGCGGAATACCTGTCGGCACGGGCGGCAACGCCGTTATACTCATAAGCGGCGGGCTTGACTCGCCTGTAGCGGCGTATATGATGGCAAAGCGCGGCGTGCGGCTGACCGCCGTTCACTTCGCGAGCCCTCCGTACACAAGCGAAAGAGCCGAGCAAAAGGTAGTAAAACTGCTCAAAAAGGTCGCTCTGTACAGCGGCGATATGAATATGTACACCGTTCCGTTCACCGAAATTCAAGAGGCAATCCGCGACAAGTGCCCCGAGGAGCTTTTCACCATTATTATGCGCAGGATTATGATGAAAATTTCAGAGCGCATAGCGCGCGACAAAAACTGTCAGGCGCTTATTACGGGCGAGAGCCTCGGTCAGGTCGCCAGCCAGACGATGGGAGCTATTATGTGTACCGACGCGGCTGCGAATCTACCCGTATTTCGTCCGCTTATCGGAATGGACAAGCAGGAAATCATCGACATCTCATATAAAATAGACACATACGAAACCTCAATCGAGCCCTACGAGGACTGCTGCACGGTATTTACGCCCAAGCATCCCCGCACAAAGCCCGTGCTCGAGAGAGTCGAAAAGGCTGAACAGCTCGGCGAGTTTGACGAGATGATTGAACGCGCCCTGCAGAATCTTAAGGTTACGTATATTAATACAAAGTAATACTATTTTGGCTTCCCTTGGGGGAAGGCTCAATACCACAGCTAACCACTCTGTTGATTGGAGGATTTTTACTTGAAGATATTGGTTTTATCACTCAACAAGAAGCTCAGAAAAGCTGATAAAACTGAATATATAAAGAAGTTTGACGCGCTTTTATCAGGCGAAAACGAAGTCGAAGTAAAAGAAATCTTCGACAACTCTCTTTTGCTCGAAAACGAACTGAAAAAGGCTGTCAAAGCCAAGTACGACTTTGTGGTCGTTTCGTCGCCGCTAGGGGACAAAAGCGCCGAGACCGCTTTTCGCTCAAAATTCGCCTATATAATTCCTAAAGGCGAGCGTAAAATTCAGAAAACGCCCACCGCCAAAAAGAAGGGCAGGCGCAAGAAAGGCGAGGAGATTGAAACAATCACCTATCAAAGGAAGAAAACCCACGTTTTCACCCTGGAGCTCGGAGATTATACCGCCTATACCTTTGCTTACATCGGGCTGAAAATAGCGTTCGTACCCGATACAATTGACGCGGAAGCTCTCGAAAACCTCATCCATAATTCGCTGGACACTTTCGCCGAAAATGAACAAGTCTACAGCGGCGGCTACTCAACGCAGAAGCGCAGCGTAAGGGTACTCACGTTCTTTGAGAGGCATTTTCCGATAAAAAGCGACCCGAAAGGCGAAAAAATCCGCAAATCGGTAATGCTCACCGCCATGCTGGCGTTCGTTGTGGCGGCTTATCTGTTTGTGCAGAATATTTACCTTATCCCTATGCACAACAACGCCATAATAAGCGATATTCAGACCGTATTCTATGACGGCCAGAGCTCAAACGGCAAAACCGACTCTAATAAAATCACTAAGAAAAACTGGAAAAAGCTTAAGAAAATCAACAACGAGATTGTGGGCTGGGTCAAGATTGACAACACCCGCATCGACTACCCTGTTCTTTGGCACAAGGGCGACAACGCCTACGACCAGTACTACCTGTGGCGCAACTATAAAAAAGAATATATGGCAGGCGGCACAACCAGTATATTTATGGACTGGCGCAGCACCAAGGGTATGGACAGCAAGAACGTCATCCTCCACGGTCACCATATGGAGGACGGCACGATGTTCGCCGATTTGCTCAAATACGGCGGTTACACGGGCAACCTGAAGTTCTACAAAAAGTCGCCTGTAGTAAAAATCAGCACCCCTAAGGGCGGTACCCAGACCTATAAGATTTTCTCGATTTTCAAATCCAATGTTGACAACTATCTCGGAGAGTATTTTGACTTCTACTGCGGCAAATTCAAGAACGACCCGCAGTTCCTCAACTATGTCTACAACCTCAGAATCCGCTCGCTTATAAACTGCCCCGTCAGCATCAACGAGGACGACCAGATTCTCTCTTTGGTCACCTGCTCATATGAGTTCGGCTATGGCAGCAATTTCCGCACAGTAATTGTAGCGCGCAAGTGCCGCAAGGGCGAGAGCGAAGAAGTTGACACAAGCGCCGCCTCAATCAACAAAAAGGCGGTATGGCCGCAGTGCTATTACAGCCGTTTCGGCGGAACACGACCCACCGTCTCAACCTTCCGCAACGAGTATAAAAAAGGCAAGCTCAGCTGGTATGACGGCACATATAAATCAAAGGGCAGCGAGCAGCTCCCGACCTCATACACCGTTCCCACTCAGCCTCCATCCACAAAGGCGACTACTCAGCCGACTACGGCTAAGCCAAAGACATCTTCTAAAGCTAAAACAAGCTCAAAGGCTTCAACTCCCAAAAAGCCGACGGTTAAAACTTATACAATCAAGGTATTTACAAACAATCCCGCCACCGATAATCCAAACGCTAAAATCAAGCCCAAAATTGACAAAAAGGTCAAGAGCGGCGTCACAATAAAGCTGCCGAAGATTAAAGATTATCAAAAGGACGGCTATAAATACACCCTCAAAAAGTGGAAGGTCAAAACGACGGGAAGCAAAAAGCCTAAGTACCTTAAGAAAAAAACTAAAAAATTCAAGGTTACAACCAACACGGTAATCCGCGCGGTCTACCAGAAAACTCAGATAATCGCGCCGACTCAGCCGACAACAAAGCCAAAACCCACAACCCCGACAAAGCCCACAAAGCCCGCGACAGCCGCGACAGACCCGAAAGAAAACGAAGGGGACGAGGAATAAACTATGAATTGTGAACTGATTTTTTATTACTCAACAAAGACAAACCTGTGTGAAAAAGCGCTCAAAAAGTCGATAACCGAGCTCGATTTGAATTTTCAGCGGGCATTCTACGCGACCGCTCCCGAAAAACTGGGCGAGCTTATTATCAACGTCTTTGAGACTACCAACGTTGTGTTTGTTATCGGCGGATTCTCTGGGGATAAAAACGGCATTGAGAACGTGCTCTCAAAGGCGCTCGCCACTAAATTTCCCGATGACCTCAAAAAGCTCCAAAACCCTCTGTCCTCGCGCGACGGCTATCTTGTGCGTCAGGGCGGTCAGCTGCTTGTGGTTCTGCCCGATGAGCCCGAAGAAATTGAGGCGATAATGTCAGGACCTCTTAAAGGCTATATCGAGAGCTTCTGTGAGTTTTAGAATTTGATATTGTCAACAAAAAATCACGCTCAATTTTATACACTATTCCCAATAGAATTGCGGCGCGTTTTTTGTTACAATAATAGGGTAATAGTATTTATTATAATTTCATAATAAAAGGAGAGTTATTTATGATTGATTTCAAAAGATTAACCGCCGTTATTCTGGCTGTTCTCATGCTATGCTCAGTCGCGGTTATCGGCGTTTCGGCTGACGACGGCGACGAGCCTCACGAAGCAGGCTGGTATGTTGTAGGCGACGCTAATTTCTTTGGCGTAAGCTGGGACAGCGATATCCCTCAGGCAAAGTACAAAATGACCATGGAAAAGGGCGTTTACAACGTGACAGTAACCGACGCTCCCGCAGGCACATTTACTTTCAAGGTTGTTGAAACCACATCAATCGGTGCTATTTCAGCATGGCATCCCGACGGAATGGGCAACGACAGCTCCTTCACCGTTACCGAAGCGGGCTCAACAGTACGTTTCTGCCTTGTTCCCCAGGAGCGCGTCTCTGATGACAAGCCCTACGCTGAGGTTTTCGCGCCCGGCGCTGAAATTCCCGAGATTACCGAGCCCACAACCGCTCCCAAGCCCACTCCTCCCCCCGAGACTGTTCCCGAGGGCAAGGTTAAGGTTAACGTAAAGAGCAACATCGGCGCTAAAATATCAGAAACCTATAACACCTCTCTTGACCAGACTGTCAGCATAGACTTCCTGGTTAACTGCCCCAATCCTTTCTCGAATGTTCAGGGTTTCGTTAAGTACGACAGCTCCATTCTCGAGCTCCAGAGCCTCACTATGGCTGACCAGTTTGAGTCCGCTGTAGTTAATACAAACCTCAACAATATGGCTACGTTCAACAGCACCAATGACGAGAATTCCTATGACTTTTTGACAAACAACGTACTCGCGACAGCCGAGTTCAAATTTGTATCCACAGGCGTTACAACCGTAGAACTCAATATTGAGGAGCTCAACGGTATGGATCAGGAGTATAATCTCTACGGTATCATCACCGACGGCGCTGTTGTCGACAGCGCGACTATTCCTGTAGAAGGCGCGGTTGTTATAAACACCCCCACCCCCGAGACACAGGCTACAGATCCTTCTTCAGAAACAAAGCCTGCCGCCAAGACTACCGTTAAGCCTACCGCCGCCAAGAGCATCTATGTAGGCAAAACAACAACAGTTAAACCCAACGTTAAGAACGGCAAGGGCACGACAACCTTCTCAACAAGCAACAAGAAGGTCGCTACAGTCAGCTCAAAGGGCGTTGTAAAGGGCGTCAAGAAGGGCACTGTTATCATCACCGTGAAGAACAACGGCGTTAAAGGCAAGGTTACTATCAAGGTTGTTCAGAGAAAGAACACAATGAAAGTCAAGACCAAGAACGTTAAAGTTAAGGTTAAAGCCAAAAAGACCACCTTCAAAAAGGCTAAGGTATTTGTTGTAAGCAAGGCTAAGGGCACAGTTACTTTCAAAAAGACTAAGGGCGATAAGAAGATTACCGTTTCAAAGGCGGGTAAGGTTACCGTTAAGAAAGGTCTTAAGAAAGGCAAGACCTACACCGTAAAGATTAAGGTCACAGCCAAGGGTACGACTGCGTACAAGTCAATGTCCAAGGTTGTCAGCTTCAAGGTAAAAGTAGTTAAATAATCAATTATCGTAAGGGAGTCCGCAAGGGCTCCCTATTCTTTTTATTGGCGTATATTTCTTTTGACTGTTATTCTGTTTTTTTCACAATAAACACGAGCAATTTATACTAGGACACAATTGTTGAATACTGTATAAATAATAAACAGCAAAGTGCCTAAAATTTGTGCCTTTATTTAGCTGTTTTGTCAATAGAATAAATTGATATAAAATGTTACAATTATATTGCAAATATGCGCATTAAAATATGCGCGACTTTAGAAGGAGGATTGTTTTATATGAAAACATCTTTAAAGAAATTAACGAGTGTTGTGCTCGCGGTTCTTATGCTGATTTCGGTTTTCGCCGTTTCAGCTTATGCCGCTGACACAACGAAAAGCAGCACAGGCGGCAGCCAGGGCGGCGGCGGTGGAACCACCGGTTCCTACTACCTCATCGGCTACATCGACGGCGCTGACTACGGCGACGGCGAAGACTATGCG
>JAHLAX010000090.1 GCA_020625875.1 bacterium | reverse complement strand
CATCAGCGCGTCATCGTCTATCCACAGGACAGCCGCCTCGTCTATCGGGATGTCCCGTTCGCCTATGGCAATAACCTTGTCGTACTGGTCATCCGCGCCAAACTGTCGTTCAATCGCGGCTCCCTTCGCCGGGGAGATATTGCCATAGGCCAGAACAGGGTCGGCGTAAACGGCATAGGCGGAGTTCTCGTTGCCGTACTCGTCGTAACCAACAGAGGTTCCGTCGTACACGGCGTACCAGAACGGCACTTTGTTGCGGAAGTTCATCCTGCTCATGCGCTCACCGCCTATACTTTCGCGTATGCGATAACGTTTTGCCTGATGTACCTCGTCATGTCCGTAAAATCGAAGTGCCGATGGATGCCGTTCTCGATGCTCACACTCTGGCCCTCGACGCCGCGCTGGGTGAACCCGTTCACAACAGCGTACACCTGAGTCATCTCATAGGCGGCAGGAACGTCATCGGGCATATCCGCCTCGTTATACGAAAACCTCCACTGTAGGATTTCCGTCTTTGCAAGGTTCAGATACGACAGGATGGTTTCATCCTCGGGAGAGTCAGGCCCCATGATCGTCTTGACCATAGCCAGCTTTTCATTCGCGGTCATCATCGGCACCCCATTTCAATTAGGCAGACGGGAAGGACGCAGCGCTGACGTAGATACCGTTCTTCTTCTGGTTCTTCACCCACGCGCCGTGGTACTGCCGGAAGTCATACTGCCAGGCGTTAGCCTGCTGGTTGACCATCGGGGAGAAGATACGCGGGGTCGCCAGCTTCACAGCCTGCATGACAGCAGTAGGATGCACGATCATGTAGTTAATGGTGCTGCCCGTGGCGGTGTAGCCGCCAGCGCCGTCGTGCGCGGTGGGCTGGGCCAGCGTGATCTCGGTGTTGAACCGACCAGACGGAACGGTGATAACGCGCATATCGTTGTAAATCTCAACGTTGTAATCAACGTTGCGGTCACCATTCTCGATCATGCGGGTAATGCCGCCCTTAATCAGCTTGTAAATCGTGGGGTTCACGAACAGAATACGGCCCTCATACGGGACTTCCGCATCGTCCAGCGCGGCGGTCGCATCGTCGATAGAAGCGATAGTCGCAGCAGCGGTAGACAGGCTTTCGGTGTCCTTATTGCCAGAAGCCGCGCCGTTGGCGTAGGTAGCAAAGCGCAGAGCGTCGGTTTCGGGCAAAACTTTAGTCCGCATGAACTCGCCGGCCAGGGTGCCGAACGCCATAGACATGGATTCCATATTGTCAGCCACGTCCACCATGAACTGACGGGCACGATCCCACTGAGGCGTATAGGCACGCCACTGGCTCGTCACGTCGCCGCGCACATAGCCGTTGTTGCGGTCATAGTCACCGAGGCCGACCATATCAGTCTCGAACAGGTAGAAGGTACGGGCATCGTCATCCCAGCGGACACGATCCTGCACAGTGTCCAGAACAGCGGTCTTGCTACCAGCCTTGTAAATCTCGTCCAGAATGGGGAGATAACGAGAGGCCAGACCGATGCTGTTAGCGATAGCGGGGGAAACAGTAGTAGCCATCATTCATCATCCTTTCGTTGTTATCTGTGCGCCGGT
>JAHLAX010000014.1 GCA_020625875.1 bacterium | reverse complement strand
TGATACGAGGGCAAAGCCCTCTTGTATAAAAATTATCAAAAAAAATTGTAAATCAGCAAGTTAGTTAATTACTACTTGACTTTTTATAGGAGGTATATATGACAAACAAAGACATCTACAAAAGAACCCTCACGTTCTCAATCAAAAAGCTGTTGGTTGACCTCCTGTCAATTGTGCTTTTCGCGGCGTTATGCGGCGCGGGCTTCCTGCTTATGGAGGCGACAACGGGCAAAGGACTTATCGGTCTCGCTATCGGCTTGGTTCTGGGCATAATAGTGGCGGCTCTCATATCGCGTTTCGTTTCGTACGCTATTAAGGCGGGACAAATCGCGATGATGACAAAAGGTATCGTCGATGACGAGCTACCCGAAAACGTATATCAGGAGGGCAAAGCCATCGTAAAAAGGCGCTTCAAGACAGTTGCCGCGTATTTTGCCGTCACAAGGGTCATCAAAGGAATTTTCAATCAGCTCGGACACATTATTACAAAAGTGGGTGAGAGCCTGGGCGGTGACGCGGGCGGCAGCATCGGCTCCGCAATATCCGCGATCATTCAGATTGTTATAGCGTATCTGTGCGATTGCTGTCTCGGCTGGGTGTTCTACCGTGAAGGTACGAGCTCCGCTAAGGCTACCTGCGAGGGCGCTGTGCTCTTCTTTAAGCACGGAAAAACTCTCGCCAAGAATATGGGCAGGGTTTTCGGTATGGGCATCGTGTCGCTTCTCGTTATCGGCGGCGTGTTCTTCGGAATCTCTTACGCCATATTTATGCTTATCCCCGATGTGTTCAGCGCGCTGGCTAAAGAGGTCGCTGAAGCCGCGACAAGACTCGACATAACTATTCCCGAGTTCTTTACGAACGGCGCTAACCTTTCTCTCGTTATAGCGGCTGTGGTCGGAGTGGTTATCTGGGCGATTATTCATTCCACCTTTGTACGGCCGTTTGTACTGACAGGCGTGCTCCGCAACTACATTGAGTCAGGCAAGAACAATATACCTACCGAGGATTCATTCAAAATTCTCGATAGCAAATCGCCGAAATTCGCGAAGCTCCACAGGGAAATCAACTGATTGATAATAAGAATAAAAAGGCAGAGCAGCACACGCTGCTCTGTTTTTTATGCATGATTTTGGTCGAACCAGCGGCCTTGTTCATCTATTTTAAAAGTATCATCTCGATTGTTGCGGCGTGTGGGGGAGATAACCTTTCATCAACGCTCCTCCCTAAAATTGACCCACTGGGTCAATTTCTTAACGGTCGGCTTCAAGAGGCCGCTTAGATTCAGCTATTCAAAATATAAAAAAGAGGTACCCTGACGGATACCTCATTTTTATGGTCCGAGTGACTGGATTTCGACCTATTTCGTACTGTTTCGTAATCAAAATATACAGATTAAGGAGAAATTTTTTTTAATCAGGTGTAATACTGTATACAAAATAATCTATTCCAATAAAACAAAAGAAAAAAGGTAATAAAAAAGCGTGTAAGCAGGTTTAGCTGTTTACACGCTTAAGCTTTATTTTGAACTTGGAATTGAAATCAATTCCCGTGCTCTTGTGCGTATTTGCGTTTCGATTGCTGTTAGTCTTTCTTCGGGCAGGTTGATCGATTGGTGTCTTTTAAAGGTGAAGTTCAGTAATTTGCGAAGCTGAGTTTTTTGTTTGCTTCCCATTACTGCCTTGCAAACTTCGTCGAACGATACGCCATAGGGAGGAGTTCTTGTCTTTGCGTATTCGCTTAGGTTTTCCAAGTCGTCTGCCATAGCAAAGTTAAAAAGAGACAAGCCATTATCGAAAATCGGAGCAGGTTTAATAATTTCTCCTGTGTGATTATCACGCAATATGCCGAAGTTTCCGAAGTGTCTGTCCTCGTTGCATATTACAGCATCGAACACTAACATACTGCAAAGATCATCATAAAACGGCTTTCCGAGATCAGCATAATAATCGAGGGCGTTTTTCAGATTTCTGTCTTTTATCAGTCTGCTGACCGGCACAAAGGATGTGTCAATATCGGTGAAAAGACGGCATTTTGAAGCGAGAATACCTTTCCAGTTTTCAAGGTCATATTCAACGCAATTCAAGCCCATAGCCTTTGCAATCTGACAGGCGTAAAACTCACTGTAAGGCTCGTTGCCGGCGTTTGCTGCACCCTCTGTGCCGCCTTTGTAAAGATATATACCGTCGTTCTCTATATGTCGCCAAGCCTTGCGGAGCATACCGTTTGTAGTGAACTCGGGAGAGGTAGAAAACGCTTTTTCTGCGCTACCCACGCCCGTATAGGCTACAAGTGATAATGCTTCCGAGAAGGGATTCTCAAACAGATTATAGTCGGCGAATTTGCCGTCAAACTCAACGGGAGTAACCCAATAGCTGTCGTTAAGCGATAAGCCCAAACAGATATCAATAATGCCCTTCGTATCATTCACGCTCAAACCGAACGTCTTTAGAATTTCGTCAACAAAGGCTCTGTTCTTCGGGATAACACGGTTAGCAAGCCATTTGATAATTCCTTTTGCGGTCAACTCCATATTGATCGGCAGGAGGTGTTTTTTGCTCTCATCAAAGGAGATGATTTCGACAACTAAGCCCTCCAAGCCCTTCTCCTCAAGAGAGAATGTGACGAGGATATCATCATACAGTTTTAGGTTATATACGTTGCTCATTTCAATACCTTTTTCTTCCAATAAAACGCTGACATCCTTGCCGAGAGCGTCTGTTATCTTGATCAGCAAATCGAGGGATAGATTCTGTCCACCGTTTTCGATGCGGCAGATATTCGACCGCTGGGTGCCGACCATTTCGGCAAGCTGCGCCTGTGACAAGCCCTTTTCAAGTCTTGCCTGTGTTAGCTTCGAAACGATTTCCTGCCGCTTGCGGATTATGCTATTGCTGTTGGTCATATAACTCACCTCGCTTTATTATATGTTATCATATATGATAACAATAGTCAAGGCGTAGTTTGAATAAGCTTTTAGTCGATTTAAAAATGGACTGTTAATTCTACTATAAATGTACGAGCGTTTTGTTGATATGTTAAAATGATATTGACAAGGTTTATTTACAATTATATAATAAATAATACTTTTAATTATATCGAAATATTTGAAGGCGAGGGCGATAACTCGACTGGAAAGAAATATCTTATTCAACATGAAGTTGATTTTTGTAACGGAGTATTAAAGAGGATAAAAAATGAGAATAAGACATGCAGAGATCAGTGATCTCGATACTGTTTCAAAGCTTGAGTCAGAGGGATTTCCACCTTCAGAAGCTGACACCAAAGAAGTCATCAAAGACAGACTGAATAAGTTTAGTGATTGCTTCTGGTTGCTTGACGATTATGGCGAGATATACGCCTTCATTGCAGGAATAGCAACCGATGAGCATAACTTAAAAGACGAGATGTTTAAGCATAGCGAAATGTACAATCCTGACGGCGATTGGTTGATAATACTTTCAGTTGTTACAGGGAAAAACCAAAGGCGTAAAGGATATGCCAGTGAAGTGATGAATCAGGTTATAGCCGATACAAAAGCACTAAATCGCAAAGGAATTGTTCTTACTTGTAAAGAAGAACTTCTGCCATTTTATTCGAAATTCGGATTTGTCAACGAAGGTATATCTCAGTCAAATCTTGGTGGCGCAAAGTGGTATCAGATGAGACTTAAACTTTGATAAAAGATAAACATCAGAAACACCGATTGGATAAATTCCAATCGGTGTTTTCTATGTAAGAATATGATAACTATGATTATTAACGCTTTAACAACGGACCGTTAATCCTACGAGGGGAGTAATAGTATTAACTGTATATAATACAGGAACAGAGCAGCTTGTAAATAAGCTGCTCTGTCCATACATGTCGTTCGATTATTTATAGTAATTCATGTTCAGACCGCGCTGCAGGAAATCACTGTTCATGAAGTACCAGTCGGAGAAATTACCTCTGCCGT
>JAHLAX010000136.1 GCA_020625875.1 bacterium | reverse complement strand
TGGCGGAAATCACAGCGGACATCCGGGTGATCCGGAGCGAGATTCAACACCTGAAAGAGTGAGAGGGCCGCGCCCTCTCCTTTTTTTTATGCTCTTTTTCATGCGTTTTTTCAGATGACAGACAATTTTCGCCTAAATTCCGTACTTCTTAGTGGGTTCGATCCCCACATGCTCCCGCCAATGGAGAGCCCCGAGAAATCGGGGTTTTCCTTTTGTTTTGGGCCTAAATCATGCGATTTTCGGGGCTGTCGTGTACATTTAATTTTACATTTGTAAAAGCATTTTTACTTCGGTTTTCAGATGAATTTTCAGATGGTTTTTCAGATGAAAACAGACCCTCGAAAAACGTGTCCATCTGGTCGTCATAATCTTTGACGCGACCGGCAAGCGTGTGCTGATAGATATAGTTCAATGTCTGCCTGGAAGACCATCCTCCGCGCTCCATGGCGTACGTGTCCGGCAGGCCGAGCGCCATCATGATCGAGGCGTTCAAATGCCTCAACTGGTGGAAGGTCATCGGATGCTCCACACCGGCGCGTCGCTGGATAACGATCCATCTGTCGTGAAGGGCGCAGCTGCGGAACGGCACAAGCGGGCCGCTGCCGTGCTTCCATGCGTCGGTCTGATGGATGAGGTTGATGATCCGCTTCGGGAGGCGGAGCGTCCGGGTGCGGTTGTATGCCTTGTTGGATTCCTTGAAAACCGGAACGCCGTCGATGTCGATCGTAGCGCCCTTTACGACCAGCAGGCCATCGCGCACAGAGTCCACGGTAAGGCCCCGTATTTCACTCATACTGAGAGATAGCCACATAGCCAACAGGACAGGGAGCTCAATCGCAGAATCGCGTACAATCGAAATGACGCGCTCTGGCGGCAGTAATGTCACAACCTGCTTCCTCGGCGCCGGGCGGTCCGCTGTCAGATGCTCGCCGACGTACTTCGCGGAGGACTCGATCAGCCCGCAGATGTTCGCGATGGACTTCGGGGAAAACTCCTTCCCTTTGTATGTTTTCTTCTTTGCGAGGTCGTTCACGAAGGACTGGTAATCCTCCTGCGCCAGCAGCTTCAGTGGCCTGTCGGCGATCTCTCCGAGGTAGTAGTCCACGATCTTGTTGTAGCCCTGTATCGTGCTGGGCGACAGGATGCCGTCACGCGAGCGGATGTATTTCTCGCAGGCCTCCTTCACGGTCAGCCCCGTTCGCTCTTTCCGCTCCTGCTCCAGCTGCATCTCCGCAGCCTTCAGCTTCGCCTCCGCCTTCGTCAGCGCGGTGACTGTCTTCGTCTTCCCATTGAGACGAAATTGACAGCACCAGCTTCCCGAGGGGAGCTTCTTCGTGTAGGGCATTTCTTTTCTCCATTTCCACAGCGTCTTCGTCGCTGTACAGATCCCCGCGATCGATATGCTCAAATTCATGCTCGATCGCCTTCCGCTTCGCTTCCTCCGACAGATCGGCGTTCACGAACAGGAACGTGATCCCGCCCTTCCGACAGACGAAGGAATGCACCGCCATCGGCATCGACACCTCGGCACACCAGACATCCTTTTCCGCTAAATATTCCATGCTGTCAGTGTGCGCTTTTGCCTGTACAAAATTACGGACTAATCGTCCACCTGAATAGAGTTGATCATGCGCTTGACGAAGTCTAGATCCGTTTTGTTCATCCTCGCGGTTCGTTTGAACAATGCCCGGTATTCAGGATCTGCAAGCATGGCATTGATATCGTCATCGTCAACGGTATCACGGCCCATGATGTAATCGATTGACACACCGAAATAATCAGCGAGTTTCGCCACGGCATCCACCGAAGGTGAATGTTTTTTCAAGTTTTTGATACTTCCCCGTGGTAATTCCATATCTTTTTCGATTTGAGCTAAAGATTTGCCGTTTTTTGATGCTAGTTCCTTAATTCTTTCGTATAGGTATAAATCGGCTCCCATTTCCCTCTTGTGTACGGTAAATAAGACCCCTAT
>JAHLAX010000177.1 GCA_020625875.1 bacterium | reverse complement strand
CTATCAGAGCAATGATAATGTATGAGAATATGACTGATAAGTCATTTTCCCCACAAAATCTTACAGACATAATCACGTTTTTATATTGTATTCTTATAAGTTCTGCAAAGGATTATAGTTTAACCTTTGATGAATTTATAGATTATCTTGATGAAAATCCTGATGTTATTAACAAATTTGCTGAATGGATTCAAAACTCAACAAATGCTAACAACAATTTCTCAAAAAACTAACAAAGGGAGATAATGGTGAGCAGCCACAGCTACTATTTCATTATCTCCTTAATATAATTGTATTCCAATTTAGGGTATGCTCACTGGAATACTTTATGGATAATTGTACTGTATGGGAAATTAATGATATATTATTCAATTTACCATATATAGACAGAAATCTATGGGAAACCGCAAGACTTAATGCTTATGTGGTAGCACAAGTCAATTCAAAGAAGCATATAACTCAACAAGATATATGCAAATTCAAGTGGGAAGATAAAGATGCATTTGTTAAGAAGGATGAGAATGTCTATGAAATTTCCACGGAAGATATAAATAGATTAAAAGAATTATCTGCTAAATTTGAAGGTAAATAATGGCAAAGAAGAAATTAATATTTGATACAAGAGACTTAGAAACTGCCTCCCAAGAAGTGCTTGAAAAGGTTGATAAAGCCTTAGTTGCCGCTGCTTTCAAGATTAGGGATGAAATGCGTGATGAATTTATAAAGTCTCAATCCAACTATAAGTATAGTACATCAGAATATAAAAAGATGACTCAAGGTATTATGGTTGGAAGACTTAATAATTCTCAGATAAAGATTCACGCTCTTGGGAATAAAGCCAATGATGGTACTTGGAAAGCAAGATTCTTTGTTGGCGGTACAACATATAGAAAGAATAATAGAGGTAATAAGGGTTATATCAAATCTAATGAAGCAGTAGATAAAGGACTATCTGATGCAGAGAACATCCTTAACTCATTTATAAAAAACACTTTAGACAATTAATATGGCAAATTTAACTGCAATTATAGGTGCTGATACTTCAAAATTTGTAGAGGAAGTGAAATCTGCAAGATATATGCTTAATAAGTTTGTGAAAGACACAGAACAAGCATCTAATACTGCAAAAGAAAATGCTTCTGCTTCAAAGGAACAAGTACAAGCCTATTCAAGAGTAATATCTCAATTAGAGAAGGTTGCAAGTGGTACTATGAACACTAAACAACAGCAACAAGCACTTGCAGCCCAAATAAAAGAATTGAAAGTTCAGTGGCAAGGACTTAGTGATTCAGCAAAAAGTGATGATTTTGGTAGGTCACTCTCTGATACACTGAAAACTGCCACTGCTGAATTAGATAGTTTAAAGGCTAAACTTGCATCAGTTGGTGATGTAAAGCCAAGTGGTAGTCTTAAAAGAGAACTAAGGGAGACTACCAATGAATTAACCAATCTTACAGCACAATATAGGGCTATGACTGCTGCTGAGAAAGTATCAGCACAGGGTACTGAATTGGCTGCTAAGATGGATGAACTTAGGGAAAAAGCAGGAGGTCTTACAGATACCATTGGTGACGTACAGCAAGAAATTCAAACAATGGCATCTGATACACCAAATCTTGATGTATTTAATGATGCATTAGGTATTGGTGCAGACCTTCTTAGTACCTATTCAAGCGTAATTGCTAAGGTAACAGGTGATGAAGAATCTTTGAAGAATGCTATTTCTACTGTTATGGCTGTTCAGAGTGCAGCAAATCTTCTCACAAAGGTTACAAATGCACTTCAATCCTCTTCAGCTATAATGCTCAAGACAAGAGCAATACAAGAGGGTGCTGCTGCAATGGCTATAAAGATTAGAACAGCAGCAGAGGGTAAAGGTACAATTGCAACAAAAGCCGCTACAGCCGCTCAAGCTGCTTTTAACTTAGT
>JAHLAX010000192.1 GCA_020625875.1 bacterium | reverse complement strand
TGCACGTCATAAAGTATAACATAAGGCGCATAGATAAGTGTTGAGAATAATTTGTGCTCGGAATTGTTCAATACCATTGTCTTGCATTTGAACTGTGCCTGGCTCTGGTTCTCAATATTATGCAATACCCTCTTGGTAGTGTGTATATTCTGGTTATCCGAATTTTCTATGAAAGCCACTGACTGTAAAGGCTGTGACTGCCATTCTCCGAAAGGTGTGGTCCAGCTTATATAATATCTTTCTGGACATACATCCACTGCTATTATATCTGAATGGTCGTGTTTAATGGTATCATTTCTGTTAGGCTCTATGATAGCGCTGGCACTGAATCCAGGTACATAAGGATAATCGCTTCCTGCCCCACCTGCATCCACGATATCTGTAATAGTGTTAAGAGCTCCACCTGCATCCCATATATGTAAGATTGGAATGGTAAAAAGATTCCAAAAATCTGTTAAATTATAACTGTTACTATAATTACCGTATCCGATATAAAAAAGCTGGGCCCTTCCGATGGAGTCACAATCAATATTTTCACTGTTAATCATTGTAGCACCAGTAGCTGGTATAATCGACTCAACATTTACATAGTAGTTGTCAGTGTAAATCAAAGGTATCCTTGGTAGAATTCCGCTGTAATTAATACTGATAATCCTGGTGCTGGGATCATCATAAGGGTTGTTGAAATTTTCGTCCCCATAATATTCTGGGAAAAACAGGCTGGTAACACCGACATATACTTCCCACTCATTATAAGTGTCATCCGTAATCGCAAATACCGTAGTCCTGAATTGTTTACTGTTTTCTATTGGTCTGAAATAAGCATTGCTGCTGCCTCTCTCAGGTATCCACTTCTGGTTGTCGATATCATATACATACTCGTGGCGGTAGGCGTAGTTCTTGATAACATCGGTAACATCCACTTCAATATAACCTTCTGAATTTACAAAGGCTTTTCCGCTGTATATGCGCTTGTAACCCACCCAAAGTGATATTAAGTTGGTGATATATTTGTACTTAATGCTGTAATTTACATAAGTGTAAATCTTGTCAAGTCCGATGAACTGTTTAATTATAATAGGCTTGTTTATAGTTAAAGTATTCATAAATAATTTACAATTTATTATAAAATATTATGGAGCCTCAAAAAATAGAAAAGCGGCCTTTTAATAAGACCGCTGGGGGGATATATATTTGGAGTATACAAAAAACTTCAAATATTAGTTACCAAGGGCTGTCTGGACAATAGCGTCGCTGACAATTTCAGGGTAGTCGCTGGTTGTGTCAGTTAACACTACAGTGTACTGGTTGGCATCGGTACGGGCCTGGCCAGTGGTAGAATTTGCACTGTTACAGCTGACATATTCCTCGGCACCCATTACATACCATACTCCATTGGCATCCTTTACAAGCACGAATACCTCAGAGTTGCAAAGACCGATTAAAGAGGTACGCTTTGATGCATCCTGTTTCTTAAAGTTAATGGTAAGAGTATTGGTACAGAACTGTTTGTCGCCTGTTTCACCATCGAAAGTGTATTCTGATGCGAATGATGCGGCACCTTTTGCGAACTGGTAAGTGTACCAGCTAGCTGTATTGTCAAGTGTAATAGCTGTAATGTCACCATC
>JAHLAX010000191.1 GCA_020625875.1 bacterium | reverse complement strand
TTACTAACCCTTCATGCCATATTTGTGCTATCTATAACATTCTCAATAATAACCCCATCATATTTACTTCATTGCTTATTCTTCATAAGCACATATTTTACTAAATCATCTGTTGTAATCCGTTGGTCGCTTTCTCTTGGGATGCTTTCATTTATTTCTCAATAATCAAATAATTCATTAACCGTTTCTAGTGAATATGAGCTTATATATCATCATGCTAATCAATGCTTTACACTTACTAAGTCATAATATCCATCCTTATTTTTTTGTAATTTATATCAGAAGTATTGAAGTTTTGGGTTTATCTCTCTAATATGGTCGCTTATCTTATCATCTCCCATATCTTTTAACTTTTTCTCAAACTCGTTATAATCTTTATTCCAGAGTTCGTTGAATTCAGATTTTATATTATCAGTATTTTTTAAATCTCATCGTATGCTATCTTCTACATCTATAATAAATGGGTTACTCATCTCTAAATTTACAGCTCTCACATTATCAGTTATTCCTCAATATCAAAGAGCATTTACTTTATCATCTGTGAAGAATAATACATTATTACCACCAAATGTTGAATTCTCATAATTACTTGTATCAAATGTATCTCATTTATATTTAGTTCAAATATATAACACCTTAGGGTTTCATTTCTCATCTAATAACTTAGAGCTTGTAGTTTTAGAACTTCACGGTTCTTCTATTAAACCCAAATCAGTTGGATTACTTCCTACTTCCTTATTCTTTATTACATCTAATGGAAGTGCTCATAAATCTCATGCATCTCTTATTGATATTTCTTTTATCGTATCCCATACTCATTGTTCTTCCTTTGTCTTATCTACTGTTTCAATATTCTGCAATATCTTCTTTCATAATTCCTCTAATTTAGCTTTTTCTGCAGCCTCTAACTGTTGATTTTCTGCTATCTTCTGATTAATCCTCTCTAATTCTGCTTTTGATGCCTCGGTTTCTTGTCAAACTGTTCTTTCAAGTGCCTGCTGAGCTTTCTTTGTTAATGCACTATCTATCTTTCATTGAATTATATTTCCTAATATTGCTCATCATATTACTCATAATGGTCCAAATGCATATCCTAATCATCCTCATACTATTCAACCAATTCATTTACCAACTCCCTTCCTTATTCATCATATAAATCTACTTCCATTTCATGTCGTATATGCATCAAACACGAATTTACTATCTCTAATTCATTGCAACTGTTGCTTAATTCATGGAATATATTTCTCTAATGTGTTTAGATATAATCTGTTCTTAGGATTAAGCATATTCTTTACTGTACTAACTGCATTATTTTTTACCTCTCATGTTTTCTTATATACCAAATCTCATTGTAGCTCTCTAATCTCATCCAATGCCTTAGTATATTCCTTATCTACTTCTTTCATATCAGGATTTTGTTGCTGTATTTCGTTATCTATATCTTTTCTAATCTGTTTCATTAAGTTTAGTCAGTAACTTGTTACTCAATCTCATTTTTTAGCAAATCTATCTATAATTTTCCTTACTTTCCATACATCCATAGTTCAATCTCATATTTCTTCAATATTCTTTAGTATATTCTGCAATCTTGCTTTATCTGTATTTGAAAGAACATCTCCTAAATCATCTATACTTCTTTGATATTGCTCTAAATTGTTCTGTATATTCGTTACATCAATAGGTTTGTTAGCTTTTTCTAAATCATCATATAAAACTCCTACATCCTTACTTCTTTTTTGGTCGGCATTATCTAATTTCTCTACTATTGAATCCAATATATTCTCGTATTGTTCTGTCTGCCAATCTAAATAATCAAATCATGGGTTATTCTTTAAGTTATTTATTACTTCTTTTGAAGATTCTATTGCATAAGGATTATTCCTTATTCTCTCTCTTACATTATCATCTAATCAATCTAACTCCTTATCAAACCTTCCCTCTTTTTTCACTCCTTCCTCAGCTTTCTGCTCATTTTCAATTCAATCAAAATTTTCTTCTTCTATAAACTCTCCAAAAGTACTTCAATTATTTGTTTGATTATCTACTTGGCTATTTGTTTGAACTCCTGCTTGGTTGTATATTCATCATTGATTATCTTGTTGTATATTTGAAAGTGTAGGAGCCATAGAGTATAGTCATCAATTCTTAATATTATTTACAATACTCTTAGGATTAAATCCATCTGCTACTTGATTTCATCCTACATCTAATGTATTAGCCCAATTAACGAATGTTTGTTTATCTGTATCTGAAAGAGTAGGTGCAGATATTATTTCTGTAGTTCATGCTAATAAGTTCATTGGATTTAATGCTCCTCACTCAAAAGCTTCCCACAATCCTTCAGATATCTTCTTATCTGGGTCATATTGAGATACTGCTATATTCTGTGTTAGCTGTTGGAATATTTCTTCTAATCATTCTTCCATTGATGCTCTAGCTTGTGTAGTTAGTCATCTTCTCAATAAGTCAATTATTCATCTCTTAGCAACCATATCTGTTACCTCTTTATTCAAATCTTTAGTTATCATTTTCTTGATATTACTTGCTGTTGTAGTTTCAACTCATCATAAGAATTTCTCTAATCATAGCTCAATAGCTGTATTTACAGCTCATACTACTAATGCTCATTTACTAGCATTATCATAAGCATCTTCATAAGATACTCATTGCTTAGTTTGAGCATTAATTAAACTATCAAAACTCTCTTGATTTTCTCTAGCAAAAGTATCGGTTCCCATTACCATTAATCAAATACCAGGATTGATTATACTTGCTCACATTCATAATAACATATCCCAGTTTCAAGCAGTTTCTCCTGCCATTTTATATCGTGGTCATACTCCATTTACTGTTGATTCTACTATTCAATGTTTATTGAAATAGTTTTCTATAACAGGGTCAAGTCAAATTTTATCTCTATATGCCTGAATTTCTTTATCTAAACTTTCATTATAATCTTTTACACTTAATTTGTTGTTTAGTAATCTATCTTCTATAATATTTTTATATTCTTCATCTGTTATTTCTTTCCCCATCTCTGCTTGTAGAATTCATTTAGAAGGTAGATTTTTATATACCCAATTCTCAAAATCTTTAGGTGCTCTATACAAGAATTTCTCTACACTATCCCCAAAATTTCTTAGATTAGCTTTGAAATTCTTGGCATTTTCTTTTGCTCATCAATTCTCTCTTAC
>JAHLAX010000190.1 GCA_020625875.1 bacterium | reverse complement strand
TAGTGGCTTCAAGGGTTTCCGTACTGTTCGAAGTGCCGACCTCTTTCCAGTTCAGTTCCTCGGTGAGTTCCTTGGATCCGCTAATCAACTGAGCGCACATATACTCAGAAGAGTTTGACGTACTTTCTGCGTGAGCGTTGACCATCACGTAGACTCTCGTTATATTCGCATTCGATGGAAGAGTAACGCCCATGTCGTATGTAAACACAGCAATTGTCGATGAACCACCGGAATAGTAGTTACTTGTCGTTGTATCATCGGTATCGTACCCATTGCCTTCTCGCCCTTCGAACCAGCTTTCGCCGGAATTAAAGCTTCCCGAAACAAGGGTATAGCTTCCGAGGACTGTGCTTAAAGTTCCGCCAACACCGTGAGCAACCAATTGCGATGTAACATCTACGCCATCCTTCGTTACTGTTACCGCATCGGTTTTCGTTGTCGGAGTGATCGTGAGTTCGTACTCCGTGTCCTCGTATGTTGAATACGCACCCGAAGGACTGATTGTGCCGTCACCAGTAAGAGTAGACGTTACAGTAGCCGAAACTGGAACAGTGTACGTGACCTCTATTTCAGCACCGTATATGTAAACGTACGAAGTTGTATTTCTTGATGCTCTTCGGCAGTTAACCCTAATGCCGAAGTCTGCCCCGGCAGCTACAACTTCTTCCCACGTCGCTGTGCAGTTAAACGTGTGGGTTTCGGTCGAACTTGAGAACGTGTCTGTACTGGTTCCCATCGACGTACTCGTGCCATCGTAAAGGTACATCGCTTGAGCATAACCGTTTTGGTAGTAACCTTTCAGCTTTACGGTAAAAGAACTCACAATGGCATTACTCGGAACGTCACTGAAATTAAACCCACGGACGTAGATATAGTACGAAGAAGTGCTGGTTCGGCTATTGGTTACCGTGGCGTACGTTGTCGAATCGGTGTTCGTGTACATGTTAGATGCGTTGCTCACCGAAAGATACTATGAGTTACTGAGGTAGTAAGTGGTTGGTACAAGTCTTATCGTTGCCATTAACTCACCACCTTCACGAAAATATCGCCATTCACTCCCTGTGAACTCGAAGGATCCGACGAGCCTTGATATATCGTTCTCACCGTAAGCGTTCCTGTCACCTTCGTGCCGTTAACATACGCAGTCTCCCCGGAAATGATATCCGAAGCACTCGCTGTAGCGTCAGCCGTTGTGATGTAATTAGATGGGATCGCACCTACCGTAATATTCCCCGTCATGTATTTACCACTCACACTCACCGTCTGAGATGACGTTGTCGGGGTTACCGTTGAGCCACTGTCAGTTGTGAGTTGAAGGGTATCACTTCCGCTAACCGTGATATTCCCTGCTGTCCCGGCCGAGACATACCCCGCCGAAACAGAAGGAGTCACGCTCTTCGTTGCGCTTGCTGTTGCGGTAATTAACCCAGAAGACGAGACGCTTATTGACGGATCCGCCGTAATTGTCGTTGCCGGAGTTGAGGCGGAGCCGGAAGCTACTGACTTAGAAGCTGCCTCGGCATAGTAACCAGCCGGAACCGAAACGGTTGCGCCCGAAGCCGTGAGGTCTGAT
>JAHLAX010000108.1 GCA_020625875.1 bacterium | reverse complement strand
CAAGAACAACTTTCTCAAGAAGAAATGGATAAAATATCATTATATACGGGCCAGCATTTTGACCTGGTGTTAAGCCATACATGCCCGCTTTCTTGGGAACCAACTGATTTATTCTTAAAGCAAATTGACCAAAGTTCTGTTGATAACTCTATGGAAATTTGGATGGAAGGCTTTAAGGATAAAATCTCTTGGACTGCTTGGGCTTTTGGACATTTTCACGTAGATAGGATACTTCTTCGTTTTAATAATCGTGTAAGAATCTTTTATGAAGACATAGAAGAATTAAAACATTTTGTAGAAAGGGCGAAAAACTAATGAAAGAAATAGCATGGGTTACAGATAAAGGAGAAATAATTGAATTCCCCAAAAATCGCAAACAACCTGAACGATTAGACATCTGGCCAGCAGAATTTATTAAAGAGTATTATCCTCATGCCAAGTATACTTATGCTGACGAGTTTTTAATGGAAAAAGGCTGGGCAAATATTGTTAAATTAAGCCTTATTGACGAAGGTATTTATGTATCATATAGAACAATTAATGATGCCACTTATGAAGCAATTAATAAATATATGAAACGTTATGACATATCTGAATTTAGTCATAAATTTCTTACTGATTGGGCTTATGAATCAGCCTTCCATTAAGAAGGTTGATTTTTTTAATTTTTTATGATATAATTAATACAAACTGAATAAAAAAGGAGTAAATATATGAAAGCTTATTTAGCAGGTAGTATTTTTTACTATGGCGACATATTAAGAAATACTGAATGGGCGAAAAAAATTAGAGATGCAATTCCTGGAATTGACCTTTATAGTCCAGTAGAAAATACTGATATAAACGGTCCAGAAGGTAAGAAAAAATTCGCAGGCTCTAAAGAAATTGCCAAAGGAGATAATGATAGGCTCGATAATGTAGATGCTTTGATTGCTTGTATTGATGGTGATGTTATCCCGGCCGGAACAAGTGCTGAAATCGGTGTCATGCGGGAAAAGATTCGGAGAGGCGATGATAAAATTATCATTGGAATTTGTACAGATAATCGACAAATGTTCCTCACGCATTCCGCTGAAAAAGATACTGGCGGCGCAGCTAGTCTGGGAGAACAACAATATAGTTATCAGAATTTATATGTAACTGGCTTAATCAAAGAAGCTGGAGTTTTAGTATCAAATATTGATGATGCTATCGCAGCTTTAAAGTATTGGGATGAGCAAAGACATGCACCATCCTATCTAGCTGGAAGGGGGGTATATTATGGTTAATTATTCCCTTCATGAGAAGCCAAGAAACTGGAAAGATGCGATTGGTTATACTCTACAGTTTGTATTTGCAGTTTTAACAGCAACAATTCTTATTTCTACGATTTGCGGGACAAGCATTTCAGCTGGCCTTGTTGCGGCCGGTATTGGAACTATATGCTTCCTGTTAATCACTGGGTTTAAAGCCCCAATTGTAATATCCAACAGTGGAGCAACAGTATCAGCTGTTATTGGCGCTATTGCATTAAGTGGTGCTGTTGAAAAGAACTTCACTGGAGTTATTCTTGGTGGTGCTGTTATCGCAATTATCTATTCATGCGCGGCCCTGGCTATCAAGCGTTGGGGAGTTAAATGGTTATATAACCTGATTCCACCGCTGATTGCAGGCACTACAATTATTGTAATTGGCGCAAACCTTGCGACTTTTATCCCGACGTATGCATTAGTTGCGGGCAGTTACTCTTTATGGGGTATTTTAGTAGCAGTTATTACTGCTCTCACAGTAGTTATCTGCGCGCACTATGGCAAAGGGCTTGTCCGCACACTTCCATTCCTTATTGGACTTTTGGTTGGATATGTAATTAGTTTCATTTTAACCCTTTGCGGTATTCCTCTTGTTGACACTACGCAGTTAGCTTGGAAAGGTATTTTTTCCATTCCAGATTTTGCTTTCTTACATGTCAACTTTACCACGTTTGATTGGAGCACCTTGCCACAAATTGTTCTCTCTTTTGGAATGGTTAGTTTAGCAGCTTTGACTGAGCATATTGGTGAT
>JAHLAX010000013.1 GCA_020625875.1 bacterium | reverse complement strand
GATATGTGCAGACACGAGATTGCAGGCGGTTTCTTTTCGGATAAATTTGATTTAGAAAAGTTACAGAAAACATCTTGACAAACACTGCCCCGAAGGCTCAGGCTACCGTCCGAAAACCCGCTTCGCTAAATTCTTTAATCTGCCGGAACTGATGTCAATGTTTAAAGAGGTTGCAGATATTAAGACAGCTGATATGCTTGACCTTCCCGTTCCCGAAGCACACTACGAGAATATCGCGGTTAAACCGTCCGACGTTCAAAAGGATATGGTAAAAAGCCTTTCAGACAGAGCCGAGAAGGTTAGAAATAGAATGGTACAGCCCGACGAGGATAATATGCTGAAAATCACAAACGATGGCAGAAAGCTCGCTCTTGACCAGCGTATGATTAATCCTATGCTCCCTGATTTTGAAAACAGTAAGGTTAACGCCTGTGCTGATAACATTTACCGAATATGGCTTGAAACTAAAGAACAGAAGTCGGCTCAGCTTGTATTTTGCGACCTGTCTACTCCTAAATCCGACGCGGAGTTTTCCGTATATACCGACATTCGCAAAAAACTGATTGAGCGCGGTATCCCCGAAAGCGAGGTGCGCTTTATACACGAAGCCAACACCGAGGTTAAGAAACGGGAGCTGTTTCAGAAAACCCGAAAAGGCGAAGTCAGAATACTTATGGGCTCTACTCAGAAGATGGGCGCGGGTACAAATGTGCAGGACAAGCTCATAGCTTCTCACGACTTAGATTGTCCGTGGCGACCTTCTGATTTACAGCAACGCGCGGGCAGAATTGTACGTCAGGGCAATGAAAACACCGATGTACATATCTACCGTTATGTCACCGAGCAGACTTTTGACGCGTACCTATATCAGCTTGTTGAGGGTAAGCAAAAATTCGCTTCCCAGATTATGACCTCAAAATCTCCTGTTCGTTCAGCGGAGGATATTGACGCGACAGCTTTATCTTATGCCGAGGTAAAAATGCTTGCGACAGGCAATCCGTACATCAAAGAAAAGATGGATTTGGACATTCAGGTGCAGAAGCTGAACCTGCTTAAATCAAATTATCTCTCTGAAAAATACGAGCTTGAGGATAGGATTGTTAAGTATTATCCGCAGGAAATTTCAAGGCTTACAGCGAGAATACAAGGTGTTAAGAAAGACATTGAAACAGCTAAAGCTCACCCGAAAGAAAAAGACGGCAAGTTTGTCGGTATGATAATCAACGATTATAACTATACAGAAAAAGCAGAAGCGGGAGAACTGATAATCGAGGCTTGTAAAGGCAAGACAAGCCCCGAACCTTCTCCTCTCGGAGAGTATCGCGGCTTTAAGACGGAGCTTTTATTTGACACTTTTGCTCACGAATACAAGGTGAACATCAAAGGAGCTTACACTCACACCGTCAGTCTTGGTGCTGATGTTTACGGTAACATTACTAGAATGGATAACGCTATTGACGGTATGGAATCAGATCTCGAAGATTATGAGGAAGCACTTGCAGATGTTAAAGCACAACTTGAAACCGCAAAGGTCGAAGTTGAAAAGCCTTTCGCGCAGGAGGATGAGCTAAAGCAGAAAAACGCTCGGCTTAATGAACTCAACGCCCTTTTGAGCGTAGATAAACACGAGCCTGAATTTGTCGGCGGCGAGCCACAGGAATGTGAATCAACACCTCAAATAAGCAACGATAATAGAGAGCGATAAAAAACCGCAGGATATTAAAACCTGCGGTTTAAATCAGAATATTGTATCGTCAAGAAGAAAATCAATAATACCGATATTGAGGAATCCGTTATCATCATACCATCTTTTTCGGATATCTTGTCTGACTATTATCTTCGGGAAAGAATCTCCGGTCAGGGAAAGCGGTTTGGATTCTGTAGCGATTTTATCATCAGTTTCCATAGCGTAGGCGGATTGGATATATATTTTCTTGCCACCCTTTGTAGCTATAAAATCTATTTCTCTCGCAACGTTTTGACGATTTCCGGATTTGTTTTTCTCGGAAGAATACACGATACCGATATCCACTGAACAACGGCGTATAGCTAATTCGTTATAGACGATGTTTTCCATTATATGCGTCATTTCGTTTTGACGGAAGCCGATACGGGCGTTTCGCAAGCCTACATCCTCACAGTAATACTTGTTTGGATAGTCAAAATACGACTTACCCTTTACATCATATCGCTTGCACTCGCTGAATAGAAAAGCATCCTCTAAGTGACTTATATATGAGCTGACGGTATTGGTGGAAACAATACTTTCCCCGTTTCGTTTTTGAACAGAATTCATTGAGTTTGCGATTTTTGAAGGATTAGAAAGAGAGCCGACAGACGAGCATAGTAAATCCAAAATACCCGAAAGTACATCTTCTCTTTTGATCTTTTTTCTATCAATAATATCCTTGATATATACCTCTGAAAAAAGAGATTTCAGATAACTCATTTTTGCTTCATCATCAGGACGCGACAGAACAAGCGGCATACCTCCGTATAGAGCGTAATCAAAGAAAGCTTCTGTTTTGTCGCCGCCTGCTGCAGAATAATATTCTGCAAACGATAGCGGATGTACTCTTATCTCGTCGCTACGTCCCCTGAATTCAGAGAGAATATCGCTTGACAGCATTTTTGAGTTACTGCCCGTAACATACACATCCAAGTTTGACAGTTCTTTGAGGTCGTTAAGAGCGTCATAAAATCGTATCTTTGCACCGTCTGGATTGTAAGGATTGGGAACCTCGTCAGACATCTGAATCTCGTCCACAAAGAGATAGTATTGTTCGCTTTTGCCCTCGGCAATGCCCCTTACATATGACGCAAGCTCCAGTGGGTTACGGTAACGAATATCTTTCGCAAGATCAAGCTCGACAGTTATGATCTGTTCGGGCTTTACACCTTGCTCGTATAAGTAATTCCTATAAATTGTACGGAGCAGATAGGATTTACCGCAACGGCGAATACCTGTTATGACCTTGACCTGACCGTCCAAAGCGAATGATTTAAGCTGAGATAAATATGAATCACGTTTAATTTCCATTAATAACAACTCCTATTGAGAACTTCACTTACATATTATTTAACTTCTCAATTGAATTATACGAGATATTAATTGGAATGTCAACAGCTTCATTGAAAACTTCACTTCGTTATTAGTGAACTATTCAACAAAACATAAGGAAGGTGATATTTTGCCCTACATAGAACCGCAGGCGGTAATTGAAGCACGCAAAATGGACTTGCTGACATATCTGAAAAACTACGAGCCGCAGGAGCTTGTAAAGATTTCGGGCGACACATACACCACCAAATCACACGACAGCCTAAAGATTTCCAACGGGAAATGGATGTGGTGGTCGCACGGTATCGGCGGATATACGGCTCTTGATTATCTGATTAAGGTACGAGGATATAGCTTTGTTGAAGCTGTTGAGGTAATAGTCGGACGTTGTGCCGTAGCTCCGCCTGTATATATCAGCGAGAATAAAAGTGAGAAAAAGCCGTTGCAGTTACCCAAACACAGCAGCTCTAATGATGTTATTATCCGTTATCTTCACGGCAGAGGAATTGATGATAAAATCATAAACTACTGCATAGATAACGGTATGATGTACGAAAGTCTGCCGTATCATAATCTCGTGTTTTTAGGACTTGACGGAGATAAAAAACCTCAATACGCAGGTTATCGTTCAACGGGAGTTGTGCGTATTATGGGCGAATGTTCAGGTAGTGATAAGGCGTACTCGTTCAGATTGGCTGACAACAAATGCTCTACGGTACATCTATTTGAATGCCCGATCGACCTTCTTTCATACGCAACCTTACTCAAATTTAAAGGCAGAAATCCTTTTATGACTAATCACATATCCCTTGCGGGCGTGTATTCACCCGCAAAGGATATTGAACAATCAAAGCTGCCTTTAGCTCTCAAAAACTACCTCGCCGAACACCCCGAAACCCAAAAGCTATATACTCATTTTGACAATGACCTCGCCGGAACTCTCGCAACAAGAACGATAAAAACGCTCTTGAAGGAACGGTTAGAGGTCATTGATTTTCCTGCTCCCTGCGGTAAGGATTTTAACGAATACCTGTGCTTGCACACAGGACTTGCGAGAAGTAAAAACATAGAAAGGAACTTTGAACGTTGATGAAAATTAACATTTATCAGATTGATTCTGAACGCGACGGAAAGAGATTGAAGTTTTTTCCGTTGTCGTCAGTTGAGAGATTATGCGGAACACGAGAGGTTGACAGCTCGCTCTACAACAAGGTTTACTCCGCTAATGTGAGTTGTAATAATCTTGAGGATGTGTTCAAAAAGTTTAATACGGATCGTCCGATTGATTACTTCGCTCACTCCCTTTCGGTTTCCGATGTAGTGGAAATCGTCGAGGGCGGCAGCCTTAAAAAAGGGTTTTACTATTGCGATGACATTGGCTTCGTAAAGATTAGTTTTGATGCAGATAAGGCGGTTGATAACACAAATAAAAACAGGATAACCGTACTGTATATTGAGCCGAAACACCCGCCAAAAAAGTTAAGCATCCCCAATGAACTAAAGGCTATGCAGAAGTTAGTCGATGGATATATTGAGGAATATTATCCCTTTGATGATAATGCCGTACTCGTTTGTAACGAAGAAGGAAAGATGAAAGGTTTACCGCTAAACAGAGCGATATATACTCCTCCCTATGATAAAGACGAGAAGAAAATCAAGGAAATTATCGCAGGCTCGTTCTTCATTTGCTGTGCGCCTGTTGACTCTGAAAACTATCAGAGCCTTTCAGATGAACAGGTAAAAAAGTACAGCGAGATGTTCAAAAAGCCTGAACGGTTCTACCATAAGGGCGACGATATTAAGGTTTATCCCATTGAACCAAAGCACAAGGATTATGAAAGATAACATTTATTTTCGGGGCGGTAGACAGCGATGTAAAATCTTAGCAAGCAGTGTATTTGTAGCCACAAACGGCTACAAACACCAAAACGCTTGTTAAGGGCGCTGCCCCTAAAACCCCGAATTTTGAAAGGAGTTAATCTATGAACCCTATATTGTCTATTGTACTGAGCCTGATTATCGGCGCGGGTATCGGTATATTTTTGATGTGCCTTCTGCAAATCAACAGCATAAGGAAATATGAGGTTAAAGATAAGAAAAATGAAAAGGATAGTTAGTTATCATATCCGCCTGACTAAAGAGGAAGCGGAACAATGGAAAACTAAAGCCGATATGACCTGTATGAGCGTTTCTTCTTTGGTAAGAACGCTGATGAACGGCTTTGTACCGAGAGAAAAACCCGACGCGGAGTTTTACAAATATATGCGTGAGCTGTCCACAATCGGCAACAACATAAATCAGCTCGCGGTCAAGGCTAACTCTCTCGGATTTGTTGACGCTACTATGCTGCAAAAGGAAGCTAAACGCTGGCACGAATTTCAGGCGGATATTGAATCCAAGTTTTTACGTCCCGAAAAGAGTAACCTGAAATGGCAGTAACTAAGCTGTGGGCGGTTAAGTATAACCTCTCCTATGTTCTCGACTACGCGGGTAATCCCGAAAAAACTCAAAACCCGAATTACAGCGAGCAGGAATACCAATCACTCTCCGACGTAATAGCCTATGCAAAAGACGAGGAGAAAACCGAGCGTGAGTTTTACGTTGACGGAATTAACTGCAATCCCGCTACTGCCCGTACTCAATTCATAACGGTAAAACAGAGCTTCGGTAAGACCGACGGTATCCAGGCATATCACGGATACCTTTCGTTTAAGGAGCAAAACATCACTCCCGAACTCGCCCACAAAATCGGAATGGAATTCGCTAAAGAAGTTTGGGGCGAAAGATTTCAAGTGTTAGTGACTACACACCTTAATACTCAACACCTACATTGTCACTTCGTTATTAACTCCGTTTCCTTTACGGACGGTAAACGCTGTCAGGATACGTCTTGGTTCAAGTTTAGACACATAGCCGACAGGCTTTGTGAGAAATACGGTCTTGACTACATAACAAATCCGAAACGTCAACAGCCTAACGAATATTATTACAACAAATTGGATAAGGCAGGTATGCCAAATCGGTACAGTATTCTCCGCGAGGTTATTGATAAGGCTATCAGCCACAGCCGAAGTATGATTGAGCTTGAATACAATCTGAAACAGATGGGATACATACCCGATTTCAAAAGCAATCATAAGTATTGGACTGTTATCCCCAAAGGCTACAAGAAGGCTGTCAGGCTTTACAAGCTCGGCGACGATTATACCAACGAGGCTATCAGCGAAAGGATATACCGTAACCGTGCCAAAGTGGAGATAAAACGTTTCCATAACGGAGAGTTTAAGAAACGGCAGTATAACCTGCCGACGCGAGAGCATAAGATTTTGCGTCAAAGCGGACTGTACCGTTTGTATCTTTACTATTGCTACAAGCTCGGAACTCTGCCTAAGTATCAAAAGCCGAAGCCTTCCGAAATCCACTATTTATTACGCGACGACTTGACGCGGCTTGAAAGCCTTACGGCACAGGTCACTTTGCTTGCCCGTCATAATATTTCTACCGACGAGCAGCTCTTTAGTTATAAACACTCCGTTGAGGAGAATTTAATCAAGCTCATTGCCGACAGAGAACACCTCCGCAAGCAAGTACGATTGAAAACTGATGATGTTACGCTGTCTAAGGCAAGAGAAAAGCTATCTCGGACAACCGAGAATATCCGTAAGCTCCGAAAGGAGATTAAACTCTGTGATGATATTGCCGAGCGCTCAAAGGTTATGGAGCAGAACTTGGAACAGGTTATCGCAGACGAAAAAACCAATGAAAAGGAGATGAAAAAATATGAACAATTCAGGTGACGCGGCTGAACAGGTTGTACGCTTATCACTTGAAGGCTTTGAGGTTGTAGCAAGGCTGACAGGCTCGGCGGCGAAAAACGTCGCTCTGCTCCTCGCCTCTACCCTGAAACAGCCGACTAAAACCAAAGGTAAATCCCGACTGACTTCTATGATTAAGTCGGGCAAGCCGTTATCAGTATTCGCCGTTCCGAATAAAAACCTTAAAAAGTTTACGGAGCAGGCAAAAAAATACGGCGTACTTTACTGTGTGCTAAAAGACAAAAACTCCAAGGGCGAAAATGATGAGGTTGACATCATTTGCCGCGAGGAAGATTCAGCAAAAATCCAGCGTATCTTTGATCGATTTGAGCTTGGTAATGTTGATAAGACTTCTATTGTTACCGAAGCCGAGCGTGACATCAAGGAGCGTAAGGAACAAGAGCGTGACCGTCCCGAAAAGTCAAAGGAGGTTATCTCCGAGCAGGAACAGGCTGAAAAGCCTATAAAGAAAGAAAAATCCGCTCACGAAAACCCCAGCGCCGCCAAAACGGAAAAAGACCCTCCGTCAAGGCGCAGCTACGACTTAACGGACACCGTTGCTGACAAGGGCGCTGTACGTTCCGAAAAGGCACGTCCTTCCGTAAAGAAAAAACTCGATGAAGCTAAACGTATTTCGGAGCAGAAACAGAGAGAAGCGGCGCGGGAACGCTCAAAAGCAAAGTCGGGAAACCGTCATACTGTTCACCGACAGCCAAAAAGAAAACCCAAAGACAAGGAGAGATAATCTATGACAGGAAACTTTAAGCCCCATAAAGCCAACAATCCGACCGAGCCAAAATACTCGCCTGAGGAATGGGCTGAGAAAAAACAGGCTGAAAAGGACGATATTTACAAGCGTGTTGATGAAACCGCGCTTGACGTTGTAAGCAACCCCGAACACTTCGAGAATTACTTAAATACTCAAAGCAGGCTTGACCGATATTCCGCTGTGAATACGCTTTTGATTTATTCTCAGAAGCCCGAAGCCTCACAGCTTAAATCCTACGCTGATTGGGCGCAGGATAACGTGAGAGTAAAACGCGGCGAAAAGAGTATTTCTATGCTTGAGCCTACCGAGTACATCAAGAAAGACGGCTCTCAGGGTATTGCGTATAACGTCAAAAAGGTGTTTGACGTATCGCAGACAAGCGGCAGACGAGCTTCAGCACCTACCGCCAACCGCAATCCGAGAGAGCTTGTTAAAGCTATGGTGATGACCTCAGAGGTTGACGTTCAGTATGTTGACAGCTTACCTTACGAGGACAGACCGTCGTACTACGATAACGATAAGCAAACTCTTTACATTAAGAAAGGCAACAAGGATACGGTTGCTCTTTGTCAGAGCGTAGCGCAGGAACTCGGTTACGCCCAGCTCTCTATGAACTCAGACGTTTACAGCCGCAGAGATTTAGGCTTCAACGCTGCCTGTATCGGATATATGCTGTGCAAAAAGTACGGAGTAGACGCTCAGGCTTTTAACATCAGCGATATTCCCGATAAGCTCAGAAACGCCGAGCCTAAAGAAATCAAGCGGGAGCTTTCGGGTATCCGTCAGTCTATGAACGAGATTGCGACGAGAGTAACCGACGAGCTTTACCGTCGGAAACAGGCTCGCTCACAGGAAATGGCGAGGTAATTATGAAAGAAGAACGCTTTTATCTTGTCTTTGACTCCAACGAGCAAGGCATCCTGCTTCGCTCCCTGTGCGACGAGAAGAATGCTCAGCTTGAAAAAGGCAAGGCTACCGACGGAATCGACGAGCTGATTGTTAAGGTCGGAAAAGCGCCTACGCGGAGTATGAAGGTGATTACACGAGATGACACAGCAAGATAGCGGCAGAAAATCTGTAATCATCCTTTCCGCAATAGGTGTACTTCCTGTCTTATGGCTTGCTTTAAAGGCAGCACCCTTTGTAAGCGGAGGAATTGAAACTATAATGAAAGGCTTGCCGAAAGCCTTTGAACAACCGTTTAATATACAGTTTTGCGAGGACAGCTTAAAAACTGTCCTCGTTTTACTTCTGTGTTATGGCTTTGGTATTGCTATTTACTTTTCCACACTACGCAATTACCGCAAAGGTGAAGAACACGGCTCGGCTAAATGGGGTTCGGCTTCAAAGGTAAACCATAAATACAAACAACGTCCCGCCTCTAATAATAAACTTCTGACGCAGAATGTTTGTATAGGTCTGAACACTAAAAAGCACCGCCGTAATCTCAACACTATTGTTGTCGGCGGTTCAGGCGCGGGTAAAACACGCTTTTACTGTAAGCCTAATTTAATGCAGGCAAATACTTCCTTTGTCGTTCTCGATCCGAAGGGAGAAATGCTGAGAGATACGGGTAATCTTTTATTATCCAAAGGATACGAGCTAAAGGTGCTTGACCTTCTGCATATGGAAAAAAGCCATTGTTACAATCCCTTCGTATATATCCGTAACGATGACGAAGCTCAGAAGCTCGTTACCAATCTGTTCAAAGCTACCACGCCGAAGGACGCTCAGAGCAATGATCCCTTTTGGGAGGATACGGCAAAAATGCTTTTAATGGCATTGGTACTTTACCTTTATCACGAAGCTCCCGTTGAGGAACAGAATTTCTCTATGATTATGGAAATGCTGCGAGCCGCCAACATTGAGGGCGATGACGTGAGCATACCGTCGGCTCTCGATATTCTTTTTGACCAACTCCGTTACGACGAGCCGAACCATATCGCTGTACGCTATTACGATATGTACCACAAGGGAGCCGCTAAAACCTTGCAATCAATCCAAATAACGCTTGCTTCACACCTCGATAAATTCCTGTTGGACAGCGTAGCGGCATTAACCGCGACGGATGAGTTGGAGCTTAATCTGATTGGTGAGCGTAAAACGGCGCTGTTCGCTATTATTCCCGATACCGATACGAGCTTTAATTTTCTTGTATCAATGCTGTACACACAGCTTTTTCAACAATTACTCGGTACGGCTGATGATGTGTATAAGGGTGAATTGCCCGTACCTGTTCATTTTCTGATGGACGAGTTTGCCAATGTTTCGCTTCCAGATGATTTTGAGAACAAGTTAGCTACTATGCGCTCTCGCGGAGTATTTGTAAGTATTATTCTGCAAAACTTGGCTCAGATTAAAGCTCTCTTTGAAAAGCAATGGGAAAGCATCAAAGGTAACTGCGACCAATTTCTTTACCTCGGCGGTAATGAACAAAGTACGCACGAAGCTGTTTCAAAGGAGCTTGGAAAAGCAACGATTGATATTAACACCTACGGCAGAAGCACAGGCAGAAACGGTAACTACTCAACCAACTATCAGCTTTCGGGAAGAGAGCTTATGTTTCCCGATGAGGTACGCTTGCTTGATAATCAGTACGCTATTCTCTTTATCCGGGGCGAGCGTCCCATAATGGATTTAAAGTACGATATTTTAAAACATCCAAACGTAGCTTTATCGGCTGACGGCAAAGGTAAGATATATGAACACGGAAACGTTCGTAATGACGTAGCTTCCGTCGCTTATCGTTTTGTATATGACGATAACGATGAAGAAGGTAAAGCGGACTATCCCGAAACTACCTACGAGCTTATGTCCGAAGAAGATTTACAAACACTATTTGAACTTATTTAGGAGGAATTTTATATGATAATCAAAAACAAAAACACAAAACGCCTTCCCGTCAGAGGAAAGGCAAAAAAAGCTTTCAGCATTTACTGTGCCGTTGTTATAGCGGTAGTGTTTTCAGCCTGTTTATCGGTAACTGTTTTCGCGGCGGGAAGCAATCAGGCTTTAACTGCCGTAAACAATTTATCTACATTCATTTTCGGACTTATCAGAGCAATCGGACTTATCCTTTTGGGCTTTGGTATTGTTCAGGTAGGTTTATCGCTCAAGAGCCACGATCCGTCGCAGAGAGCCAACGGCTTTCTTACCGTCGCGGGCGGCGTAGTAATCACCTTCGCTAAAGAAATCTTAAACTTGGTAACAGGCTCTTAAATCTAACAGGGAGCGTAGTTTTTGTCTGCGCTCCCTAATCTTGAAAGGAGGAAACCTATGTCAGACAACTGGGTTGTACAGAACTTGCAAAACGCTCTCGACACTTGGAACGATGTTCTGACAACGATATGGAGCTTACTAACGACCTCGCCCAAAAACTTCAAGGGCGGCGGAATATGGAAAGCGATAGTAAACATAAACGACGGCTTGCAGGCTGTCGGACTTGCTTTACTTGTACTGTTTTTCTTGGCGGGTATGGTAAAGACCTGCGGCAGCTTTGCGGAGATAAAGAAACCCGAACACGCTGTTAAGCTGTTTGTACGGTTTATTCTCGCTAAAGCTGTTATTACAAACGGTATGGAGCTTATGACTACTCTGTTTTCCATTATTCAGGGAGCAATCAGTACAATAATCAATTCATCAGGTTTAGGTACAGCCGACCAGACTGTTTTACCTAAATCGCTGATAAAGACAATTGAGGACTGTAATTTTTTTGAGAGTATACCACTATGGGCAGTTACGCTTATAGGCGGTCTGTTTGTAACGGTACTGTCCTTGATTATGATAATGACCGTTTACGGACGATTCTTTAAACTATATATGTACACAGCTATAGCGCCGATACCTTTATCGACCTTCGCGGGCGAGCCTACACAGCACGTTGGAAAGAGCTTTATAAAGAGCTACTGTGCCGTTTGCCTTGAAGGTGCGATTATTGTGCTTGCCTGTGTAATCTTTTCGCTGTTCGCGGGTTCACCGCCTCATGTAGATACCGACGCGGCGGCGGTCACACAGGTATGGGCATATATAGGAGAGCTTATCTTTAATATGCTTGTATTAGTCGGCACAATCAAAATGTCTGAACGTATCGTCAGAGAAATGATGGGACTTTAAAGAAAGGATGTTTATATGGAAGTAAAAATAAATAAAGAAATACGGGAATACTCCGAAGCGGTATTTTTCGGACTTACTCTGCGGCAATGTATATTTTCAGCCCTTGCCGTAGGAGTTGCCGTCGGAGTGTTCTTTTTGCTAAAGCCTGTTTTGGGTACAGAGGTCGTATCTTGGCTTTGCATTATCTGCGCCGTTCCTTTTGCGGCTCTTGGCTTTATCAAATATAACGGTATGACTTTGGAAAAGTTTATCGTAGCCTTTGTCAAATCCGAAATACTTACTCCTAAAAAGTTAGTCTACAAGGCTGACAATACCTACTATAACCTGATGAAGCCTGAATTTGATAAAAAGATAAAGGAGGCATACAAAAGATGAAAACTCTGCGGGAGCTTTTCAAAAGAGATAAAGAGAAATTCAAAATCCCGAAATGCGCGCAGGACGTTATTCCTGTTCATACCGTCTATGATGACGGTATATTCAAGGTCGGTAAGGATATGTACTCAAAATCTTTCAGCTTTACCGATATTAACTACGCAGTAGCGGACGATGAAGAAAGAAGGACTATGTTCCTCTCATATTCAAGTATTCTCAACTCCTTTGACAGCGCGGCTACAACAAAGATAACCGTCAACAACAGACGTATCAACCGCGATGACGTTGAAAAACGAATACTCATACCTCTGCGCAACGACTTTCACGATATTTATCGCGTGGAGTATAACGATATGATTACGGACAAAATAACGGGCAGTAATTCTATGATTCAGGATAAGTACGTTACTATTACTATCTGTAAAAACAATATCAAAGAAGCCCGTAAATATTTTGCCCGCGTCGGAGCGGAGCTTTCCGCTAAATTTGCGAAGCTCGGCAGTAAATTCGTAGAGCTTGACGCGTCTGAGCGACTTCGTATCGCTCATGACTTCTTTAACGCGGGGCACGAAAGCGACTTCCACTTTGATATTAAATCCTCACGCAAGAAAGGACACAGCTTTAAGGACAGCATTTGTCCCGATTCCTTTGAGTTTGAGAGCGATTATTTCAAAATCGGAGAACGCTACGGCAGAGTTTTATTCCTGCGTGAATACGCAAACTACGTCAAGGACGATATGGTCGCAAAGCTCACAGAGCTTAACAGCAATCTTATGATGTCTATTGACGTTATTCCCGTACCTACCGATGAAGCTGTCAGAGAAGCCGAGAACAGATTACTCGGCGTTGAAACAAATATCACGAATTGGCAAAGGCGGCAGAATACAAACAATAACTATTCTGCGGAAGTGCCCTACGAAATGGAACAGCAGCGTAAGGAAATGCGTGAAATGCTTGATGACCTGACAGAACGCGACCAGAGAATGATGTTTGCGGTTATTACTCTGGTACACACGGCTGATACAAAGGAACAGCTCGACAGCGATACGGAAGCTATCCTTACAACAGCTCGCGCGAGTATGTGTCAGTTTGCCACTCTGCGTTATCAGCAGATGGACGGCTTAAAAACCGCTATGCCCTTCGGCGTTAGAAAGATTGACAGCCTGCGTACTCTTATTTCAGAATCCTTATCTGTATTTATTCCGTTCAGAGTACAGGACGTATTCCACGATAACGGACAGTATTTCGGAGTTAATGTTATATCCAAAAACCTTATTCTCGCTAACAGGCGTGAGCTTCTCAACGGTAACGAGGTTGTACTCGGCGTATCCGGCGGCGGTAAATCCTTTACGGCTAAGTTCGATATTTTCTTTCAGTTTCTGTCCTCGGACGCTGATATTCTTATCATTGATCCTGAACGAGAGTACGGCCCGCTGACGCGAGCGCTCGGCGGAGAGGTTATCAACATTTCCGCAAACTCTCAAAATCACATTAACGCTATGGATATTAACAAGGAATACGGCGAGGGCGCTGATCCTGTTATCGAGAAAGCCGACTTTATTATGTCGCTGTGCGAACAGTTTACCGAGCTTAACGCCACCACACGCTCCCTTATTGACCGTTGCGTTAAGATTGTGTACAGAGATTATCAGCAGAGAGGATACACAGGAACAGTACCTACACTCAGCGATTTGCGGGCAGAGCTGCTTCGTCAGCCTGAACCCGAAGCGAGAGATATTGCTCTTGCTATTGAGCTGTTCTCCAACGGCTCCTTTGACACCTTCGCCAAGCAAACAAATGTTGATACAGATAACCGTCTTGTATGCTACGATATACTTGACCTCGGCACTCAACTTACGAGAATCGGTATGCTTGTTGTTCTTGATAATATTCTCAACAGAATTACCCGCAACAGAGCAAAAGGACGTACCACCTACATCTTTATTGATGAAATCTATCTTATGTTCCTGCACGAGTATTCCGCGGAGTTTCTATACAAGCTATGGAAGCGCGTCCGTAAGTACGGAGCTTTTGCTATCGGTATCACACAGAACGTAGGCGATTTGTTACAGAGCCATACCGCCCGTACTATGATCGCGAACTCTGAATTTGTTATTATGCTCAATCAGGCTAAAGAAGACCGCGACCAACTCGCTCAACTTCTTAACATTTCAAATGAGCAGATACAATACGTTACCGACGTTCCCGCGGGACAGGGTTTAATGAAAATCGGTAGCTCGCTTGTACCGTTCATAAACAAATTCCCGACCAATACAAAGATGTACAAGCTTATGTCCACAAAACCGGGTGAAAATCAATAAAAAGTTTTTCGGGTTATAATCGCAAAACTATTGATATTTTTTGAGTTTTGCGATATACTATATACATATGGAGGTGTTTAGTGTGAAAAATCACACTAAACAAATTAATATTGCCCGCTCAGTTTGCCGTAAGCGGCAACGAGCGATGGCTTAATCGCCATTTACGCCTTATCAGCCCACAGGTAAGGTTGTAGGGATTTTATTGTCTGTTTGTGGGCTGAAAGGCTATGGCGATTTATATGATTTACAGACCGAAATATGTAGAAAAAATAATGGCGTATGTTGATTTACCCTTTGTAAAAATCCTCACAGGAGTTCGCCGTTGCGGTAAATCCACAATACTCAAAATGATAATTGAAAAGCTTAAAACCGAGAGGAGCATTCCCGAAGAGAGAATATTGAGCTATCGTTTCGATTCAATGCTTTATGAGGATATGACCGCTAAAGAAATGTATAATGACATCGTAAGCAAGCTGTCCGATTCAAGGACTTACATTTTTCTCGATGAAGTGCAGGAAATTGACGGATGGGAACGTGTAGTGAATTCACTTGCTTCTGATTATGATGTTGATATTTTCGTTACAGGTTCAAACTCACGAATGATGTCCTCGGAGATTTCTACCTATCTGACGGGAAGATATGTCAGCTTTAGAATTTATACATTGTCGTTTGAGGAATACTTGGATTTTACATCAAGCTATCGCAGGTTGGAGAATCCTAAAACAGAACTTCAAAGATACATCAGGCTCGGCGGTTTTCCCGCTACGCACACTCAGGATATTCCGGATGATGAGATATATACGATAGTTAGGGATATTTATAACTCAACTATCTTTTCCGATATTGTAAAGCGCAATCAGGTAAGAAAGGTTGATCAGCTTGAACGTATTGTTAAATTCACCTTTAATAACGTAGGCAACAGCTTTTCCGCAAAGTCGATTTCAGATTATCTGAAAGCCGAAAAAAGAAAGATTGATAATGAAACTGTTTACAGTTATCTTGAAAAGCTCGAAAAGGCATACATCCTGCATCGCTGCTCCCGTTTTGACATTCAGGGCAAAGAACTTTTAAAAACACAGGAGAAGTTCTACCTTGCCGATACAGCGTTTCGATACAGCGTTTTGGGATACAACTCCGATACCGTCGCTTCAAGTCTTGAAAACGTAGTATATCTTGAATTATGCCGCAGAGGATATACGGTAAACGTCGGAAAGCTCGGAACGGGTGAGATTGACTTTATTGCGACAAGACAGAATGAAAAGCTTTATGTTCAGGTCACACAGGAGATAAACTCCGAGAAAACCGAAAAACGCGAATATGAACGATTGCTTGAAATACGCGACAATTATCCTAAATATGTTCTGACAGCAAACGATTTTGCGGGAGGAAATTACGAAGGCGTTAGAACAATGCATATTGCGGATTTCTTATTAAACAATGATTTGTAAACCTAAAAACAATTAATTATGGGACAACTATCGTCAGGTAGCTGTCCCATTTCAGTTGAAAGGAAAGATATGAAAAGAATAATATTTATCATAATTGCTATGGTACTTGCCGCGCTTATTGCGACAAGTGCCTATTTTGTATTATCACATCACTTTGAAGCAAAGAGAGCTACTAATTTATACAATCACCTTGTTTCTATCGTAGAACAGCCGACAGAAAACGAAACTACAGCACCCGATACTCATAATAAATCGCCAAAAGGTATTAAGCCTATTCTTTTGAACTCACAGGCTAATTCAGGCTACCAAAAGCTCAACGTCAAAAACAGCGATATGGTAGGTTGGATACGGATTGACGGTACTCGTATTAACTATCCTGTTATGCACACGCCGAACAAGCCCGATTTCTACCTTTACCGAGCCTTTGATAAAAGCTATTCAATTTACGGATGTCCCTATCTTCAAGATAATTGCGACCTTAATCGTCCGTCAGATAACTTCATAATCTACGGACATCATATGAACGACGGCTCTATGTTCTCCGACCTTGTAAAATACGCAAGCAAGGATTTTTACAACAGCCACAAGATTATTCATTTTGATACGCTTAATCAAAAGAATGATTACGAGGTCATAGCCGCTTTTGCTACCTCTACCAACGACAGCAAAGCGTATAGGTACTATGATTTTGTCAATGCTTACGGCTCGGAGGACTACGACAGCTATATCAAAAATATTAAAAAGCTGTCCTATTATGATACAGGCAAAACCGCCGAGTTTGGCGAAAAGCTCTTAACTCTGTCCACCTGTGAATATACTCACAACAACGGAAGAATGGTAGTTGTCGCTAAGCTAATCAGGAGGTAGTTTATGGCTGATATTAAGACGAGAGAAAAAGCGGCGGGAACAATCAAAACACTTGACCGGGCGAAAGCAGGCACAAGGCGGATTAAGAACGCTACCGTTCATTCAAAGGAAACCGCCGAAAAATCTGTTGATACTCCCGAAAACTCCCCCGAAGAATACGCTACCGATAAGGTATCTCAAAAGACAAAAAGCGCGGCTTATACAGCTGTCAGACAGTTTGACAAACAAGGCAGAAAGAGCATTGACCGTACACGACATAATGTTCAGAAAGCAAAGGACAATTTCGGCAAGGCTAAAGATAGTATTCAAAAATCAAAGGAAAATCTCGGCAAAGCCAAAGACGGTGTAAAAAAGCTCAAGCGTGAACGCGCGGCTCAAAATATCCGTACTAAAGCACAGAATACCAAGAACAGCATACGGACAGCTCAAAAGACCTCACAGCCCATTAAACAATCGGCTAAATCGACAGGAAAACAAACAATAAAGACCGCACAGCATAGTACGGTCAAGACCGCTAAAAGCGGTATCAAAACAGCCGAGCGCGGAACGAAAATTACAATCAAAACCTCAAAACAGGCGGCGAAAGCCGCAAAGGAAACCGCAAAGGCTTCCGCTAAAGCCGCCAAGAAAACAGCGCAAGCGGCGAAGGCTGCCGCGAAAGCGTCGGCACAGGCGGCTAAAGCCACCGCTAAAGCTGTAGCCGCCGCTATAAAAGCGATTATCGCAGGCATAAGGGCTCTGATCGCGGCTATCGCCGCGGGAGGTTGGGTTGCGGTAGTAATCATTATCGTTATTGTTTTAATCGCCGCTATATTAGCGTCGGTTTTTGGCATCTTCTTTTCGGGTGAGGATTCAGGAACAGGAATGACTATGCAGACCGCCGTTTCTGAAATAAATTCCGACTATGAAGCAAAAATCAAGAAGATTAAGGACGATAACAAGCACGATGAGCTTGAAATGAAAGGAAGCCGAGC
This sequence comes from bacterium, assembly GCA_020625875.1. GTDB lineage: Bacteria > Bacillota > Clostridia > Oscillospirales > Acutalibacteraceae > Ruminococcoides. The sequence goes on along the minus strand of JAHLAX010000013.1, from coordinate 15,588 downwards.
CGTATGGAAAGAAGTGCTTGCCGTTTATGCCGTCAAGGTTAATCTTAACGGCGATGAATCTATGGAAGTCTGCACAATGGACGAAAACAAGAAAGGTATACTCAAAGATATTTTTTGGGATATGAACTCAATCTCGCACGAAATCAAAACAAAGACCGTTACCGTCAGAGAGGAAAAGGACGACGGACACGGAAATATCGTAGTAAAGAAAAAGAAGAAGAAAAAGAAAATTCTATACATAACCGTTACCCACAAGAGTACGTCTGAAATGGCTGATAAGTATAAATTCACAGACGAGCAGCGTAAATACCTCAAGGAGCTACTAAGCGATGAATACAGCTCTATGTGGTCGGCTGTGCTTTACGGTATTTCTTATTCTTCTGATGACGGAATTGTCGCCGTAGCGTTGGAACAGGTCGGAAACGTAGGCGGACAGCCTTACTGGTCTTGGTACGGCTTTTCCTCGCGTGTAGATTGGTGCGCTTGCTTTGTTTCGTGGTGCGCTAAAGAATGCGGCTATATTCAGGATGGTATTATACCGAAATACGCCCTGTGCAGCGACGGCTCAAATTGGTTTAAGTCGCGCGGTCAATGGCTCAAAGGCGGCGAAACCCCATCGGCGGGTATGATTATCTTCTTTGACTATCCCGACGACGGCTTGGACGGCTCACCCGACCATACAGCTATCGTAGAAAAAGTCGAAGGCGGTAGAGTATATACCGTTGAGGGCAACTACAACGATAAAGTCGCAACAGATGACTATGCTATTTCATACCCGTATATTCTTGGTTACGGAGTGCCGCAGTATTAAAAACAGAGGTTGTCCATTGCGGGCAACCTCTCCTTTTATGTTTGATAGAATTAATTGTTTCTTTTGTGCTTTTTAATTATTCTCGAAATGATAAGTAATACAATAATTATGATAAATATCGGTAATGTAATACAGAATACTATCAGCATAATATCCCAAATTCTATAATTCCATCTTACACCATATATTATTGAGAAAAGCATGATGATATTATAAATTCCAAGAAATAGTAATATCAAGCCAGCTACTATTTTATAAATGAATTTAGTCCTGTCGTGTTTATTTTTAGGAAGATTAAGTTTGATAATCATCAATAATGGATATAATGAAAAAATTATTGCAAAACTTCCAAATGAACGAACAATGGGTACGACTGAGAGAATAGCAGAAACATATGAAATAATAGTTAGCATAGACATATATCTGTTCTTTTGTTGTTGGATTAAATAATCAGGCAGAATATGATTTTCAATTTCTCTTAATATGTATTCAGGGATACTATTTTCTATTTTGGCTATTTCTTCGTATTCTTCTTTTGTTTTTTGATATTTTTCAAACAATTGACCTAAAGCAAATTCTTGATCTTTTAGTTTATCTGCTAAAATAGTTCGCTGGGCTTCTAAAGGAATATCATTCTTAATTATATTATTTAGACTTTCAACTTTCTTTTGTGCCTCATCTTTTTGTTTTTTCAAATTATCTAATTCTTCTTCACTAAGATTTTTGTCAATATTCTGATCTGCGATCTGAAACAGATATTCATATCTTTTTATTTCTTTTTTTGATTTTCTGGAATTAACAAATCCCCATACACCAAAAATTGTTCCTATCAATGTTGCAATACTAAGTATAGTATTGTTCTGGATTATTTCTGCAAATGTATTAAGCACGCTGTTCATAGTTCCCCCAAGAAAAATATTTTTGCTTGAGTCAATTATATTTCAAAATTCATTTTGTACTAGTTGCATTTTATTTCCGCAAAATAAAGGCAATTAGAATCAACTTTTGTTAAGGTGAATTCAAACGAGTTATTCGACTCATTATATTTAAACTTTCCTTTTCCAATCTTTTTATAAACAGAGTAATTTATTTCTGATAAATAAATATGAGATTGTTTTTTTATTATCCTGTCATCACAAGTAATTGTTATATTTAAGCACTTAACACCGACGCCAAAATTTTTAGGATCAATTAGCAAGTAATCGTAATTTGGGTTGAAACATTGAGGCCAAACATAACTTACTTTCATTTTTAGCATATGAGATGGTTTGATTGGCTCAGCTAAAGAAAAACATAAAAGATTAAAATTCGCGGATGATACTTCTTTAACAGGTGAACATTTTAAAGATTTATCATCATTTAATATACATCTTTCATTTGTGCTTGGGCATAATAAATTTTTATTAAAACTATTGCAAAATGAGTCGTTGTCTATATTACATTGGGAAGCTTGTATATTAAGTTTACTATATTCTGTATAGCTATCTCCACCTATTCTTAAGTATATTTCACTAAGATCTTCTTTTCCTATATTATTTCCATTAAAACTCCATAATAAAAATAGGTCGTTATGTTTTTCTTTTTCTATACTATTGACTAATTTAACACATAAAGAAAGCATATCAAGTTGATAGGTATCATTAATTCTGTTTTTTGACTCGATTTTACCTTTCTTTGAAAGATAGTTAATAATACCATAAAGAGGATAATCAGAGTTTAGTAGTTCATCATAAACTTTTAGTTTATTATTTGTTCTTTTGAATATAACGAATTGTACTATTGTTATTATAACAAATAAAAATGAGACCATGGCAAACAAAAACCAACTAAACGAATCTTTTATTATTGAATAAACTAACGAGATTATTGGCGTAATAGTACCTACTATTGAACATATTAGTTTTATTGTCTTTTCTTGTTTTATATTCATAACCTATCTCCTGGCAATAATAATACTTCTGTTTAGAATAATCTAGTGGATAAAAAATGTGGAGCTAATATTTCCATTCTCATTCCGCCGGATCCTTTTATATAAATTACTGTTGAAGAGTCAATAGTAATGTTTTTATTTATATAGCCAATAATATCTTCATACTCAAAAAAAGATTTTACTTGAGAAATCTTATTATTTATTTGCTTTGCAATATATGTTGCACCTTCGCCTAAAGTAATTAAGTAATTAAAGTCGCAGAAATCGTTAATGTATTTTCCTACCTTAATATGTTCAGATTCCGTTTTATCACCTAATTCCAACAACGAACCTAGTAGTATTATTTTGGTCTTATAGTTTTTCAATCCATTCACATATTCTAATCCGTTTATCACGGAATTTGAGTTTGCATTATATGAATCTACAATTACAAAAGAATCATTTACTCCTCTAAAACCGTTAAATCTTCCAACGGGATTATTTGTTTTATTTATGTATTCTCGAAGAATTGAAAAGTCAATATTGAATAACTTGGCAAAATAAATAGCGTATAATGATGCAATTAGTGTTCCTTTATTATTGATATTAGTTTTTACCTTTTTATGATTCAGTAGTCCAGATATGCTTACCGTATAGCAATTTAATTTCCCACACTTTTCTATTGACGAGAAATACAAATCATTGATATCAGAAAAGCCAAGTTTTATAATGCGCTTGTCCTTCTGTTCAGCCGCCCACTTAGATAGTCTTATATCATCGCCATTAATTAAACATTTACCATCAACCTTTAGATTACGATAAACTGCAGTTTTTTCATATAGAATTGTGTCGATGCTTTGAAAGCGTGAATAATGTGAATAATTAATTGAAGTAATAACTGAAAAATCTGGTTTAGCAATTCTGCAAAACGAATCAATTTGTTTTTTTTCGTCTAACTGCATTTCCACTATTAAAAAATCAGTATCCTCGCTCAAATTATTAATTATTTCGAAAGACATACCCAAAATGCTATTGCGTATCCTATGAATACGAATAACATTATATTTTACTGATAATAAATTATAAACTGCAAAAACTGTTGTTGTTTTTCCCATGCTTCCAGTTACTGCTATTGTTTTTACTTTCGTTTGGTTAATAATGTGTTTTGCTATTTCTATTAAGAAGTCCATACAATCATCAATCAATATGCATCTTCTATCTTTTATATTATCAAATAATATCTTATTATCCAAAAACACATATCTTGCGCCATTTTGCAATGCAGTATTAATTGTTTTTTCTAATTCAATAGTTCCTCCTAAGCCAAAAACACTATCTTCATTATTAGTAAAACCTATAGCGCCATCTGTTAAATCGTATTTGCAACAATCAATTGCAACAAAGAAATCTCCGCTATTTACATTATCAGCATCTATTTTTATATCTCCAATATGATTTAAAGATTTAATGTTGATGTCTATTTTAGCTAAATATAATAAATCATATAAGCAAATCTTCATAGTATAAATTCTTCCTTTTTTTCCTTTTTTACATTATAGCACAAATAATTCAATTTATAAACTACGTATGATGATAAAAATAATTTTTGTAAATACTGTAAATCTGGAAACAGTAGTTCTGTGAAAAATATACATAATTCTATATACAATTTTGTAAACGAGTGATTTATAAACTAAGTATTTTGTATTATAAAATTATGATGCTCCTTTGCACTAAAAAAGACGGGAGCGCCTTTTTCTCTTTTTTACAAATGATAACCTAAATAAATATAGAAAAACAATCTGAAATGTGTTATAATAATATAAATTATTGGAAGTTTAAGAAATGAGGAAGTTAATATGAAATTTGAGAATATCACTATAAAGAATTTTAGGAATTTTGAAGATATACAGATTGAATTGTCTAATAAAAACATTTTTTTCGGACTAAATGATGTTGGTAAAACAAATTTTTTATATGCATTAAGATATTTATTTGATAAAGATGTTCGCAAACTCAACTTTCTTGATTCGGATTTTTACAATAAGCAAACTGATAAACCCATAGAAATCGTCGTAACAATTGATATTAGTGAAACTCATAACGATGATTGCCAAAAACTTCGCGCTGAACTAAAGGGTGCGCTGAGAAGCAATCAAAACAAGGTGTATATTAAACTTAAAGCAGAATACGACAATAATGAACTTCTTGCAATACCGACTCTTTCTTGGGGCGGAGATTTGAATCGCCTTCATGAAATGAAATCAAGAGGATATTTGTATGAAATTGATTATGTATTTAATATTTTTTATATTGATTCTTATGTTGATTTATACTCGCTTTTTAAGAAGAATGTTGCCAAACTAATAAAAAGCCAAGATGACGATAAAGAAGTAATTCAAAGGATTCAAAAATCAGTAGATGATCTTAATAAAAGTATTGCTTCGCTATCTGGAATTAAAGAATTTGAAAGTAAACTTACTCCGAAATACAGAGAATTTCGTGATGAAAATTTATCAATAACTATCAAATCTGAAATTGCAGTCAAAGGGTTGTACTCAAATATCATTCCATATATAAAACAAGAAGGAAATGATAATCTATATCCTACTGCTGGAGAAGGCAGAAAAAAACTATTAGCTTATTCAGTTTTTGATATACTATCTGATGAAACTGCTGAAAAGAAAATCAATGTATTTCTGATTGAGGAACCAGAAAATCATCTGCATAAGTCTATGCAGATTCTGTTATCACAGATTCTATTTACTGGCAGTAAGTTTAATTACTTGTTTGTGACTACTCACTCTCCCTTTGTCCTTTATGAAATGGATGATGTGAACTTGGTTCGTATATATAATGAAGGAAGAATCAATGGTGTCAGTACTCTTTATAAAGTGCCAGAGAATTTTGAAACAAATAGAAAAATGTTAAACAGAGGACTTGCAGAAGCAATATTTGCCAATAAAGTTCTTTTGGTTGAAGGTCCCTCTGAACAATTGCTTTTCAACAAAGTGCTCTCTGTTGTCCACCCATTTTATGAAGCAGATGGTATTTACATTTTATCTGTTGACGGTATAGGATTTAATAATTATTTTTCTGTATTGGATCGTTTACATATTCATAATGTAATGAAAACAGACAACGATTTACGATATGCGAAAAAATCATGTAAATATAGTGTCTTAGGATTCAAACGATGTAATTACTATATAGGTGAATCATTATTGCCAGAAGAACAAATTCAGGAAAATAGTGTTGATTCAAAACGACAATTATATAATAGAAATCTTAATACACTTAACAAGATAAGAAATGACTATAATATCTATCTATCAAAAGTTGATTTAGAAAATGATTTAGATGAATTTTTACACGATAGATTAATAGAATTAACTCAAGACAATCCCGTTGAATATCTGCAGGGATCTAAACATTATAACATGGTTAAGCTTGTTGCAAAATTAACAGATAAAGATTGTGAAACAATATATAATCATTATAATTTTGCCTGCTTAAAAGAGGTGGCAGAATGAAACTATCTCCTGTCCAAGAGGAAATTGTAAATACTCCCGGTAATTTAATTGTAAGAGCCAGTGCTGGTACCGGTAAGACATTTACAATGGTTCAAAAAATAGCAAAAGAAATAGACGAGAATCATTCTCATAAAGTAATAGCAGCCATCACTTTTACAATTAAAGCTGCGCAAGAGATAAAAGATAGATTGACAGTAGATACTTTTCGCCATTATATAGGAACCAACAATAGCTTTGCTATAGAAGAAGTAATCAAACCTTTTATTGTAGATGTTTTTGGCGAAGAATATGATTTGGATATAAATACTGATTATAGTTTAAAGGTAAATACATTCCAAGAAGCTATGGAGAAATTAAAAACTGACGGAGTAATAGGTTCACTTAAAGATAACAAGAAAAACTTTGTATTTGATCTAGCCCAACATATTGTTGAAAACTCAATAGCATGTAAGTTATATCTCCAATCTAAATATTTTAAGTTGTATATTGATGAGTATCAAGATTGTGATTGTTCTATGCATAAATTTTTTATGTACTTGTGTGATACATTAAATATAGAAACCTTTGTGGTAGGAGATGAGAAGCAGTCTATTTATATTTGGCGAGGAGCTTATCCTGAAGCTTTTAAAAATATTTGGCGCAAACCAAACTTCAAAGGGATATTTATGGGTGATAATTTTCGGTCTTGTCAACAAATACAAAACTATTCTAATCTATTGTGTGAAGAAACTAGAAAGTTATATAAACAAACCAATAGTCTTGAAAACATAGTTTGGCTACATACTTCACCATCAGATTGGACGAATGATATATTAAATCATATTGATTTGGATAAAGGAATTGCACTCTTACGCTTTTCCAATCAAAACGCTTTGTACGGAGCAAACGAACTGTCTGCTAATGGTGCTGATTTTGTATATATCCCTCATCTTCCAATTGAAGATATTACTACAAATGCAGCTTGGCTTTATTTAGCAATAGCTAAATATATAATAATCGAAAAATACTCAACATATGATTTAATTTCAGAAATACCAGTAGAAGGAAATGAAAGTAAAAAAGCAGTATCAACAATTAAACGTTTTTTATTGAAAATTGAAGATTCTTTCGATTCTGAAGAAAAATTCTGTACTTATGTTGAAGAATTAGCCGAGTATCTCGATTATACAACACCAATCGAACATATAAAGAAACTATACGAAACTATTATAGATGAAAGTTATTATTCAGCATTTGAACCCGATAAGTATGACCATATTTCTATTACATTTCATTCATCGAAAGGATTAGAATTCGATCAGGTAATTATTTTTGCTGAAGATTATAGATTGAATGATGTATCAGGCATATATAATCATTATGTTGCAACTACGAGAGCGAAGAATAAATTGATAATAGTAGATACAGGAGCTTGGCAGTCCAACACATTTCGTAAAGGATTAGAACATATATTTAGTCAAAGTAATCTATCAATTTCTGACGTAGTAAAAATTGTATAAAATAATAAACTAAGGTTGTCAATTATTTGTTGGCAACCTATTTTTATTTTGCAATTCTCATGTAAAATTCTTTGCAATAATTCAAAATAACAAATCGCACAAATGACATAAATTAAAAATTGTTATATAATATTTGCGGAAAATGTGTTTTGAGTTGTCTTATCTTATAGAGGGGAGGTCAGCATGAAAAAGGAATCTATAGATTTATTTAAGAAGCTATATCTTGAACACAAGGATAATCTATTAGGGATAGCAATACTCTATCTCAAGGATTATCATCTTGCGCAGGACGCTGTGCAGGAAACATTTTTCAAAGTGTTCGAAAAGCTTTCCACGCTTGACACGGTAAAAAACAAAACTGCGTGGATAACAACAATTACCGTAAATATCTGCAAAAACAAATTGAAGCGCAAGTACCGTTCGGAAATATCCTCAAGCGAGCTTGACCTCGATTCACTCCCCGTATTGAGCGAAAGCCTCGATGAAAAGCTGACCGTACTTGAAGCGCTTCATTCGTTGCCGCTTACGCTCAAAGAGGTAGTTGTGCTCTATTATTATCAGGAGTTAACTCAACGTGAAATAGCGGAGATACTGAAAACCTCGGAATCAACTGTAGCTTACAGGCTTAAAACAGCTCGTGAATTGTTGAAAAACTATCTGAAGGAGGACGATTATGAATAGCTTTAAATCAAACTTAAAATCTGAGCTTGGAAATCCGACATATGATTTGAGCTTTGATGTCTTGCATAAAAAATGTGTACGTCGCGCAAGACGCAAAAAAGTAATAATATCAATCTCTTCTTTTTGTGTTATAGCGGCGATTTTTACGTTTTTCGGCAATTTTGTTTCGCTAATTTCGGACAGAAGTGTGCCGAGCGGTTTTACTGTTACTGTGTATGCCGCTGACGAGACAGACAGCGCCAAGGCTCTTACAGATGCTCAGAGTGTCGTGTCTTATCAGAGCCACGGAGTTTATAAAAAGGAAATAGTTTCAAGCTATAACGATAACGGCGAGCTTGATTCTGACAAGGGAACAATCAAGCTCAAACACTATACTCTTGATTGCACGCCCATTGTTTTCAACATTGAGAAGCTTGATAAAGGTATTGAAAGCTTCGATATTTCCTGTGGAGATAACGGAAACCTGTCAACAGGAAATATGAGTTTAAAAACAAATTATAATGACCTTGCATACAATCACATTCAGCAGGTGCTTTGGTATCCTTCCTTCAAAGAATTGAACAGAGCTGTCAGCAAGGTGGTAGGAAAAGATACCGATATTTATTACAAGCACGATTATTATGAAGAAAAAAACATATCACAGGCAATAAACGCTCTTTTGCAGACGAAGGACGATTACAACCGTTTTTTTGCCGATACGGTAAATCTTACCGTTCATTACGAGGACGGCAAATCCGAAAATTGCAAAGCGAGCATCAGCCTTGATAAAGATGGATTTTATATGGTGAAATATATATGAGAAAAATAATTGCATTATTTTTGATAGCTGTAACAGCTATGTTGTGCTCCTGCACAGCAACGCAGAACGCAAATCTTAACAAAAGCTATAATCTTGAAACTGACGTTCCGTATTATTACAGACACGCCAACACTTTACCTATAGCTAAATCCCCAGACGGTTACTATATTGTCGGAGGAAGCGGCATAGTAGTATATGTTGATAAAAGCACAATGAAGGCTACTCCGCTTTGCAACAAACCAAACTGCAAGCACGATAATATAGATACTTGCAGAGCATATTTCGCAAAATTCGGGGAATCCAATATTCAGTATTATAAAGGGAAAATTTACGTTCTGAATTATCACTTCAACAACGACAAATTATCTGATGAACCCTATTTAGCAAGATATGAAGCAGACGGTACAGGCGGCACTCAGATTACTGATATTATTCAGGATAAAATAGTTGATTGGTTTATTCACCGAGATTATTTTTACTATTCCAATGATAACGAGCTTTTTAGAATACCTATGAATAATTTGAAAAGCTCTCCCCAAAAGATTTTTGAGCCAAAAGAAAAGGCAGAGCTCACCGAAAACATAACCGCCTTAAATGCCTACGGAGATTATATCTATTTTAAAGCGACTAAAAAAGCTAATGAAGATGAGGCTGAGTTTGGTGCCTATGTTATGAATCAAAACAGCCTTAAAACAAAGGAGCTTAACTATAATGTTGCGGGCTTTTATAAAGATGAGCTGATAACCTTTAAGCGTGACGGAAATAAAATGCGTTACAAAATCGGTGCGCTCGACAATACTGAAAGCCGTGAATATGAAATGCTTGATTACGGAAATTGGCTTTGGTTCGATCCTGTCAGAAAGCTTAAGGTAAGTGCTGAGATTGGTGAAACAATAAAGCAAAAACGCCTTTATGCTTACGATTATTCTGATAATGAGTTGTTCTCGGCTAAGCTTGAAGGAGAGTATATTGATTTTTCAACGGCACAGGACGAGGACTGTTTCTTTGAATTCATCAGAAAAAAGGAAAAAGGGAAAGACAAGCTGTGGCTGTATTATGTTGATAAAAACAAAACCAACAATACATTTAAACTAAAAAAGCTATGCAAACTGAGCCTTGCAAAGCTTGATTTGCCGCCATATATTATATCGGAGTAAATAAGTCTATTACGGTGGAATATAATGAGATTAATTTACGGTGAATTATATAAGCTGTTTTCAAAAAAGTTATTCCTGATTTGCCTTGTGGGATTTCTTTTGGCAAATAGCTTTGTACTGTACTATACCAATCAAAATGATATTGATACAGGCTTTTTGATTGAGAACAAAAGTAAATATGAACAACTGATAACCACTCTGTCCTATATGAGCCGACAGGATGCGGATAACTACATAAGCAAGGAATTGAAAATGCGGCAGAAAAAGCTCCGTAATTCCGAAAATAAGGATGATGTTTTTTCGGAAATCATGCTGCTTCAAAACCTTAAAAATCAACTTATTTATATTGACGGCTATAAAAGCTTTCTCGGAGAAATGCAGAGCCGCGCGGATGAGCAAAAGAGCTTTTCGATTTTTGCAAAGAAGGGTTCGTTTTCTTATAACAATCTGGAACAAACCCCGAAGGATTTTGAACACCTGAAAGATATTAAACTTAAAATCGGAAACAATAGTGCAGTTGAAAAAGCTACCGCTTTTACTTTGACGGATTTACTGATGTTTGCCCTTGTTTTTCTGATGTGCGTATTTCTGTTCACGGTTGAACGTGACAAGGGCTTATACGGACTTGTGCGTTCTACCGAAAATGGCAGACTGAATGTTATTGTCGCAAAGCTTGGAGTATTGCTCGGGTTGACTGTTTTATTCGGTTGTATATATTATTCTTCGGATTATATAACCTGCGGTTTACAGTACGGATTTGGAGAACTTAGCCGAAGCGTACAGTCGATATCGACCTTTGAGAATTGTTCTTTAAAGCTGAATATTTGGCAGTCCCTTCTGCTTTGGCTGGGCGGCAAGCTGCTCTCTATGCTTTCTCTCGCGGCAATACTGGCGGCAGTATTTGTGTTTATAAGGAACACAGGCGTTATCTTTATTGTCAGCACCGCGGGAATTATCGGGGAGTTTGTTTTATATACGGCTATCGACTCGGCGGCAACGCTTAATCACCTTAAATATATAAACTTTTTCTATCTTTTAAGCGGGAACAATATTTACGGGAACTATCTGAATCTCGACTTTTTCTCTCAGCCCGTTAATATTCACAAGATATTTATTATTTCGTCGGTTTTGTTCTTATGTATTCCCTCAGTGATCTGCTGTACGGCCTTTGTTAAACAAAATCAAAGTTCAAAAAACAGCAGGATTTTTTCGGCACTGTCTAAGCTTGTCGGTCGATTCAGGCGTATAAAAGGAAGCGTAAATGTACTTTCGGGAGAATGCTACAAGCACTACCGAACATCACTTGTAGGTGTTTTGTTGCTTGCGCTTGTGTTTATTGGATGTAACAATCTTACAAAGGATATCGACATCGTTTACCAGAGCGCTGAGGAAAGTGCCTACAGTGAGTATATGAATACGCTGTCGGGTGAAATTAACGCTGAAAAAGAAAAGTTCATTAAGACCGAACAAAAATATTATAACGGCTTAAATGAACAACTTGACAATATTACTTTTGACAATTCTTTAAGTGTGGATGAGAAAAACGCTAAATCAGAGCATATTCATAATATCCTTGAAACAAAGGGTGCGGCTTTTGAGAAAGTTTTAGAGCAAAGAGATTATATTAATTCTGTCGGCAAAGAGTATAGCCTTAAACCGATTTATATAAACAATCTTTTTTATAAACGGTTGCTCGAAAACTCTCAACGTGAATGGGAATGTTTTGCGCTATTACTTATGGTTGTAGTCTTCAGTGTATCTAATATCTTTGCCTGTGAGCATAAGAAAGGAATGGCTAACCTTATCCGCTGTACCCGAAACGGAAAGCTCAGGCTTGTAATATCAAAATGTATTGTTGCGGTTATTACCCTGTCAATTTCGTTTGCGGTTATTTATCTGCCGTTTTTATCCAACTTCATAAATACCTTCGGAGCGGATTCTATGAACTCTCCAATTATTTTTATGCAGGATTTCAGCGGAATCAACAGTACAATGACAATAACACAGAATCTTATTCTGACAGGCGTAACTCACTATATTACCGCCCTTGCGCTTGCTATGCTCGGAATAATGCTGTCACAGCTATTACGAAATAACATATTGACAATGATTGTAGCAGCTGTTATCGGTCTTTTCCCATGCCTAATGTGTATGAATATCGAAACGATGAGGTTGTTTACAGCTTTCCAAAACGGAATTTGGCAATGGCTTGTCCCTGTAATTCTTACAACTGCTGTTGCAATCAGTGTGGCTTGCTTTGTGACTACTGAGATTAGCTTTTCAAAAGTGAGGTTAAGAAGATGAAGCTCGAAATAAAGAATTTGAGTAAAACCTATAAGGGAGGCAAGGTTAAAGCTCTCAGCGATTTCTCGGTTACGCTCACACCTGGCGTTTACGGCTTGCTCGGACCGAACGGCGCGGGCAAAAGCACGCTGATGAACATAATTACAGACAACCTCAAAGCCGACAGCGGCGAGGTATTTTATAACGGCGAGAACACGCATAAGCTCGGTCGGGAATACCGCTCCATCCTCGGCTATATGCCTCAACAGCAGGGCTTGTACGACGACTTTACTCTCAACCGATTTCTGTGGTATATGGCGGCTCTGAAGGGCTTAAAAAAACAAGAAGCCAAGTCAAAAATAACAGGGCTTCTTGATACCGTAAATCTAACTGAAAGCGCCCATAAAAAGCTCGGTTCCTTTTCAGGCGGAATGAAGCAGCGAGCATTAATCGCTCAAGCACTCCTCAACGACCCAGAAATACTTATACTCGACGAGCCAACAGCTGGACTTGATCCGAAGGAGAGAATCAGAATCCGCAATTTCATCAGCGAAATAGCCGAAAATAAAATAGTAATTTTTGCTACTCATGTTGTCTCGGACATAGAGTTCATAGCCAAAGAAGTTATGTTGATAAAGAAAGGTAAACTCATTGCCTGTGATACCACCCCGAATTTATTGTCGCAAATCGAGGATAAGGTCTTTGAGGCGGAACTTACGTCGGGTGAATTAGAGAGTTATCAAAACACCTACCGTGTATCAAATCTCTTTCACAAGGACAATACAGTAATAGCCCGCATAGTTACCAATAACCCGCCTTCAAACACTAAACTCACCCGTGCAATACCTACGCTGGAAGATTTGTATTTGTATGTGTTTGAGGATGGTAAATAAGTTTTATTGTCAAAGGAGTTGAAACTATGAAGTGTAATAAATTTATAGATGCTTATAAGAAACTTTTAATGCGGTTATATCCAGGACGGTATTATACCGAAATACGCCCTGTGTAGTGACGGTTCTAATTGGTTTGAGAAGCGCGGTCAATACAAGCAACCAAATAGCAAGCATACGATTTTAGGAGGTTTTAGTTATGAAAAAAGTTATCTCAGTTATTATCACTTTTACAATATTAGTAAGCGCGTTTTCCGCGGGAGCGGTTGTACACGCGGTGTCGGAAGAAAAAATCTGCGGCGATTACAAATACACCGCCGACGGCGGAAAAGCTGAAATTACTGGTTATACAGGAAACGAAACGGAAGTAAATATTCCCGCGGACTTAGACGGAAATACAGTTACAGCCTTAGGCGAAGACTTATTTAACAATAATCACAATATAGAAAAGGTTACTATTCCCGATACCATAACCGAAATCGGCAACTGCGCGTTCTTTTACTGCGAGAAGTTGTCCAAGGTAAACATTCCGGATTCGGTACAGAGAATAATGAACTTTGCTTTTTGCGGAACGAAAATAACGGAAGCTGTTATTCCGAAATCTGTAACATTAATAGGAGCAGATGCTTTCGCGAACTGCCTAAGTCTGAGAAAGATAACAATTAAAGCGGAGCTTAATTCGGTTCCGTACGGTATTTGCAATTGCTGCGAAAATTTGGAAGAAGTTAATCTCCCTGATTCAATCGCAACGGTCAATCAATACGCTTTTAGTGAGTGTAAAAGTCTTAAGTCAATAAAGCTTCCCGAAAAGACGGAGAGAATAGATCTAACCGCTTTCAGTGACAGCGGACTTGAAAAGTTTGATATCGGAAAGAACATTAGAATAATAAAAGGACTTATCGGCGCGAAAAAGCTTTCGGAAATTACGGTTGATAAAGATAACAAAAACTTTTCTGTTAAAAACGGAATCCTCTACAGCAAAGATAAAACAAAGCTCGTATTTGTTCCGTCGTTATTAAATCGTAAGAATTTAACAGTGCCTGGTACCGTTAAAACAATTAAAAGCGCGGCGTTTTCTTATAATAAAAAACTTGAGAAAGTTAATCTAAATAAGGTTCATACAATCGAAGGGAGCAATTTCAGATATTGTAATATTACAAAGATAGTTATTCCAAAGACGGTTAAGAGTATTGATGAAGGCTGTTTCTTTGGCTGCGATAAGCTTAAGTCAGTTAAATTTAACAGAAATAAGTCTATGTATATCTGGAATTATTGCTTCAGCGAATGTGAAAAACTGAAATACGCGGAATACCCTGTGTTAAAAAACAAATACTGCGGAGAAGGTATATTTGACGAATGTCCCGCGCTAAAGAAAATTAAGGTTAAAAGCGGAGTTAAAATCGTTCCGTGGCTTGCTTACGGCAATAAAGCCTTTAAGGAAATAATTATTCCTAAGAGTGTAAAAAAGATTGACAAAAATCTCGGTTATCATTACAGCGGTAAAAAGAAAACAGCTGTAAAAGGCTTTACAATCAAAGGTAAGAAAAATACGACCGCTTATAAATACGCTAAGAAAAACAAGTTTAGATTTATAGCATTAAAGTAATTGTTAAGCAAAGACCGTTAATGCAAAGGTTGGATAAAGAGAGAATTACAGCTAACGACTCGTCAAAATACAAGACTAAAACGCTGACAAAGACAGTTAAGATTAAAATTAAGTAATCTTTTTTCTCAAACAGCGAAAAAATGATAACAAAATGCTAATGTTAAAGTGTTTTATCAGCTATTGATTATAGTTGTAAAAATCAGCCAGAGGAAAATCAATCCTCTGGCTGTGATTTAGTCGCTATCAACCCATTCACAGTAGCCATAGCCACGGAAAACTCTTTTTCATTTAGTTGGTCAACCATTGCGTTGAACTGTCGGCGCTCCGATGTGACGATTGTATCCTTGCAGGGAAATATGTACTCGTCGGCTGAAATTTCAAACATCTGTAATAGCTGTATCAACAGATCAACGCTTGGGT
>JAHLAX010000189.1 GCA_020625875.1 bacterium | reverse complement strand
GAGTTCTCCGTCAATCTTTGATGCGTTTGCTTTAAGGGCTTCCGCAATCCTTTCTGCAAGCATGCAGAGGATGCCTTCCGGGATATTAGAGGGTTTGTTTTCAGACACGTACAGGCAGTGTCTGAACAGCATTACCTTTTCCGTCGTCGGGATATTGTCCTTCTGGCAGATTTCCCGTACTTTTTTGTCCTGATAATAGACAGGCCCGACCGGGGAGCTGAACCTGCTTTCACGGATTGTCATTGCCGCAAGGACAATATCCGTGTCCAATCCGTAAATCTTTGCCAAATAGTAGGCAATGATGGCAGACTGGGGCAGGAGATATGTGTTATCCTGGACATACGCCTGAATAATGTGCTTCAGATTTTCGTCCTTCATCCACTTCTGCAGGATGAATCCCAGCGTCGCAGAGATTCGCTTGTTCGCGATAGTCGCGATGTTAGTACAGCAGAGTGCCATTCTGTACACATGGTACAGCAGCCCGCCGTACAGGTTGTGGTGCAGCTTCTCAGCTGCAGACCACATCTGGAACTTTGCCTTGTTCTCTTCGAGGGTAAGCCTCGCAAGAGCCGCAGTGTTTCCGGAAAACTGTGCAAGTATCTCCATGATGCGCTGCCACATCTCAAGGATTCCCTTGGGCGGCATCATGATAAGTCCTGCTTTTTCGGAATCGGGGAGGACTTCCAGGTTATCCTTTTTACAGGAAAACGTGAAAGCGTCCTGGTACAGTCCCTTCTTGATTGCTGCAGAGTAACAACCGCCCCTGACAACAACGCCAGCATCCAAGTCGGCCTGTTTGACCTCCCAGATTTTCAGGGTTTCGGAAGATTCTCCATCTGTAATCTCACAGCGGACGTAACTTCCTCCATTCTTTGTTTCGCAGATTTCGGGGTCGGAAGTTATTCTGAATGCAACCTGCCCCTGTTTGTTCAGCTGAATTTCTTTCAGTTTCATTTTTTCCATGATATCCTCCTTACATGGGTTTAAAATTGTTACATCATAAAGATGATTTTATATGTTAAAAACAAATACAGCCGTTATGCTGTCACAGGTTGCAACATGGATATATGTTTTTTTCTTTCATACTTACAAAAGAAAGGAGTCGCGTATGAAAAGAAAAAGTGGATTTATCGTTGGCGCAGCATTCATCATGGCAGTGTCCGCAGTATCCTGCAGCCATGCTGACACACTGGATACGGATATTCCTTCCGACATTGTTGTAGAAAAACCCGCCTCTGCCGACACGGGAAAAACGTCTGAACCATCCGCATACAGCACCAATAAACTGCCGGAAGAGATAGAAGTCTTTGACCCGGACCTTAACCAGAATGCGACGGTTTACGGACCGCCCAGATAATATTTTTTACACAAGAGAGGAGAAACCAACATGAAACTCAAAAAACTACTGGCAGTAATGCTTGCTTCCGCAATGCTCTGCGGATGCTCATTTGGCGGAGTAAACACAGGAGCCGGGACCGCTGCGGAAAACTCCAAGACCGAGCAGAAAGAAAACGACCAGGCTGATGCTGACAGCACAAAGGACACTGCATCAGCGCAGAAAAGCAATACCCCTGCCGACATCGTGAAGCCTTCTGTGGAAAATGACACAGCTGCGCCCGAAGAGAACGCACAGACAGAAGGTTCTGAAACTTCTTCCATAGAAGACATTGTTACGGATACTACCGAATCTGTAATCTCTTCCGCTTCAAGACTTGATTCTACTCCGGAACTGCAGGGCGAGACCAGCAATACAAAAGGCGACAGCG
>JAHLAX010000012.1 GCA_020625875.1 bacterium | reverse complement strand
GTATAATATACGTTGATTGTAGCGTGACCGTCTGTAACGAATGTTACAACATGTCCTGTGTCGGGTGTCTCGGGCTGGCTATCGCTTGTTGCGGGCTGGCTATCGCTTGTAGCGGGCTGACTATCGCTTGTTGCGGGCTGGCTATCGCTTGTTGCGGGCTGGCTATCGCTTGTTGCGGGCTGACTATCGCTTGTAGCGGGCTGGCTGTCGCTTGTAGCGGGCTGACTGTCGCTTGTAGCAGGCTCGCTCGGAGCTTCCTGAACAGTTGTAATGCTAACGCTGCATTCCTTATCAACGTCTACAAATGTAATGCCGTCGGTTCCCATTATATAAGCGTCATCAATGACAGGGCTGAAATCACCTGGTGAAGCGTTTTCAAGAACTGTGAACTGAGCAGATATAACAATTTGATCAGAAGAAAGATCATAGTTGCCGAGATTTGACGAGTTAAAAAGAATCTCACCAGCTTTATCGGTGTTAAACTGTAAGCCCGAAAAATGCGGAGCGCTGAAGCTGGACGCAACGTACGCGAGCTTATTGTTGTTATAATAGAGCTTGCCCTCAACACCTGTTACGCTGTTAGCTTTAGGCATAACTAAACTCGCCTGAATTACAGAACCTTTAAGATAAACATCGCTGCTTTCCTCAGCAAAAACAGGGAGAGCAACAAACATACCCAAAAGAATAGCTGTAGTAATCAGAATAGAAATAAACTTTTTCATATATGTTCCTCCTTGGGAATTAATATAAGCATAAGCCTAATTACAATCATTATATCACATTGTTTCAATTTTGTATATATTTTTTTAAAATAATTGTTGAATTTTATTTACATATTATATATAATATTTTTAATGTGTACTCACAGAAATACATTTTCTTAAGGAGGAGAATGATGGAAAAAAGAGGAGAGTGGAACTCGCGGTTGACGTTTATTCTCGCGGCAGTCGGCTCGGCTGTCGGACTCGGCAACGCGTGGAGATTCCCCGGACTTGCCGCGAAACACGGCGGCGGTGCTTTTTTGCTGGTCTACCTTTTGGCTATGCTGCTTATGGGTATTCCGCTTTTAATGATGGAGATTTCGGTATCAAGGAAACTCCGCAAAGGCGCAATCGAAAGTATGAGAGGAATCGGCAAAAAATGGGAATTTGTCGGCTGGTCGGCAACCTCAAACGCTTTCGTAATCGTATGCTACTATTCTGTAGTTTTCGCGTGGGTAATCCTGATGTTTGTAAACTCGTGGCAGTTCGCGGGTATGACAGGCGACAATAAAGCGGCGTCATCGCTGTTCTTTGACCTTACAAAAACCACAGGAGCTATTGAAGGAGCGGATATTCCCGGAGGAGTGCTTCTTTGCCTGCTCGTTGCGTGGGGACTTATATTCTACTGCATCCGCAACGGCGCAAAATCAGTAGGTAAGGTTGTAAAGTTTACCGTTTTCGCGCCTGTAGTTCTTTTGCTGATTATGGCTGTTAAGGGCTGCACAATGCCTGGCGCGGGCGCGGGATTGACAAAACTGTTTACTCCTGATTTTTCGGCGCTTTCGGATCCGTCTCTATGGGTTGACGCGGTCGGTCAGGTATTCTACAGCCTGTCTATTATGATGGCTATTATGTTTGCCTATGGTTCTTATGTGCGTGACGACGCCAATGTAGCTGTTGACGCGATAATCATCGCGTTCTCGGATATGGCTATCAGCGTGCTTTCGGGCGTTGTAATGTTCTCGACAATGGGCGGAACAGGAATGCTTGACAATATGACAGCCAGCGGTATCAGCACGGCGTTTATCGTATATCCTCAGGCGATAGTTAATCTTACTAATATCGGTTGGCTCAACGCTCTGTTCGGCGCAATATTCTATCTTATGCTTATTACACTCGCCATCGACTCGGCGTTCTCGATTGTTGAAGGTGTTTCGGCTGCTGTTGCCGATAAATTCCACCTTAAACCGAGGAATGTTACAATCGCTATCTGCGCTATCGCGGGTGTTATTTCGCTTCTGTTCATCACACAGATGGGTCTCGCGATGCTCGACATCGTTGATAACTGGGCTAACTCATTTAACCTTATTCTTATCGGTGTGCTTGAATGCGTCGCCATCGGCTGGACATTCAGCCTCAGAAAGGTTCTTAAAGAGATTAACCGCAACACAAAGAGATTCAAAACTCCCTATTGGTGGTTCGCGGCTTCGGTTAAATTCATTTCACCTTTACTTCTCGCGGGACTGTTTGTATGGAACCTCATCGTGCTCTTTGTTCAGAAGGGCGGCACATATGACCCCAACTATCCTATCTGGGCTCAGATTGCGGCAGGCTGGGCAGTAACTGTTCTGGTATTCGCCAGCGGCTTCATCGCCAAAATTGTTGTTAATCACAAGAAAAAGAAAGAGGGTTTCGTCGAGGACGAAGTCATCTGGGAAGACTAAAAAAAGCGGCTCGATTGAGCCGCTTTTCAATTATATAGTAATAAATCATTCTCTCTCGTCACCAAAATAGAACACAGCCACAGTTCCAGGACCTGTGTGAGAGGCGATGATAGTTCCGATGTTATAAATCTGTACTTCGCCCTTAATGTTTTTAAAACGATTCTCAATCGCTTTTTTGGTTTCTTCGGCGTCGTCAATAACGTTTGAGTGACAAATAAAAACCTTACCGTTGTAGTTTTCACCGTCGACAGCGTGAGCCGCCATTTTATCCATAATATAGTTGATGGCGTTTTTCTTGCCGCGAACCTTATCATAGGCGATAATCTTGCCCGCCGCGTCAATACGAAGAATGGGGCAGATGTTCAGAATAGCCGCAACTGTAGCCGTGGCGCCCGACATACGACCGCTTCTGCGAAAGTATTTGAGGTCGGTTGAGAAAAACTGATGATGAACTCTGTGGCGCGCAATATCAACCCACTTGGCGACCTGATCAATGTTCATGCCCTCGTCGCGCAAATCCGCAGCCGCGTCGACCAACATACCATAACCCGTGGAACTGCATAATGAATCTATTACAATAAGCTTGCGGGTGGGGAATTTCTGCTTTAGCTTTTTCGCTGCCTCAGCGGCGCCTTGGACGGATTTCGTCATACCTGAGCCGAACGCGATGTGAAGAACGTCGCCTCTCTCGAGAAGCTTTGAAAAAAACTCAATATACTGATATTCGTTAAGCTGAGAAGTGGAAGGGACCTCCTTTTGAAGCCTTTGATAAAACTGTGATAAAGCCTCGGGGTCGCGGTCCATATCGTCCTCGTATTCCTTGCCGCCTACCGTATAGGAATAAAACATTACGGGAATGTTTCGCGAATGAATAACTGAATAAGGCATATCTACAGTAGATTCACATGACAAAATAAAACTGTTCATAGCAGGTCACCTCGTTTATAAATTTAATCATATATAGTAAGTATAACACATAATTCGTGGCTTGTATACACATTATTACAAGTTTTTCGGGATAGGATATACACATATTGGTTTAACGCTCGCTTCGAGTCCCTGATAGTAAAAAACAAGGAGCACCACAAGGGTACTCCTTATTCTTTGGTGGGCCATCAGGGACTCGAACCCCGGACCGATCGGTTATGAGCCGATAGCTCTAACCAACTGAGCTAATGGCCCTCAGTTGGATTTTTACGCAAAAAGTATTATAACAATTTTAACTGAGAATGTCAATATAAAAAGAAAGAAAGCGCTAATTGTTAAAAAAATAACAGTGCTTATGTCATCGAATCCCCCATATATTGTACAAATTCCATAAAATAACGCCGAATATCCACAAAATGTGCTAATCGTTGCCAATTGATATTGGCGCTTTATTGTGATAAAATTTTTATGTTCGATTTTTTATCAATGAGTATAAGGGGTAAAAATATGGGTTTTATCAACAACAAATGGATGCGCGCGGCGGTTCCCGCGTTGCTTATTCACTGTTCAATAGGTACGGTTTATTGCTGGTCTACCTTTAAGGCTGCTATCGCCGAGAAAATCGGTATGGATCCGTTCGCTGTGGGTTGGGCGTTCTCGCTCGCGATTTTCTTCCTCGGAATGTCGGCGGCGTTTATGGGCAAGATGGTCGAGAAGGATATTCACAAGTCCTCGCTGCTTTCATGTATCTGCTTCACTGTCGGTATGATTGGAACAGGCTTGTTTATCGAATTTACTTCGGGTATTGTGGCGCTCATCGGTATTTTTGTATGCTACGGCTGCATTATGGGTATCGGTCTCGGCGTAGGTTATCTCACTCCCGTTAAGACGCTTATGCTCTGGTTCTCAGAAAACAAGGGACTCGCGACAGGTATTTCGATTATGGGCTTTGGTCTCGCTAAGGCTATTGCTACTCCAATCATGGAGGCTATTCAGAACAGCCTTGGCATCACATGGATGTTCTATATCCTCGGCGGAGTTTATTTTGTAATGATGATGCTCGGTCACTTCCTGCTCAAAAAGCCTGACGGCTGGGTTGAGTCCGACGAGGCTAACGACAGTTTCAAGCCGCTTTCGATGTTCAAAAACAAGGTTTTCCTCGGTATCTGGCTGATGTTCTTCATCAACATCCACTGCGGTCTCGCGCTTATTTCTTATGAAAAGCAGATTCTCGAAATCGTGTTTGGCGCTGGCGCTGTGGCTATCGCGGTTGTACCGTCTGTTACGGCAGCGTTCAACGCTCTCGGCCGTATCGGCTATTCTACAATATCCGATAAAATGAAAGAGAGAAACACTGTTTATAAAATTATCTTTACGAGCTGTATCGCAATCAGCGCGCTGGCGCTGTTCACAGGAGCGATTATGAACGGCAGCGGCATTCTCGCTTTCGGCATTATTGTTATCGCTCTGCTTATCATCGTTAACCTCGGCTACGGCGGCGGCTTCTCAACACTGCCCGCGCTTTTGTCTGAGCGTTTCGGTATGGAACAA
This sequence comes from bacterium, assembly GCA_020625875.1. Taxonomy (GTDB): domain Bacteria; phylum Bacillota; class Clostridia; order Oscillospirales; family Acutalibacteraceae; genus Ruminococcoides. The sequence goes on along the minus strand of JAHLAX010000012.1, from coordinate 1,463 downwards.
ATCAGTAAGATTCACGGTCTCGCTCTTTCAGCCTGGGCTGTAGCGGGTATTACGGGCAACAATATGTCCGCGATTATCCTCGGCGCGAGCAACAATAACTACAATCTGATTCTGATTGCAACAACAGCGCTCTACGCTGTAGCTCTTGTAGTCTGCCTTGTAATGGTAGGAAAGAAGAAAGCAAGTAATCAGTAGTCAGTGACCAGTGATTAGTGGTCAGTTGTTGTCGGGGAGAGATGTTTCATTTTCTAAGAACTTCCTGTCCCGAATGAAATAATGAAATAAACAAATTAAAGTCTTAGGTTCTGTGCTGAGCCTAAGACTTTGTTATATAGAATAAGATGATTTATAAATAGGTCGGGAACTGAACTTTTGAATTAGTTGTTGTTTTGTTCTCGACATTCACTGATTACTGATTACTGACCACTGAGAACTGAATCAAAACTCAATTCCAAACCTTGCCTGCACGCCTTTGTCATAGGGGTGCTTAATCTTTTTCATTTCGGTCACATAGTCCGCGAGTTCAAGAATGCGCTCGGGCGGGTTATGCCCCGTCATAACAACCTCAAGGTTTTTGGGAGCGTTTGATACAAATTCATACACATCGTGCTCGCTCAGCATCTCAGCTTCAACAGCTGAGAAGATTTCATCCAGCACAATCATATCGTACTTTTGGGTGAGTACAGTCGTAACAGCGTCATCGAAGATTTTTCGGAACATTATTGCGGCTTTCTGTTTTTCGGCTTCATCCATTTCATATGTGAATTTCAGCTCAACAGGGGCGAAGGTCAGCGTGATGTTCTCGGTGTGGCTGAGAGTGTGGCGTTCTCCTGAAAACTCTGTTTTAAGGAACTGTACAAACAGTACCCTCATCCTACTGCCCGCGGCTCTTACCGCAAGACCTATAGCGGCTGTGGTTTTGCCTTTTCCGTCACCATAATAAATATGAATCATAAAGCTACCTCTTTATTCACTAAATGCTAAATGCTCGGCACTAAATGCTTTCTATAATTATATAATATTCCTATTTTCTTTTTAAATCAAGTATGTTATAATGAAAAAAATAAATTTTTTGGAGTAATAAAATGAAGAAAAAGAAAGACAAAAGACAACTTATCGTCAGAATAGTCGCTATTGTATGCGCGGCGCTTATGCTCGCGTCGGTATTTGCGGTAGTTATTTACGCAAATGTGGGAGCATAAACAGCTTTGTTGTAAAATTGCACAAAAATTAAAAGAAAAAAGCCTTAAATTTCTACACAGGAAATATTAAGGTTTTTTCGCGTTTTTATTGATTTTATATGTATATTATAGTATAATCTTTAGGCACGATTGCGGATATAGGGGTATTCTGCGCCTTTTTCCGACAATCACGACTGCACAATGATATGCGTTGAAGCGGGAGGTTGCGGCCTTTGAGCCGGTTTTTCCGTGGAGTATGTCCGATTTTAAACCGGGCGAAAT
>JAHLAX010000167.1 GCA_020625875.1 bacterium | reverse complement strand
ACCTTCTGATTGTTCAGCACTCTTCCACCCCCTTTACCAGTTTGATCTCGCCTCTGTTCAGCATCTCGAACATTTTTTCGCATGCCATGCGGTCACGGCTTGTCTCGCCGTATGTCGCAAATCTGCAACTTCCCCTCTTGGCTGCCCTGTTGACCGAGCCGTCCTTGTTCCGAAGCGGGTCGAAGAACGGACAGTCGAGGCAGTGAAGATCTACGCCTTTCAGCCGGTATTCTTCTGTCAGATCTTCGGGGTGCAGTTCGCTTTCCTTGTATCGGATCCGAACGGTATGCCCCTCAAATTCGACTCCAGGTTCCTTGTGCCGCAGTTCGAACATGACACGGTTCAGCTTCTCGGTCAGTTCGTCATAAGTGTCCGCAGTGATTATGCGGAACTGCAAATAACTATCTCTTCTCATAAAAAAACACCTCCATCCTGAGGCAATTTTACTCCCCCGATTGGGGTTAATATTCCGCTGGTTATGATTTTAGGAATAATTGCCTCATGTATATGGTAACATAACACAACAATGTTGTCAACAAATAACTGCCCTCTTGCAATAAAAAAAGAGGGGCATTTCTGCCCCTACGCTTCAGCGATGAACGCCTCACAGCGTCCGTCCTTTTTTATGTATGCGGTCACGTAGCGTTTGTCGCCCAGCACGAACACGCCTTCCATTTCGCCGCCTATTTTCGCTTTATAGCGGCGTTTTTCTTTTCCTTTGACCGAATACTCCACAATGTAGTTTTTCCCGCTCTGAAGGCTTGAAAACGCCCTCAGAATGGTCTTGCCGTCCATAGTCATGCCCTGTGAGGTCTTGTATGACGTATCGGTCTTGAAGTACCGCGTGACCTTCATGGCTTTGTTGACCACGATCATGCCCCGCCCGCCCATGACACGGAGCAAAAACCCACTGCCGTAACAGCAGATCGCGTTGAATTCCTTGATGTGCTTGTCCTTGAATTTCTTCGGGATGGTGACCTTTACACCCTTCATCTGCTTCAGCGTGGAGGCGTTGACCCTGTGAATTGTCTTGCTCCCCTCGCTGTGGGTGGCGTAGATGATGCCGTCACGGATGCAGATGTCATTCCCATGACCCAGTTTCAAGGCACCCGAAACACGGACCACCTTCCCGCGCTTCATGTCATACACGGCAATCTTGCACCTGCGCGGGTCTTTCCGCTCAAAAACCATGTACACCAGGGAGCCGTCAGAGCAAGCGCCCTGGGTGACCGTGTAGTGCTTCAGTTTATTTCCCGCCAGCTTGCGGATGTCCTTCGATATGACCATTTTCACTCCAATATAAAAAGACCCCGGGAGGCAGTGTACACGATGAAATGGGATATGATCGGAGAGTTAGTACGCCCGGAGTCTTCTTATCAATTATTTCATGATGTACTTATAAATCGCCTTGCCCAGCGCCTTGCCGTACTGGTCTGCCTTCTTCAGGCTCTTCAGATCCGCCTTGATGGCCCCAGTCTCAAAGATGACTGCCGGACAGTCTGTGGCGTTCAGCTCGTAGAGGTCGAGCCGTTTGAACGCTCCATGCCATTTCATGCCCATCTGCTTCGCTACGTACTTGCCCACGTATTTCGCCATTTTCTTTCCGGCTGAGGACACGTAGAGCGGTGCCACGCCCTTGGGTGCAAGTTTGTAGTCGCAATGGACACTCATGTACAGTTTGGCGTGTTTGTTGTTCGCCCACTTCACGCATGAGGTCATGTTCCTGTTATTGTTCTTGTCTGCATCCGTCAAGACCTTGATGCCCTTCGACCGCAGATACCTGACGGCTGCCTTCACGATGGGGAGCATGAGTGCTGCCTCGGTGTTTGAGCCGTAGACACAGCCGCTGTCCCATGAGCCGTCAAGGCTCTTGCCGTGGCCCGCCATTAAAGCCATGATGTCCTTGTCTTTGTTCCAAGCCATCACTGTGCCTCCTCGTCCATGTCACCCATATCGATGGCGTGAGCCTCTTCCACTTCCTCGTCCGTCAGTTCGTCAGCCGAGGTGACTTCCGGCAGTCCTGTTGCGATGCTGGTCAGAATGGACAGGATCCCCGCCAGTGCCGAAGCGGACCCGACCATGACCCAGTTCACGTCCGAGATGACCACGGCGGTGCCAATTGTGGCGATAGCGGTCTGACAGACCGTGCGGATGGCTCTGATCAGTGTTGCTTTCCAAAATGCTTTATTCATGTAATCCCCTTTATGCTTCAATTATGGTCAATGTCCCAACGTATCTATAGCACCCTGTTGGGTGCTGGTTGGTTGTGGTTATGAAATGGTGATGGTGCAGTCACCTGTGATAAGGTAAGTATCTTGCCCCATATCTTCAATGTTTCCACTTATGCTGATGCTTGACCCGCTGGGATACTGTGTTAATGTAAGCATCGTGTTCCCTTTGCACAGTATAACATCAAAGGTTGTTCGTGCTCCGGCAAAAACACCATTTTCGCCGAGAGCCATACCCTCATCCCCTTGAATTTCAAAATTTGCACAAACAAATTGGGCGCTACTTCCTTCTGACAAAACAAAAGTTAACACGGCAGTAGAAAAATCACTATCTCCGCCCCCGCCACCCCCACTGCTCGGGACCTCGACCCACTCGCCGCTGTCCTCGTTGAACATAAACTTTTTGCCTGTGTTCATCTCGATGCAGGTCGAGCCGTTAGCGATGCCAGTGGTCGGTTTGACATCCGTGGAGAGGCATACAGATTCTGTATAGACCTTGTCCTGTCCTGCGTAGATTGAGCATTTTGTGTTAGTAAACATTTTTTACCTCCTTATGAAGTCTGTTTGATGATCAGCGTTGCTTTCCAATTATGTCCACTTAATGAATGTGTAGGTGTACGCTCTGCCATTCGTGAACAGGTTCCTCGCGGCTGTGCTGAAGCTGTACAGCGTGACTGTGCTGTTGGCGTAAGTGGCTCTGAAGTTATACGACGAACCTCCAGTGTTCATGGCTGTGATTGGTGTCTGAATGTTTGCGGAGTTCGTCGTGCTGTTGTTCCGATATCGGTTCGCCGCCATCATGCCACGCGCAATCATACACGCCACAGTCCCCGATGATGCGGACGTGCCTGGGTCGCATGTCCAGTAAACGAAGTCCGGCTCAAAATTGCATGAAACAGTGACCTGCCGTGTGCCGTTTCCTGTGAAGGTTCCTGTCGCAATTTGAGCACTACCGCTGCTGGCGACGTTGACCACAAGTTCAGCGAGGTTGGTTACATTCACAGTCCCGTTCTGCGTGATAGTTTCGCTCCCACTTACCAACTCACTTGCTGATACCGTTACCGCCGTTCCTGTCTTGGTTCCGCTTGCGATATAACCCGCCGAATTTGTGACGGAAGGCGTAACACTGACAGAGTGATTGGACACAGCGCCCTTGCTGGCGGATGGCGTACCCGCAGTGCCGTTCGGGACTTCATAATCGAATGGGTCCGCATAATATCCAGCCGGGCCGTCAACCCAGTACGAACCCTCATCATAATCGCCACTGAGGTCATCCCTTGACCGCCTTGTGATACCGCTCCCCACGTAATTCGATGGGATAGCCTCGACAGTCACCCCGCCTTCCATCATGACGCTTGCACCGCCGATAGTCTGCCGTGCTTCTCTCGGTGTCACGGTCGTTCCTGTTGGGATGGCGTTGAACCACATCACGTCGCCGTCGATTCTTGTGTACGGCTCGACGTATCCGCCAACGCCGTCAGTCTCCTGGAAATATCCGTAGATCTTCCAAAAGCGCTCACCGTCATCCGTGTCGTAGTACCGCCCGAAGTCAATGATGCACCGTTCACGGTCGAGTTCCGGCACGGCCTTGGAGGCTTCTTGGGAATAGTATCCGCTGGGTGCGGTAACAGTCCCGCCCTCTTCAGTCAGGTCTGCCCCTGACCGCCTCGGCACGTTGCTTCCGACGTAATTCGACGGAATGGCATCCACAGCCACGCCGACCTCAGTCAGACCGCCGTAGCCGCTGTCAGGTGTCACGGTGTCCGCAATAGCCGATTCGCTCGGCGTGTACTGCACCGACTTACTCTGCATTTCGGGATAGACAGGGAAACCCTGTTCCGCCGTGAAGGTCACAGTTCCGCCGCCGTGTACCGTCAGCCGTGTGCTGTCCTCATGTACCTTAAGTTTAACCGCCATAGTTGACCACCTCATCCAAGAGGTTCCGCATCACGACGATCTTGCCGATCTCTGTGGCGCACCGAACGCCCTGAGCGGAGATCCAGTTGACCTGAACGAGTGCGCTTTTCCCAAAGTCGAAGGCAGCGGACTCGGCCTGTGTCAGAACGGTCGCCAAAACAGTGTTGGTCTGTTCGCTTTTCGTTTCGGTGGTAATGGTCAGATCTTCGCCTGTCTTGGTCAGCTCATGCGCCCCCTGTTCGAGGGTGACGTATACATCCATGCCTGTCAGATCCACGCCCTCGACGGTCAGAACTATCGTGGGTGTCGTATAATTAATCATAAATTCACCGCCTTACTTTTCCAGTGCGTCAAGCCGTGT
>JAHLAX010000011.1 GCA_020625875.1 bacterium | reverse complement strand
GCGTAAGAAGCTGCCGCGAGGTTATGAAGCTCAGCTCAATCGGGCTTATGGGCAGAGGCTTTAAGACTGATGTTAGCCCCGCGTTCTCGCTTCCGCTTGATGAGACGAACTGTAACAACTGCGGACTCTGCGTTCAGCTTTGTCCCACAGGCTCACTCACAGAGAAGTTCAACCTCAAAAAGCAGGTACCGCTCAATGAGCAGTACACAGAGGAGTTTGTCGAAATCGACGGCAAAAAGTCCAGCGTTATGGTTTCTCGCTACAACGGCAAAGTACTCAGAGTTATTCCTAATGATGAGATTTCAAGAAAATCTAATCTTACCAGAGAGCAGCTTATTGCTAAACTATAATAATAATTATTTAAATCGTTTTATTTCATATTAAGGCTGCCTCATAAGTAAGATTATGTCGCTTCCTTATTAAGGCAGCTTTAATGTATGAAATAGAAGAATAACAAATTCTTTCTATCAATTTATTCAAAAAAGGACTGATAGTATGGTTTTAAGAACAGCAAATGCAAATGAAGAAAAAATGCTCTATCGCAGTCGATTTGAACATGATAACTGCGGAATAGGAGCGGTAGTTAATATCAAGGGTATAAAGTCACATAATACTGTTGAAAACGCCTTAACTATCGTTGAAACTTTAGAGCATCGCGCGGGTAAAGACGCCGAAGGGAAAACAGGCGACGGAGTAGGTGTTTTGCTCCAGATTTCGCACAAATTCTTTAAAAAAGCCGCTGCTGAAATTAATATCAATCTTAAGTCCGAGCGTGATTACGCTGTTGGAATGTTTTTCTTTCCGCAGAACTGGCTTCAGCGCAATCAGGCGAAAAAGATGTTTGAAATAATCGCCGAAAAAGAGGGATTAAAGGTTCTTGGATGGAGAAAGGTTCCTTATAACGAAAACGCTATAGGCAGCCGTGCTTTGGAGTGTATGCCGAATATTCAGCAATGCTTTATCGAGCGTCCCGACGGAGTTAAGCGTGGGCTTGAATTTGACCGCAGACTGTATGTAGCGCGTAAGATTTTTGAACAGAGTAACGAGGATACTTACGTTGTTTCGCTGTCGTCAAGGACTATTGTTTACAAAGGTATGTTCCTTGTAGGAGACCTTCGCAACTTCTTTACAGATTTACAGGATAAAGATTTTGAGAGCGCTATTGCGCTTGTTCATTCGCGTTTTTCAACAAATACCAATCCAAGCTGGGAGAGAGCTCATCCCAACAGAATGATTGTGCATAACGGTGAGATAAACACAATCCGCGGTAACGCCGATAAGATGCTCGCGCGCGAGGAGAATATGCAAAGCGAACACCTCAAGGGCGACCTCGACAAGGTGATTCCCGTTGTCAATGCCGAGGGTTCTGACTCGGCTATGCTCGATAACACGCTCGAGTTCCTTGTTATGAGCGGTATGGATTTGCCTTTGGCTGTTATGATTACTATCCCTGAGCCTTGGGATAGAAACGATACAATGAGCATAAAGAAAAAGGATTTTTATCAGTACTACGCTACTATGATGGAGCCGTGGGACGGTCCCGCGTCAATCCTTTTCTCCGACGGCGATATTATGGGCGCTGTGCTTGACCGCAACGGACTCAGACCGTCTCGTTATTATATCACGGATGACGACAATCTTATTCTTTCTTCAGAGGTTGGCGCGCTTCCTATTGAGCCGGAAAAGGTAGTCAGAAAAGACAGGCTTCGCCCGGGCAAGATGCTTCTTGTGGATACAGTTAAGGGTGAGCTTATAGACGATGATGAGCTCAAAACCCGTTACGCGTCACGTCAGCCCTACGGCGAGTGGCTGGACGCTAATCTTGTAAAATTAAAAGATTTAAAAATCCCTAACGTTAAAGTCGAGGAGCACCACAGAGCCGAGCGCAGAAAGCTTCAGAAAGCCTTTGGCTATACATATGAGGATGTTATGACCTCTATTCTGCCGATGGCTAAGAACGGTTCCGAGCAGATTGCCTCAATGGGTACCGACAGCCCGATTCCTCCGCTGTCGAGCGAGGTTCAGCCGTTGTTTAACTACTTTAAGCAGTTATTCGCGCAGGTTACAAATCCGCCGATTGACGCTATCCGAGAAGAAATTGTAACTTCAACTACAGTGTATCTCGGCGAGTCGGGCAATATTCTTGAGGAAAATCCGAAGAACTGTAAGGTTGTCAAGATTCACAATCCGATTCTTTCATCAACCGATATTTTAAAACTAAAAAATATGAGGGAAAACGGCTTTAAAGTCGCCGTAATCCCAATGCTATATTATAAAAACACTTCGCTAAAAAAAGCGATTCACCGCTTGTATATTGAAGCTGACAAGGCGTATAAGGACGGAGCTAATATTCTGATTTTATCAGACAGGGGAGTAGACGAGAATCATATTGCCATCCCGTCACTGCTCGCGGTTTCAGCGCTTCATCAGCACCTTGTAGTTTCAAAACGGAGAACTTCACTGTCAATTGTTCTTGAGAGCGCAGAGCCTCGAGAGGTTCACCATTTCGCTACGCTTCTGGGTTATGGCGCCACGGCTATCAATCCTTATCTTGCCCAGGAGACTATCCACGAGCTTATACATGATGATTTGCTCGACAAGGATTATTACGCCGCGGTCAGCGACTACAACGACGCTGTGCTTCACGGTATTGTAAAAATCGCTTCAAAAATGGGCATCTCAACAATTCAGTCTTATCTCGGTTCTCAGATATTTGAGGCTATCGGTATAAGCCGTGAGGTTATTGACGAGTATTTTACAGATACGGTCAGCCGTGTCGGCGGTATAACATTAAAAGATATTGAAAAGAATGTTGACGAGCTTCATACAGCCGCTTTTGACCCTCTTGGTCTTGAGACAGGCGATGAGCTTATTTCCCGTGGAAGTCATAAATTCCGCAGCGGCAGAGAAGAGCATCTCTATAATCCCCAAACCATACATACGCTGCAGACCGCGACACGTATGGGTGACTATGAGCTGTTTAAACAATATACTCATATGATTACCGAGGAAATGAATCCCGTTAGTCTGCGCGGACTTCTCGACTTCAAATACGTTGAGAATCCTGTTCCGCTTGATGAGGTTGAGAGTGTTGACGAAATTGTCCGCCGCTTTAAGACGGGCGCGATGTCATACGGCTCAATTTCAGAGGAAGCTCACGAAGCGTTGGCTCTGGCTATGAATATGCTCCACGGCAAATCGAATTCAGGCGAAGGCGGCGAAAGCCCCGAGCGTCTCGCCACAAAGGGAACAAAGCACAATCGCTGTTCGGCAATCAAACAGGTAGCCTCCGGACGCTTCGGCGTTACAAGTGAATACCTTAATTCAGCCGATGAAATCCAGATTAAAATGGCTCAGGGCGCTAAACCCGGTGAGGGCGGACATCTCCCCGGCAATAAGGTTTATCCGTGGATTGCTAAAACACGTCATTCAACTCCCGGTGTATCTTTGATTTCTCCGCCTCCTCATCACGATATTTATTCTATTGAGGATTTGGCGCAGCTTATATATGACTTGAAAAACGCCAATAAAAACGCTCGAATCTCTGTTAAACTGGTAAGCGAAGCGGGTGTTGGTACAGTCGCCGCGGGTGTCGCGAAAGCAGGCGCGGGAGTGATCCTGATTTCGGGATACGACGGCGGTACCGGAGCGGCTCCGAGAAGTTCAATCTATAACGCGGGTCTGCCGTGGGAGCTTGGGCTCGCCGAGGCTCACCAGACTTTAATAATGAACAATCTGCGTAATAAGGTTATTATCGAAACAGACGGTAAGCTTATGACAGGTCGCGATGTCGCGATTGCGGCTGTCTTAGGCGCTGAGGAATTCGGATTCGCTACAGCTCCGCTTGTTACTCTCGGCTGCGCAATGATGCGTGTCTGTAATCTTGACAGCTGTCCTTTCGGCGTTGCTACACAGAATCCCGAACTCAGAAAACGCTTTATGGGCAAGCCTGAGTATGTAGCTAATTTTATGCGCTTTATCGCTCAGGAACTCAGAGAATATATGGCGAAGCTCGGCGTGCGTACTCTCGATGAGCTTGTCGGCAGAACCGACTTGCTCAGAATTAAAGATAACCTCACCGATGATCAGAAAAAGATTGATTTATCGGCAGTTTTAAACGCTGACTTTACAACAGATAAAGAAGAATATAACAATAAAAATCTTTATGATTTCAAACTGAATGAAACTCTCGACGAGCGAGTGCTTGAAGAAAAGTTTAGCCTAAATAAAAAGAGCAGACAAACAATAGAAATCGATGTTAATAACATTGACCGTTCACTAGGAACGGCGTTTGGCTCTGAGCTGACTAAGCGTTTCGGAAACTCGCTTGATGAAGACAGATTCAAGGTTATTTGTAACGGCTCCGGCGGTCAGAGCTTCGGCGCGTTTATCCCGAACGGTCTGACTTTAGAGCTGCGAGGCGACAGTAACGATTACTTTGGCAAGGGGCTTTCAGGCGGTAAGCTGATTGTGTATCCTCCTGAAAAATCTGTTTTCAGCGCTGAGGAAAACATCATTGTCGGTAATGTCGCTCTCTATGGCGCGACAAGCGGAAAAGCGTTTATTAACGGTGTCGCGGGAGAACGCTTCTGCGTACGAAATTCAGGAGCTACGGCTGTTGTTGAGGGCGTGGGTGACCACGGCTGCGAGTATATGACCGGCGGCTGTGTAGTTGTTCTCGGACGTACAGGTAAGAACTTTGCCGCCGGAATGTCAGGCGGTATCGCGTATGTTTTTGATGAGCACCACCATCTCTACCGCAGACTTAACAAGGAGCTTGTTGAGTGTTCCGAGCTGAGTGAAAATGTCGATATAGAAAGAGTAAAAGCCCTTATTGAAGAACACGTCAAGGCAACGGGCTCAGAAAAGGGCAAAAGAATACTCGCTGAGTTTGATAATTGTCTGCCGCTATTCAAAAAGATTATTCCGCACGACTACAAGCGGATTGTCGAGGAAATAGCCAAAGGAGAAGCCAAAGGGCTTGACGAGGAACAGGCGAGGATAGAAGCGTTTTATACACTTGTAAAGGAGGAGCGATAATGGGAAAACCCACAGGATTTTTAGACTACGAGCGTGAGGAAACCCGCGCTTACTCCGTACAGGATCGTATCAAAAACTTTAATGAATTTCACGAATCATTATTACCTGAGGAACGCTGCAAACAGGCGGCGCGCTGTATGGAGTGCGGAGTACCGTTCTGCCAGTCAGGTATGAAAATAGGCGGAATGATTAGCGGTTGTCCGCTCAACAATCTCATCCCGGAATGGAATGATTTGATTTACAGGGGAAATATGGAACAGGCTTACAAACGCCTGAGAATCACTAACCCTTTTCCCGAGTTTACATCGCGTGTTTGTCCCGCGTTATGCGAAAAGGCGTGTACCTGCGGCGCTAACGGCGACGCGGTAACAGTTAGGAACAATGAGTACGCTATTGTTGAAACCGCATATAAAAACGGTTGGGCTAAGGCTGAACCGCCAAAGGTCAGAACAGGCAAGAAGATTGCCGTAATCGGTTCAGGTCCTTCGGGACTCTCAGTCGCGGATAGGCTCAACAGGCGCGGACACAGCGTGACGGTCTTTGAGCGTTCAGACAGAGTCGGCGGACTTTTGATGTACGGCATTCCCAATATGAAACTCGAAAAGACCATTATCGAGCGAAGAATTGAGATTATGAAAACCGAGGGCGTTGAGTTTAGAACAGGTGTCAATGTCGTCAAAGATATTTCTGTAGAAGAATTAAAATCAGATTTTGACAGCATTGTTCTGGCTTGCGGAGCGTCAAATCCACGTGATATTAATGTAAATGGCAGAGAAGCCGAGGGTATTTACTTCGCTGTTGATTTTCTTAAGTCTACAACAAAAGCTTTGCTTGATAACAGTCTTAAGGACGGAACATTTATCTCTGCTAAGGACAAGAACGTAATTGTAATAGGCGGCGGAGATACCGGTAATGACTGTGTCGGTACCTGTGTCCGTCACGGTGCCAAAAGCATTATTCAGCTTGAAATGATGCCGAAGCTCCCTGATGAAAGAGCCGAGAACAACCCGTGGCCACAGTGGCCGAGAGTTTGCAAAACTGACTATGGTCAGGAAGAAGCGGCTGTTGTCTATGGAAATGACCCAAGAATATATCAGAGCACAGTCAAAGAATTCTTATCAGATGATGACGGTAAGCTAACTGGCGCGATTCTTGTTAAACTAGAGCGCGGCGAGAACGGAAGAATGACTCCCGTAGAGGGCAGTGAAACTGAGGTGAAAGCTGAGCTGGTGCTTATCGCGGCTGGATTCCTCGGTTGTGAAAGCTACGTGTCTCAGGCGTTTGGCGTTGAACTTGACGCTCGAACCAATGTCGCCGCTGATCACGGCTCACATCGAACAAATGTTGAGAACGTTTATGTGGCGGGAGATATGCACATAGGTCAATCGCTTGTAGTGCGCGCAATCCGTGAAGGAATTGACTGCGCCCGAGAAGTTGATGAAGATTTGATGGGATATACAAATCTATAGTCATTTTTGTGCCCCTTTTTAAAGGGATACAGGGAGGATGAAAAATGAGTAAATATATTTTTGTAACAGGCGGTGTTGTATCAGGACTGGGTAAGGGCATTACAGCCGCGTCTCTGGGAAGATTATTAAAAGCCAGAGGACTTAAGGTTGCAGCCCAGAAGCTTGACCCGTATATCAATGTTGACCCGGGCACTATGAGCCCTTATCAGCACGGCGAGGTATATGTAACCGAGGACGGCGCTGAAACCGACCTCGATCTCGGTCATTACGAAAGGTTTATTGACGAGGATTTGAACAAATACTCTAACCTCACTACGGGCAAGGTCTATTCCAATGTTCTCGCTAAAGAGCGCAGGGGAGAGTACCTCGGCAAAACCGTACAGGTTATTCCTCATATTACCGACGAGATAAAACGTTTTATTTATTCCGTCGGCAAAAAAACCGACGCGGACGTTGTAATCACCGAAATAGGCGGCACAATCGGCGATATTGAGAGCCAGCCGTTTATTGAGGCTATCCGTCAGGTTGGTCACGAGGTTGGTCAGGACAATCGACTGTATATTCACGTTACTTTAGTTCCTTATCTTAAGGCTTCAGGCGAGCACAAAAGCAAGCCGACTCAGCACAGCGTAAAGGAACTTCAGGGCTTGGGAGTATCTCCCGATATTATCATTCTTCGTACGGATGAGCCGATTACGGATAGAACGATTTTTGACAAAATTGCTGGTTTCTGCAACGTTTGGCCGGATTGTGTTATAGAAAACCTGACGCTGCCTGTGCTTTATGAAGCTCCGCTTATGCTCGAAAAAGCTCATCTTTCCGATATAGTTTGCCGCGAGCTTAATTTGAAATCTCATAAGCCGGATTTAGCTGATTGGGAACATATGATAGAGCGCGTTAAAATGCGTGAGAATACTGTTAATATCGGCTTGGTTGGTAAATATGTCGAGCTTCACGACGCTTATCTCAGCGTTGCCGAGGCGTTAAGACACGCTGGATATTACCTGAATTCAAGAGTAAGTATTAAATGGATTGATTCAGAAACTATCACAGAGGCTAACGCTGATGATATTCTCTCTGGTTTAGACGGTATCATCGTTCCGGGCGGCTTCGGACATCGAGGGATTGAGGGTATGATTACAGCTTGTAATTACGCCCGTGAGAATAATCTTCCGTACTTCGGCATCTGTCTTGGTATGCAAATCGCGGTTATCGAATTCGCGCGTAATGTCGCGGGAATTGAGAACGCCCATTCGGGTGAATTCGCGCGTAACGTACCTAAGGTAATAGATTATCTGCCCGACCAGAGTGATGAAACAGACAAGGGCGGTACTCTCAGGCTAGGCGCTTATCCCTGTGAGCTTCAGGAAAATACCGTTATCAAAAAGGCTTACGGTGAAACTCATATAAGCGAACGTCACCGTCATCGTTATGAGTTCAATAATGAATACCGTGAAGCGCTTAAAAACGCGGGTCTGACTCTCTCGGGATTATCTCCAGACGGTTCGCTTGTTGAAACCGTTGAGCTTAGCGACAGAGATTTTTATATAGGAGTACAGTATCATCCTGAATTCAAAAGCCGTCCAAATAAACCGCATCCGCTGTTTTCAGCGTTTGTGAAAGCGGCAATAAAAAAGTAAACGAGGAATAGTATTATGAGAATTAACAAAAATTTTGACAATTTAGTTCCGAATTATCTTTTCGCCGATGTAGCGCGCAAGACAAATGAATTTGCTGCCGCGCATCCCGAAAAAGAAATAATAAAACTGGGAATAGGTGATGTTACTTTGCCGCTGGCTCCCGTTGTTGTGGACGCTATGAAAAAGGGCTGCGATGACTTGTCACGCAAAGAAACCTTTAAGGGTTATCCCGAATACGAGGGTTATGACTTTGTGAGAGAAGCTGTTGCCGCGTACTATAAGAAGAGCGGTGTTGATGTCGCCGCTGACGAAATCTTTATCTCTGACGGAGCAAAGTCCGATTGCGGAAATCTCGGCGATATTTTTTCAAAGGATAACACTGTTCTTGTTACCGACCCTGTTTATCCCGTATATGTTGACGCGAATATTATGGCTGGTAGAAAAATTGTTTACGCTTCGTCCAACAGAGATAACAACTTCTTAGCTATGCCCGACGAAAATGTAAAAGCCGACATCATCTACCTTTGTTCGCCTAATAATCCCACAGGAGCGGCGTACAGCGCCGAGCAGCTAAAGGTTTGGGTTGATTACGCGAATAAAAACAACGCTGTTATTCTGTATGACGCAGCGTATGAAGCTTTTATTACGGATGATTCTCCGCGCTCAATCTTTGCGATAGAGGGAGCGAGGAAGTGCGCGATTGAGCTTTGCTCGCTTTCAAAGACCGCGGGCTTTACAGGAACAAGATGCGGTTATACTGTTATTCCGAAAGAACTAGAGAGAGACGGTCATAATCTGCATGCGCTCTGGTATCGCCGACAGGCTACAAAGTTTAACGGTGTTTCGTGGCCTGTTCAGTGTGCCGCGGCAGCTGTTTTCAGCGATGAGGGCTTAAGACAGATTCAAAACAACCTAAATTATTATCGAAAGAACGCCAAGGTGATTTCCGACGCTCTCGATGAGCTTGGGATTTACTATACAGGCGGTAAGAATTCTCCCTATGTATGGCTTGAATGTCCGAATGGTATGGGCAGTTGGGAATTCTTCGATTTTCTGCTGAATAACGCCGCTGTTGTTGGTACTCCTGGCGAGGGATTTGGCGAAAACGGAAAAGGATATTTCCGATTGACTTCATTCGGCTCATACGAAAAAACACTCGAAGCTATTGAAAGAATAAAGAAATGTCTTAAATAAATCAATAAAAAAGACTGAGAGATACCAAGTGTAGTCTGGTATTTCTCAGTCTATATTTTTGTTATTTTATAAGTGCGTGAAAATCATATGAGCGTTGATGTCTTTGACTTCAATCATTTTATCATCATTCATAAGAGTGCCGTTGAGCTTGCCGAATACAACTGTCAGATCGTCGCATTTGCACGACAAAATTTTATCATCAACTTTTGAGGGGTTGAACTGAAGCTCAACGTTTTTGTCGGCAGTGCTGAATTCCCAGTTGCTGTCTGTTTTTTTGTCATCGCCGACTACCTTAAGTCTGCCTATTTTATTGAGTCTGCCGTTAATAAAATAGCAGTTTTCGCTTCCTTTACGATTGTTGCCGACTTTTGAGGCGAAGTTTACTGATAGCTTTTTGTCGTCAATTTCAGATGTTACGGAAAGCACCTGAAACTTTTTGTGACGGGCTAAACAGTACCTGCTCCAGTCAAGATAAACAAAGCTGTTATTCTCGTCAAGATTATAGTCTGTTCCGCCGAAGCGTACAACACCCGTAGCCGTAAAATGCGGAACAAATTGTTTGTGATAAAAGCATTTATGGTTTTTATCGAACGGCGCGATAATATTCATGCTCTCGCCGTCAATGTTGTTTACCTTTACCTTGACAAAAAGGTTTTTTATATTATTAAAATCTATGAAATCACATTTAATATATCTGCCTTCAATAGTGTTTGTGATTGTCAGCGCGACTCTCTTGTCCGTATATTTAAACTCACCTAAGTTGGGCGACTGCGGAAGCGGGGTAGGGTCGAGCCAAAGCTTTTTTGAAACGCTGTCGCGAACAATCTCGCCTGTTTTATAATCAATCAGAATGATTCTTATGGCGAGTTCGCTTCCGACCGTTTTGACAGAGATATAAAACCCCATCTCAGAGCTGGAGATAAAGTAACTGTCTTTCTCCGTGAGCTGCTTTGGAGCCGCGTAATTATCTTTGTTGTATTCAAACAAGGGAACCTTTGACCAACCGCCGAAGGTGACTTCGCCGTTTTCATCAAATATATTTATGGTTTTTTCTACTATTTGTTGCATTTTTAACCTCATACACACAAATTATTACCCTATTTTTTCTCATTATACATAATACTTTAATGCTATTCAAGAATTATAACAAAACTGTAAAATAGTAAATTTCTTTTGCATATCTCAGCACTTTTAATCGTATATAATATCGGGTGAGAATATGAAACTAAAGCTGATTATTCCGATTATTATCGCGATTATTATGTCGTCATGTACTCAAGTTGTTATCGACAGCGCTGACGAAGTCAGACTAAATTCATGGGCGGCAAAGCTTAAAAACGGCAGCAGCGTCTCATTAAACTTTATTGACGATATAGCAACTTTAAATATAAAGAACCCTGATAAAAACGCTTGTGTTTCTATTAAGGGACTGGGCGTCATTGATGATAAGAGAATTCTGATTCATAATAAAAGTGAAAGTGAATCATATATTTTTAACTACACAATAAAAAACAATCATTTGATATTAAAATACAATCACGGCAGTATTTCTTTATCGCGAAAAAACAAAAATCCCTCTGGTTAAGAGGGGTTTTTGTTTACAAATAAATATAAAAGTATATACATTTTGTGTTGCTAATTGTTTTTTGTTGTGATATAATAACTTTCATAATGTGTTATTATGCGCTAATTATGTAAAAGGAGCTGAAAACTTGGTTATTTTGGGTATTGACCCCGGGTACGCTATAGTCGGCTGGGGACTGGTCGAATATAAAAATAACAGCTTTTCTCCGCTTCGTTACGGCGCTGTAACAACAGAATCAAATATGGAGTTCAACTCCAGGCTTAAGGTTATTTTTGACGATGTGTCCGAGATTATAAAAACCTTTAAGCCTGACGCTCTCGCGATTGAGCGCCTGTATTTTACGACTAACCAGAAGACAGCGATTATGGTAGCCGAAGCGAGGGGAGTTATTCTTTTAGCGGCTCAACAAAACAACGTGCCGATTTTTGAGTACACACCCTTGCAGGTCAAAACAGCCGTCACAGGCTACGGCAAGGCTAAAAAACCTCAGATTATGGAAATGACCAGAAGACTTCTTAAGCTGCCGTCAATTCCTAAGCCCGACGATACAGCCGACGCTTTGGCGATTGCTATAACCCATTGTCAGGCTGCGGGAAGCGAGCTTAGAAGTAAACTTTATAAGGAAGGGAATATCTAGTGTATTACAGTGTTCGCGGTGAGGTAATTAACCTCGGTCCTGGTGTTGCCGTTATTGAATGCGGCGGCGTCGGATATAAATGCTTTACGACAACTAACACACAAAAGAACCTCAGCATCGGAACTGAGGCGAAGCTATATACATATCTCAGCGTTCGTGAGGACGCGATGGAGCTTTTCGGCTTTTATACCGAGGAAGAAAAGAACGCCTATATGAACCTTATCGGAGTTAGCGGTGTTGGTCCGAAGGTGGGCTTGGCGATTCTCTCCGCGCTTACTCCCGCTCAGGTTTCGATGGCTGTCGCTTCTGGCGATATAAAGACTATTACTTTAGCTCAGGGTGTAGGCAAAAAGCTCGCCCAAAGAATTGTGCTTGAACTAAAGGATAAGTTCAATTTCGGCTCCGATGTCGATGTTTCGACAGGCAAGGCGCCTGTAGCTATGGGTTCTGTAGGAAACGTTCCAAAGGCGATTGAGGCGCTTTCGGTTCTCGGCTACAGCTCGGCTGACGTTACGCCCTTTATCTCAACGCTTGATCCCGAAATGCCTGTTGAAAAGCTAATCGGAGAAACGTTAAAACTGATGGGCAGAAAATAATTTATATATGGTGAATTATGAGTATAGAATTTTCAGACGAATTTGATTTTGAAAACAGAATAGTAGATACCTCGTCAATCCCCGAGGATGCGGGCGACAATGAAA
This sequence comes from bacterium, assembly GCA_020625875.1. GTDB lineage: Bacteria > Bacillota > Clostridia > Oscillospirales > Acutalibacteraceae > Ruminococcoides. The sequence goes on along the minus strand of JAHLAX010000011.1, from coordinate 11,600 downwards.
ACCCGCTTCGTCCAAAGACTCTTGACGATTATATAGGTCAGGAGACAGTAAAAGAAAATCTCCGCGTCTTTATTGACGCCGCTAAACAGCGCGGCGAAACACTTGACCACGTGCTTCTCTACGGACCTCCTGGGCTCGGCAAAACTACGCTTTCGGCGATTATAGCCAACGAACTCGGTGTGTCTGTCAGAATCACATCAGGTCCCGCTATTGAAAAACCGGGTGATTTGGCTTCGCTGTTAACCAATCTGAGCACAGGTGATGTACTGTTTATTGATGAGATTCATCGTCTCAGCCGCGCGGTTGAGGAGATTCTCTATCCCTCAATGGAGGATTTTGCCATTGACATCATAACGGGTAAAGGACAGATGGCGACCTCCTATCACTTGCCTTTGCCAAAATTCACGCTTGTAGGCGCGACTACACGAGCGGGTCAGCTAACCGCTCCGCTTCGTGACCGTTTCGGCGTAGTGCTCAGGCTTGAGCTCTACACAACCGAGGAGCTTGCGCAGATTGTAGAGCGCAGCGCTGGTATTCTTGGTATTAAGATTGAACACGACGGAGCTGTTGAGATTGCCTCCCGTTCACGCGGTACGCCTCGAATCGCCAACCGCTTTCTTAAGCGTGTTCGCGACTTCGCTCAGATTCTGTCTGACGGTATAATAACTGCCGAAACCGCGAGAATCGCGCTCGAAAGATTAGGCGTTGATGAGCTTGGTCTTGATAACAATGACAGACGTATGCTCGAAGCAATTGTAAAATTCTACGGCGGAGGTCCTGTAGGTCTCGAAACCTTAGCCGCGGCTATCGGCGAGGAAGCTATCACTATCGAGGACGTTTATGAGCCTTATCTTATGCAGATTGGCTTTTTGAGCCGTACGCCCCGCGGTCGCTGTATTACCGCCAAGGCGTGCGAGCATCTTGGACTTGATTTTCCGAACGGCACTCAGAGCGCTCAGCCTACATTGTTTGATAAGGGTTAATTATGAGAGTATATAACGACTGGAAGGATTATGAGCTTATAGACTGTTCAGACGGCGAACGCCTCGAGCGATGGGGCGACATAATCCTTATACGTCCCGATCCCCAGATTATCTGGAGCACGGGCAAAAAGAATCCGCTGTGGCATAACGCTCACGCGCGTTATCACCGCTCCAACAAGGGCGGCGGACACTGGGAAATGTACAAGCGCGTTCCCGACAGCTGGAGTATAAAGTTTAAAAATCTGACCTTTAACGTCAAGCCTATGGGCTTTAAGCACACGGGAGTTTTTCCCGAACAGTCTGTCAACTGGGACTGGGCTCAACGAAGAATCAAAGCCGAGAACAGACCGCTCAATATTCTCAACCTTTTCGGCTATACGGGCTGCGCGACGCTCGCGTGTATGGACGCGGGAGCGAAGGTGTGTCACGTTGACGCAAGCAAAGGAATGGTGCAGTGGGCTAAGGAGAACGCTCAGTCCTCCAAGATAGCCGATAAACCTGTCAGGTGGCTTGTTGATGATTGTGTAAAGTTTGTACAGCGTGAAATTCGCCGCGGAAATAAGTACGACGGAATCATTATGGACCCTCCTTCCTACGGCAGAGGTCCCAACGGTGAAGTCTGGAAAATAGAAGATAAACTTTATTCTTTTATGGAATTATGTGTACAGGTTTTGTCTGATAATCCGTCCTTTTTGATATTAAATTCATATACAACGGGGCTTTCGCCCGCTGTTATGGAGTATTTGTTAAATGTTTTGTTAGTCAGCCGTTTCGGCGGTAAGGTCAGCTCGGATGAAATCGGGCTGAAAGTAAGCGAATCGGGGCTTTGCCTGCCTTGCGGCTCAACTGTTATATGGGAGAAGTAAATGAGTTTTATTTCGGTGGAAAACGTCAAGTTTTCTTATGATTCCGATCAGAACTACGTTCTCAAAGGAATAAATCTCAAAATTGAAAAAGGTGAGTTTGTAGCTCTGCTTGGTCACAACGGCTGTGGTAAATCTACCATGGCTAAGATGTTCAACGCCATGCTGTTGCCTGATGAGGGTGTCGTTAAGGTGGACGGGCTGTTAACTAGCGATGAGAGTAAAACTTATGAAATCCGCCGAAACGTTGGTCTTGTACTTCAGAATCCCGATAATCAGCTCGTTGCGAGTATTATCGAGGAAGACGTAGCGTTCGGTCCCGAAAATCTGGGCATTCCTCCCGAAGAAATCCGCAAAAGAGTTGATGTAGCGCTAAAAACTGTTGATATGTACGAGTACAGAACTCACGCTCCTCACAAGCTCTCGGGTGGACAAAAACAGCGTGTCGCCATAGCGGGTATTCTCGCTATGAAACCGAGATGTATCGTCTTTGACGAACCGACAGCTATGCTTGATCCCAACGGACGTGAGGAGGTTATGCACACTATTCTGCTTCTTAAGGAGATGGGAATCACTGTTGTTCTCATTACTCACTATATGAACGAGGCGGTAATGGCTGACCGTGTTGTAGTTATGGAAAACGGAACTATTCTTACCGAGGGATTACCCCGCGAGGTTTTCTCACAGGTCAGCTTGCTAAAAAAGCACAGCCTTGATGTTCCGCAGGCGACAGAGCTCGCTTATAAGCTCCTCGGCGCGGGAATCAACGTATCCCAAATGCCTCTCGACGAAAAAGAGTGCGTTGAGTTTTTAGAGGGGGTGCTTAAGTGAGTATAATTGATGTTAAGAATCTCAGTTTTACTTATGGTATCGGCACTCCGTTCGAAAAAACAGCCGTTGACGGTCTTAACCTCAGCATAAATGAGGGAGAGGTAGTCGGCTTAATCGGGCACACGGGCTCAGGTAAGAGTACCTTTGTGCAAATGCTCAACGGATTAATAAAGCCCACATCGGGACAGGTGTTTTTTGAGGGTAAGGATATTTGGGAAAAGCCAAAAGAAATCCGTAAAATTCGTTTCAGAGTCGGGATGGTTTTTCAATATCCCGAATATCAGCTTTTTGACGAAACTGTATATAAGGACATCAGCTTCGGACCAAAGAACAAAGGTCTGAATGATGATGAAATAGATAAAACCGTTCGTAGATCCGCAAGTTTTGTCGGGTTATCCGATAATCTTCTCGATAAATCCCCGTTTGATTTGTCAGGCGGTGAAAAGCGCCGCGCGGCGATAGCGGGCGTAATCGCTATGGATCCCGACGTTTTGATATTGGACGAGCCCACAGCGGGACTTGATCCCAAGGGCAGGGATTTGCTTCTTGCCCAGATTATGCAATATCATAAAAAAAGAAAAAACACGATTATTATTGTTTCTCACAGTATGGAGGATATATCCCGAATAGCGGACCGTGTTATGGTTATGAATAAGTCACGGCTCGAAATGTTCGATACACCGAGAGCCATATTCTCCCGTGTAAAGGAGCTCGAGAGTATGGGGCTCAGGGTTCCTCAGATAACTAAGATTATGATGACATTAAAAGAACGCGGATATAATATACCCGACGGTATTCTTACCGTTGAACAGGCGTTCTCTGAAATTGTCAGTCTGTTCAAAAAGGAGGGCGCGATATGACTCGTGATATAGCCCTCGGTCAGTTTATCCCGGGTAAAGGCGTTATCCACAAAATGGACGCCCGCATAAAAATATTATTGCTTATAGCTTTTATCGTATTGATATTCTGCACATTCAACTTTGTTTCGCTCGGGACTGTTACCGCGGCGGTAATAGCAGTGATTCTTATGTCTGATGTTCCCGTAAAGATGTACTTTAAAAGCCTTAAGGTAATTATTGTAATTATTGTTATTACGTCAATTCTGAATATCTTTTATGGCAGCGGAACCCCGCTTGTACAGTTCGGAATTTTCAAAATTACTCTTGAGGGTATCTATCGGGCGATCTTCGTTACGGTCAGAATTATATGTCTGATTCTCATCAGCTCCTGTCTTACGTTTACAACCTCGCCGACAGACTTGACGGACGCGCTCGAAAGATTGATGAAACCGTTAAAAGTTTTTCATATCAAGGTTCACGAAATCGCTATGATGATGACAATCGCTCTGCGTTTTGTTCCCACCTTGCTTGAGGAAACTGACAAGATAATGGCTGCTCAGAAGGCTAGGGGAGCCGATATGGAGAGCGGCGGTATGATTAAAAAGATTAAGGCTATGACGCCTGTTCTTATTCCGCTGTTTGTTTCGGCGTTCAGGCGTGCATATGAGCTCGCTGTCGCTATGGAATGCCGTTGCTATCACGGCGGCGAAGGCAGAACGCGAATGAAAATTCTGAAAATGAAAAAGCTTGATTACATTTGTATCGCGTTTACTGTATTGGTATTAATCGGAGTAGTTTTATGCAACATATTCTTCCCCGCGACAATTTGAGAAATCTGTTGATTACAATTTCATATGACGGCAGAAGCTTTCACGGCTGGCAGATTCAAAAAAATGCTCTTACAGTTCAGGAGGTTTTCCAGAACGCTCTCTCAAAGATTACGGGCGAGTATTATGACCTGAAGGGGTGCAGTCGTACCGACAGCGGTGTTCACGCCGATATGTATTGTATTAGCGTTAAAATCTCTCATCCTATTGAGCCTGTCAGGCTAAAGGCTGCGCTTAACCGCTGGCTGCCAGATACGGTTGTATGTCTTGACTGCAAGCAGGTCAGCGATGACTTTCACGCTCGTTACGATTGTAAAAGCAAACAGTATGTTTATAAAATATGGAACAGCGATACACGCAATCCGTTTTTGAACGGTTACGCTTTGTTTTATCCTTATAAGCTTGATACTGAGCTATTGAACAAAGCCGCTCAGGCGTTTGTCGGGAAGTATGACTTCACTTCATTTTGCACGCTTGATAAGCGCGAGGTAGGGGATATGTGTCGTGATGTCAAGCATTTTGAGGTTGAACGCGACGGAAAGCTCGTTACAATGACTGTTGAGGCTGACGGTTTTCTTTACAATATGGTCAGGATAATGGTTGGCACTCTGCTTGAAATCGCGCAGGGAAAGATTCAATGGAATTCTATTCCGAATATCATCAACCAAAAAGACCGCTCGTACGCGGGCGCTACAGCGCCTCCCTGCGGACTCTATTTAAATAAAGTAAATTATTAACCCGAAAGGGGAGTAATCTGTATATGAAAAAGAAATTCGGACACCGCCACAGTGTCGAAAGCGTTGAAAAACGAAAAAAATCCAAGCGCGAAGTCCTCAGCTATGAGGATATGCCGCTTGAAGAATACAAACAAGAGAGTGTCGAAATTTCAAAAAAAGCTGTTAAGCGTATTCTGATTATAGTCGGCATAATGATTCTTCTGGGGCTTATTGTTTTCGCTATAGCCAATCGAGAGAATTTTTCGTTTGAAAAAATCAGCAACTGGTTTACATATGATGTTATCGGCGCTCATGACGAGGGCTATCCCGTAAAAATCATAGGCACAAATGTCAACGAAGGCAATTTTTTATGTGATGATGACGGAGTTGTTTATATTTCCGATACAGCGTATCAAAGCCTTAGTCCCACAGGCAACGAGCTTTGCTATACTCGACACAGCTTTTCAAAGCCTATGATTTCACGCAGCTCCGATAAAATTATTATCTATAATCTCGGTGGAAACGGATACGCTATAGGTAACACAAAAGAACTCGGTAGTATCAAAAACACCGAAGGCGACAAGAATATTATCACAGCTGATATTAATTCCGACGGTTATTATTGTGTCGTAACTCAGGCTGACGGCTATCTTTCTAAAATATTCGTGTATAACAATGAAAAAGAAAGAGTGTTTGCCTATTCGTTCGCGCAGTATTATATAAACGCCGTAGCAATCAACAAAACAGGGACAGGCTGTATAGCCTGCGGTGTTTCGGGTGACAGCGGCAGCCTTTCGGGTGTAGCCTATGTGCTTGACTTTACAAGAAAAGAACCTGTCGCTACATTCTCTCTTGATGAGAATTTCGTATATAGTGTTGAGTATATGACATCCAATAAGGTTTGTATGGTTTGCTCCAATTCATCATATATGCTTGATTTGGGCTCTGGAAATCTGAATCAGGTTGAGTACGGCAATATGGAACTTACCGCATATGATATTGATGTGGATACCGATTCGTTGGTACTCGCTCTCTCGCGCAGCGGCGACGGCAGACTATGCTCGCTTGAATATATAGACAGCTCGGGTAAGGTGGTTAACGTCAACGATACTAAGCGAAGCGTTGAGTCACTCAGCATCTATAAAAACCGTATCGCGGTTCTTGACTCGGGCAACGTTTATATTTATGATACAGACGGCAAGTCGCTCGGCAAGGCTAAGGCTGGCAACGGCTCAAAAGCTGTTCGCCTCGAGGATGTTGATCAGGCGTATGTATTGTGTATAAATGAAATAAGGAAACTGACAAAGTTTAAATAACTATGATAATTGATATTATTATTATCGCGATTATCGCTCTGTTGACGATAATCGGATACAAAAGGGGAATCGTCAAATCTCTTTACGGCTTAATTATTATTGCTTTAGCGGGATTCCTGGCGTATTTATGCGGAAAGCTGCTGGCGGAGCTAATTTACGACAACTTTATTTTCGCGTCGATTTCTGACAGCGTAAATAAATCGTTTGCTTCGTCAAAGGTGAACTCAACCGAGGTTTCTTCAAACATCTTTGAAAGTATACCTGATTATTTAACGAATATGCTTTCGGGCTTCGGAATAACTCAAAGAGGTTTCGCGACAACTCTCAACTCCGCTTCCGATTTTTCTCAGAACGCGGTTTTGACAGCGGTAGAAAAAGTTATTAAACCGATTATTGTGTCGGCAATAAGCGTATTTTTTATAATCATACTTTTTATTCTGTTTATATTGTTGCTGAAACTGATTGGCAGATTTATTTTAAAGCTCTTTAAGCTTCCGGGTATCAGATGGATTAACGCCATCCTCGGCGGAGCTTTCGGTTTGCTTGAAGGTGTTTTAATAGTGTTGATTGCTGTTATTATTATCAGAATATCATCTTCCTTCACAAACAACTCACTTGTATCAAAAGAGCTTATTGAATCATCTTATATTTTTAAATATATATACAATCTTGATTTTATATCGTTTATTTCAAATATTAATCATTAATGAACAAAATCATAAATTTGGGTATTTATTTTGATAAGGCTATGAGGTATTATGATTAAGAACATAAATATTAAAGAATTGAAAACCATTCCTAATATTCTGTCTTTGTTCAGAATCGCGCTGATAATTCCGTTTATAATATTTTTTCTTCAAAGGAATTATATAGCCGCGGCTGTCGCGATAATTCTTTCAGGCTTAACAGACGCGCTGGATGGTTTTATCGCCAGAAAATTCAACCAGATTACCGACCTCGGTAAAATGCTTGATCCCCTTGCAGACAAGCTGACGCTAATAGCGATAATGGTTTGTCTTGTAATTCATTTCCCGATAGTATTACCTGTTGTGGTTGTTCTGATTATAAAAGACGTTGTTATGATGATAGGCGCTTCAATTCTTTTAAAAGACGATATTAAGCCGCCCGCCGCCCGCTGGTACGGAAAAATCGGTACGGTAATGTTCTATTTTTCTGTAGCGTTAATTGTTTTTTTGAAGGCTGTGTTCAATTATGAAAACGCTGTTCTATCGTTGGTTCTTTTGGGACTTACGGCGGCTATGATGATTTTTGCTTTGATAGAGTATTTTATTATGTTCAGAAAGCTAAAAAACAGCAGCAAAGTAGAAAAGGAGTAATCAAATGTTATGCAGTAAATGCGGGAAACGCCCCGCGGTTGTGTTTGTATCCTCAAACAATCCGTCCTCTGACGCTCCCACAACAGGTTATTGTTTGACCTGCGCCAAGGAGCTTGGCATCAAGCCTGTGGAGGATTTAATAAATAAAATGGGACTTTCCGACGAGGACCTTGAGACCGTTCAGGATCAGATGAATTCGCTTCTGAATGAGGACGGTATGAAGAATCTTATGGAGAGTATGAATGTCGAGAATCTTGCCGAGCAGATGGAGGATTTCAACGAGCAGGCTGAGGATAACGGCGATTTTACTCCTGGCGGAGCTCCTGTTTTTCCGTTCTTTAATAACCTGTTTAACGGGAACAATAACGCTGATAATAATACCAAAAGCGGCTCTGAGCGCCGTGAGCGCAGCAAGGATCGCCGCAGAAACTCAAAGAACGACAAAAAGCGCAAGCACCTTAACCTTTATTGCGAGGACTTGACTAAAAAGGCTAGGGAAGGACGCATTGATAATATTATCGGCAGAGATAAAGAGATTGAACGCGTTGTTCAGATTCTTTCCCGCCGAACAAAGAACAATCCCTGCCTTATCGGTGAGCCTGGTGTAGGTAAAACCGCTATAGCCGAAGGACTTGCCCAGAGGATAGCGGCTGGTAATGTTCCGCTCAGACTTGCGGATAAAGAAATCTTCCTGCTTGATTTAACCTCGCTTGTAGCTGGTACTCAGTTCAGAGGTCAGTTTGAAAGCCGTATCAAGGGCTTAACTCAGGAGATTAAAGAAGCGGGTAATATTATCCTCTTTATAGACGAGGTTCATAATCTTGTCGGCGCGGGCGATGGCAGCGAGGGTACAATGAACGCCGCTAATATTCTTAAACCCGCTCTTTCACGAGGAGAGGTTCAGGTTATCGGCGCTACAACTTTTAATGAGTATAGAAAACACATCGAAAAAGACTCCGCGCTGGAGCGGCGCTTCCAGCCTGTCAAGGTTGGGGAGCCCTCAATCGCCGATACTATTGAGGTTATCAACGGTGTTAAAACCTATTACGAGAACCATCACCGTGTTGTCGTTGACGAGGACGCTGTAAGAAAGATTGTTGTTCTCTCCGAAAGATATATCAACGACAGATTTTTGCCTGATAAGGCTATAGATTTGCTCGACGAGAGCTGCGCGTGCGCGGCGCTCAGAAACAAAGAGATGGAGCGCTATGATAAGCTCAATCTCGAAAAGAAGAATTACAGTCAGATTATGACCGACCTTGAGAGCGAGGACGAAATCGACTACGAGAAGGTTGCCTCAGTTCGTTCCGATATAGCCAGAATCGACCAGCAGCTCGCTGAGATTGATATGTCCAAGGTTAACTCAACAGTTACAGAGGAAGATATAGCCAAGGTTATTGAGCTCTGGACAGGTATTCCCTCGAGCCGTATACGCGAAAACGAGCTCTCAAAGCTCGCCGATATAGACGTTGAGCTCAAAAAGAAGATTATCGGTCAGGACGAGGCGGTTGACGCTCTCGCGGCGGCGATTAAACGCAGCAGAGTTCAGATTTCACCGCGCCGCCGTCCCGCGTCTTTCATCTTTGTTGGACCGACAGGTGTAGGTAAAACCGAGCTTGTAAAAGTGCTTTCTCAGCAGCTTTTCGACACTCCCGAGACCTTGATTCGTCTTGATATGTCAGAGTTTATGGAAAAGCACTCAGTCAGCAAGATTATCGGTTCACCTCCCGGCTATGTCGGCTATGACGAGGCGGGGCAGGTTACCGAGAAGGTTCGCCGCCGTCCGTACTCTGTATTGCTTTTTGACGAGATTGAAAAGGCGCATCCCGATGTACTCAACATTCTTCTTCAGATTCTCGACGAAGGCAGAGTTACCGACGCCCACGGCAGAAGCGTAAACTTTGAGAACACGGTAATCGTTATGACCTCAAACGCTGGCTCCGAACGCCGTGAGAATGTTCTCGGCTTCGGCAAGCAGGAGGACGATATGGCTCGCGAGAAAGCTATGAAGGGCTTGCAGGAGTTTTTACGTCCCGAGTTTATCGCGAGAGTTGATGAGGTAATCATTTTCCATAGTCTTACCAAAGAGAACTATGTCGCTATCGCCGACCTTATGCTCAGCGAGTATAAGGAGCCTCTTATGGAAAAGGCTATCCGCTTTACATACGACGACAATGTCTGTGAATATGTTGCCGATAAGGGCGCGAGCGGTACGAGCGGAGCGCGTGACTTGCGCAACTTTATCCGAAAAAACATTGAGGATAAAATCACAGAGGAGCTCATCAGCCGTCGTGACGGTGAAGTCGCCGGAATCCACGCTTCGATAGTTGACGGCAAAATCAAACTTGATATTATATAGGAGTACATTATGACAGGCGAGTATAAAATCAGAACCAAAAATCCTAACGTTTTTCTGCGTGTAAGAAAAGGTCATTTTGCTACAATGCACAGCCACACTAATTACTATATAGACGTTACAACCCAGAAGAACCGTCTTTCAGAGGCAAGAGCTGTGGCGAAAGAGATGGTGTCCGCTTATCGCTCAACCACCATTGTAGATACAATCCTTTGCCTTGACGGAACCGAGGTTATCGGCGCTGTAGTTGCGGATAAGCTCACCGAGAACAATTTTATGAATCTCAACGCTCACCAGACAATCTACATTGTTTCGCCCGAGTTTACGGGCGGCGGACAGATGATTTTCCGCGATAATCTTACCCAGACTCTCGCGGGCAAGCATGTGCTGATTCTCGCCGCGTCGGTTACAACTGGTAAGAGCGCGCTCGCCGCTATTGACGCGATAAAATACTACGGTGGCACTGTTGTAGGAGTTTCCGCAATATTCGCCACTGTCGATGAGTGCGACGGCCATCCCGTTCACTCAATCTTCAACCCCAATGACCACCTCGCGGATTATATGAGCTACAAGCCTCATCAGTGTCCGTACTGCCAGAACGGCGAAAAAATAGAAGCCCTGATTAACAGCTACGGCTTCTCGGCTTTATAATACTAATGATTACGGGATACCGACATTTGATCGGTATCCCGTTTTGTATAGGTCGATAATTTAAGGGAAGATGACAAATTTTCGTAGGGGAGTCCGTCTCGGGCTCCCTAAACGTTGACGTAATATCCATGCTTTCCTTTCGCTTTTAAGCGGAATAATGAATAATAAAAGAAGCCTGTCGAACCGTTGCCGTTGAACAAGCCACGGCTTACGTCCAAGACGCGCGGGGATCAAGCTTCTGTTAGTTTTATATCATGATTTGGTTAAGATGTCAAATTTAATAAAAAGAGATAATCTGACAGTGATCGCCTAAACAACAAACTTAAGTAATATATCAGTATTATCTCTGAAAAAGAAACAAGTAACCAGTGAACGCCGAGAACGTAAATCTCGGAATTATAACTACGTCATTTCTTAAAAAAAAATTTAACACAATTTAAGAAAAAAATCAATAGTTATAAAGAAAAAAATAATATTTATTATCAGGACCGCAACCTCGTGGCTGTGCATAATCTTTCAGCCGAGCAGCTTGAAAAGAGTCTCAATCTCGGCGGCTTCGCTATGCCGAGTATAGCGGTTATAAAAGACGACATTAGCGTTTAGAGCGGATGATGTATGTTCATCTTTACCTATGTCCATCTCGTTTTTTGCGGCGTGTGGGGGTGGACAGGTTCATCAGCGCGGCGCCCTAAAAACAGTCCGCAGGACTGTTTTCTTTACGGGCTGTTCGATTCCCATCATAAGACGCCGTTGGCGTCGGAGCGGATGATGTGTGTTCATCTTGACCGATGTTTATCTCGTTTGTTGCGGCGTGTGTTAATGGACAGGTTCATCAGCGCGGCGCCCTAAAAACAGTCCGCAGGACTGTTTTCTTTACGGGC
>JAHLAX010000091.1 GCA_020625875.1 bacterium | reverse complement strand
GAAGAACTACAACAGAAGGAAAAAAGAGACATCAGCATCTATTCCTTAAAAGAAATAAAGGATGATAAGCAAAGACTTGAGATTATTAAGGAATGTATAACAAAAATGACCGTAAAGAAGGTTGGATGGAGAAAGTACATAATTAAAGTTCATAGCCTTATGGTCACTTCTCCAAATATCTATTATTACGTAAATAGAGGCTCTGTAAATGAATTATATTGGGTCTGTGGGAAGATTGATAGTCTTGCAGAAATAAACGTCTCAGAAGGGCTTGAAAATGGCTCTCTGATACCTATAGAAGATGAAATAGAACAAAGATTCACAAGGGGATAAAAAATAAGGGAGGTAGGCATTACACCTATCTCCCTTTTCTAATCATAAATTATGGCATCAAGACTTTAATCTTTGTCTTCAGTTTTTTTAATTAAGTTTACCTCTTCTACAATGTAGGTAATTGTTGTGCCTGCTACAGGAGGCATCAAATCTATTTCAAATATTGGATTCATAATGAAAGAATTTTTAGTCTGTTATTTTCTATTGTAAGTTCAACTCATATTGATTAAAGAAGTTTGAACAATCACATTTGGCTACTGCCATATCATAAGGAATAAAGAACGTTGGATAAGTCACGTAATCTGAATATGGATTAAATTGTGTCCTCTTGATTCTCCAATTTCTTTTTTCAACCTTAGACCAATCTAATTTGCTAAGATTGAATATAAGACATTCCTTTTTATTCAAGAGAACCATATAAAGTAACTGTGTTCCTTCAGGTGTTATACTCTTCATTCTCTCCAACTTCTCTTCTTTAAGTTCCGCACAAGGGTACTTAGCAAGTTGTTCTTCATTCTTATATCTTTCTTTTATCTCTACGTTGAACGGAACTCTTTTGTCTTCTTTATTAATAATTGAACAATTAAGGTCAACATAGTCTGTAATTTGAGTAGGAATCATTATTAATTCTTTTCCTTTCCTCATAAGCCATTTAAGGCATTCTTCAGCAACATATCTATCCATTTCCTCTTGTTGCTCTATTTTACTTCTGTAGTCCATTATTATTGTTGTTTGGTTTTGTTATCTGTAGTGTCCTTTTCTTCACTACTCTTTTCATCTTCCTCTACTGTTACTGTTGTTTGTTTTGCAGATTCAAATAAGTAATCTAAGAACATTGATAATGCATCAAATGTGATTCTGCAAGCTATGTAAGTTAGGACAAGTTTAATAAACATTCCAAAGCTAACAAACCAACTTGATATGTACATTATGCTAAGGATTAAAATTGGAATATAAACAAATAATATGAATATTCCGTAGTCTGAATTGTTATTGGTTTTCTGTGCCATAGTTGTAGGTTTTAATTTAGTTATTTATTGCTTTTCAATTATAAATATCTGCATAATTGAAAAATGTTCACTTTTCAAGATTTTTTTCTTGAAATTTCATCTGAGACCATTCAATCTTGCTGTGAATAATCTCCTGAAACCTTTTATCAAGTTCCTCTACCCTCTTGATTACTTGGAAGTATTCATCAAGTAAATCAAATAATTCCTTATCTAAGTATTCCATAGTTATTGTTGTTTTATCTATCTATAAGGTTTTGAAGGCTTCTGAGCCTACTTTTTTACTAATTATCTGATATAACTGCTTTTCAATGTTATTTATCTCACTAATAATCTTCAAGTATTCATCAATAATCTCTTGGTACATAGTGTTTTTTCTTATTTATCTTCATAATTAAGGATTTGAAGGCTTCTCAAGTACCTTTTTTGCATTTTCTGCAATAGTAATGAACTAATCAATGATTCCTAATAGTTCTGCATTCTATTTTCTTAGTTCTAAGATTTCTTTAATTTTGTTATCCATAGTAATTAAGGTTTTGTATATATAAATATTTCATCTATAAGAATTTCAAGTGCTCCTGTGGGTGTTTTTTGTGTTTTTTCCCTGAAAAAGGGCTTATTTTAGGGGATTTTACCCAAAAACCACCCACTTTTTATGGGGTCAAAATGCTCAAATCCTTATATATGAGGAAAATGCGCTTCTGAAGACCCCAAATCCTTATCTGTGAAAAATAAATATCTCAAGAATCAACATTTTTTCAAGAATCAAGATATTTATAAATAAATTGATTATGATGATATTTATAAAAGGATTTGAGAAACAGCACAAGGATAAGATAGCTGTTATCTATGAACTTGGGAAGATAAGAGTACCTGTAAAGATAAATCATCCAAAAAAGATGTACTATCTTGACCCATTCAAGGAATACTTGGTAATATGTGGTCTAAGTGAGTATCACATCAAGGGAAATGATATTGAATGTACTTTTTTATCCAAAAAACATCCTTTTTACGTTTAAAAATGAAATTACTGAATATTTATATTTAACTTATACTAATATACATTTGTTTTTGGAGAAATCAAAATTAAAAATTAGTTATCTGACAAATTGATAAAAACACACTTAGAAACGCTTAAAATTCTTAGTAATGTAATGATGAAGATGATTTTTGACTGAAAAATGATTATATTAAAAATTTATTTGGATTTTGAAATTTTTAATGATATATTAGTGAAAGATAATTAGTTTTTTAGTTTTGTTATTTATTGTTGTTTTCCGTGGAGGAAATTGAAATTAAGTAGGTTTCCTCCACTTTTAAAAACAAGATAAATATGCATATAAGAACACTTGAAAACCTTATAATAGTATGATACTACATAAACCAACAAACACACAATATAACACACGCTTAGAGTGTAAAAGAGGACTTGGAGGTGAAACTGCATATAATAAAGCATTGAAAAATGGAGAACTACTTTTCATCAACATTTCCAAACATACAGATATTTATATCTGAGATAAATAAATTAAACCCATAAACGCTAATCCTATGGAAAGAATTAATGACTTCAAATTCACGTTAAACGTAACACGTGAATCTTATGAGAATAAACAAGATGCTCTTGCTTGTTTAAGCACAGCTGGTGCTAAAGCCATTGGAAGAAACAAAATGGCATTTGAAGAGAAAACTGTAACAGTAGATGAATTTCTTAATCTTGCAGTAAGTGGTTATGCTTTCTGTAACCGCTATCAGTTTGATACAACAAAGAAGTATTGGATAGAGAATAAGAAACATCAGAAGTACCTTATGTACCCAACTTATCAAAGAGGTGTAAATAATGGTGCTATGAAAGTTTGTTTTAAGAGAGATGAATTTTTTAGAAGTGCTCAAGTAATCTTTGTTGATGTTGACTTTACAAATTATCAAACCGTTCAAGATTATATTGATTCATTGAAGTTTAAACCTACTTGTGTTTATATGTCCTTCTCTGACAATAAGGAGAAACACGGAATAACAAGTAGAAGATTCCATTTAGTTTATATTTTCAGTGATGAGTTAAACAAGGAACAATTTATCAATGCAGCAAATGCACTTACAAAGACTATCATAGAAGATACAAAGGAAGAAATGGATGATGATTGTGGTACAAGGTTATCACAATATATGAATGGATGTTTTGGTAATTCTGAAGTTTATAATACTAATATTATTTATTCTTATAATGATATAGTTAATATATATAATAATATAGAAGAAGATAATGTTGAAGATGTACTTAATAAATCTACTACATACTATAGTGTATCAGAAAAAGAAGGACACCAAGAAAATGAAGCAGAAGAGCCTTTAAAACCATTAATTTCAGATAGACT
>JAHLAX010000010.1 GCA_020625875.1 bacterium | reverse complement strand
GAAAACCAAAAGAAATACTTTACCGAATACATCGGCGATATGCCGAACTGGGAATTTTCGGGCGGCTACATCGACGAAGGTATCTCGGGCGTAACGACCAAAAAGCGTGAGAAATTCAACGAGATGATTGAAGACGCGCTCGACGGCAAGTTTGATATGATTGTCACAAAGGAAGTGTCGCGATTCGCCCGTAATACTCTTGACAGCATACAATACACGCGCGAGCTTTTAGCTAACGGCGTAGCGGTATACTTTCAGAACGATAACATTAATACGCTCGACGAGGACTCAGAATTCAGATTGACAATTATGGCTTCGATGGCACAGGACGAAAGCAGAAAGATTTCCTCGCGTGTTAAGTGGGGACATCAACAGGCAATCAAAAACGGCGTTGTGCTCGGCAACAGCAACATTTTTGGCTACCGTAAGGCTGATAAGCGGTTGTATATTGACGAGGAACAAGCGCCGATTGTCAGGGAGCTGTTCGAGCTGTACGCAACAGGCAAATACAGTATGAAGAACCTTGAAACCTACTTCTATAACAAAGGCGTACGCAATACCCGAGGAAACGTTCTCGCTCACTCAACTATGAGCAACATAATCAAGAACCCGAAATATATGGGCTACTACGTCGGCAATAAAGTCAAGGTAGTTGATATGTTCACCAAGAAGCAGAAATTTCTTCCCGAGGACGAGTGGGTAATTTATAAGGACGAGAGCGGCGAAGTTGTACCAGCTATCGTATCCGAGGAACTGTGGCAACGGGCAAACGAAGTCTTGAAGCTGCGCAGTCTGGATGTTATCCAAAAGCAGAACAAGACTAACCATAACAATCTGCTTACGGGCAAGCTCATATGTGCTCACTGCGGCAAGCCTTACTACAGAAAAGATACTGTAAGCAAAAAAGGAACAGCTAATTCCGCGTGGAGATGTTCTGGCAAAATCAAAAACGGAAAAGATAGCTGTCCCTCAATGGTAATCTATGAACGCGAGATAGTTCCTATACTCGAGGATGTGTTCAAATCAAGCCAGAGAAATATAAAAGAGTTATCGGAGCTTATGCTGAAACTGTCCGAAGAACTGCTCAGCAACAACGAAGGCGCAAAACGAATTGAGGTACTCAACGATAATATAGCAATCGAGCAGAAGAAAAAACAGAAACTACTCAAGCTAAACATCGAAGGACTCTTCCCCGACTCGGAATTCGTGCGTATGACAGCTGAGTGTGACGACGAAATCAAGCGCTGTCAGGATGAAATAGGCGAAATCACCGAACAACTCACAGGCAGAAAAGACATCAACAAGGAACTAACCCAAATACGCTCAATTCTGAACCTCGCCGCCGAAAGTCTTGACGAGAATGAGATAGACCGCAGCTTCGTAGACAGATTCATAAAACGAATCCTTGTCTACCCCGAAGAAAACGGTATGAGGCTCGAAATTGAACTTAACACGGGCGAAAAAGTCAGCAAAAGCCTCATAAAACCTGTGGGAAGTTCAAGCCACGCGTCTAAGAAGATGATTCAGTCTTATGAGCAGAGCTTAAAATAAGCTGAAGTAAAAACAAAGGAGCTGACTCAAAAGTCAGCTCCAATTTCTATTATACTCAGTATCCTCGGAGCATAGCATAATCTTGTACCCCGACAGCATATATTCTTTAAAAAAGAGTTTTTTGTTATTATAAACCGTATGAGCTTTGCCTCCGCTCAAATCGAGCGACTTAACCGGGAAGTGAAAGCCCTCCCCTATGCACTTGATAAAAGCCTCTTTTTTTGTCCAAAACTCAAAGAATTTGTCGCGCTTATCGGTCGAGGCTCTCAATTCATTCATTTCGTTGTCGGTAAAAACCACTTTACCCATACGCTCAAATTCACAGGTTTTTAACTCCTCAATATCGCAGCCGACCTCCGCCTTATCAGAAACAGCGAGGATTACATAGTTTCCGCTGTGAGCGATATTAAAATACACACCGTCGGCGTAAGGCTTGCCGTACTCATTGAGTTTTATTTCTTTATCAGAAATATATTCGTTCAGCATCAGTCCCGCCGCGAGCGATTGGCGCTTGGATTTTTCGTCCTTAAGGCGTTCAAATTTTTCTCTGCGGTACGGCGACAGCTTCGATATATTTAATTCGTTTAAAGAAATTTCGTTAATGTTTTTAATATATAAGCTTACCATAACAAAATGGGCGGATAGCCGCCCATCTCCTTTTATGTATTAATATCCCTCGTTGCCGCTGAGCGAATCGTCGTCAACAATCCAGTCCTCAACATAGAGAGCCGTGAATCTATCCCTCGTATTGCGGATAACCACACGCTGGATTCCCGCGTTGATTATCATACGCTTACACATCGCGCAGGAGTTGGCGTTCTCGACATATTTGCCTGTGCTGTATTCCTTGCCCACAAGATACAT
>JAHLAX010000009.1 GCA_020625875.1 bacterium | reverse complement strand
CGAATAAGTAAAAGAAAAATCAGCAGAACTTCTCCCGAGAGATGTTTCTGCTGATTCTTTTTATTCATTTGTTAACGCTTTAATTATTACTTATTACCTATTACTTATTACTTAATCAAAGTCACCATAAAAGTCAAAGCCCTCGAAGCAGTCGGTGAGCAGGTCCGCCGCCTCGTCTCTGAGCTCCTGCTCGTCCTTAGCGTGGTCGAGCTCGCCGAGGAACAGGTTGAGACTGCCGAACAAATCGGTGAACAGAACCTCTGTGATGTCGTCCTTTGTGAGCTCGGGGTTGCTGTCGTAGAGCACTCTCGCCGTCTGCATCATAATGTACTGCAGCGTGCTTTCAATCGCCTCAAGGTCAGCCTCCTCACAGCATATGCCCGCGTTGATTTCGCCCTTGTCGTCGCAGTGACCATACATAAACAGCTCGCCTGATTTGAGCTGTGTGTTCTCAATTTCTTTAATATTCTTTTTAATATCTGAAGCCATAATTCCGCTCCCTTTCAATTTATTTGTTTTATTCTAACATATTATTTATAGAATGAAAAGGTACATAATGATGGGATTGTTTATATCAGTTAACAATTAACAGTGAACAGGTAACAGTGAATGGTCGCTTCGCTTCGATTTATAAATCGGGTGCGGGCAGAGCCCGCCCACAACTGTTAACTGTTACTTGTTAACTGTTACTTGTTACCTGTTACTTGTTACCTGTTACCTGTCAGCTAACCTTATTGACAATTCAGCTTAAAATATGGTATTATATACAAGTAAAATTTTATGGAAAGGTGATCATAATGTCAAAGATTGATTTAACAAAAAACGGCATTAAGGATGTAAAAGAAATCGTTTACAATCCCTCGTTTGCCGACCTTTTTAAGGACGAAACAGACCCCGCCCTCACAGGCTACGAGAAGGGTGTGGAAACAGAGCTCGGCGCTGTCAACGTTATGACAGGCATCTATACAGGCCGTTCGCCCAAAGACAAGTTCATCGTTATGGACGACAAGTCTAAGGACACAGTATGGTGGACTACTCCCGAGTATCCCAACGACAACCACCCAGCTTCCGAAGCTACATGGGAAGCTTGTAAAAAACTCGCTCTCGACGAGCTTTCGGGCAAGAAGCTCTATGTTGTAGACGCTTTCTGCGGCGCCAACAAGGACACACGTATGGCTGTCCGCTTTATTATGGAGGTAGCGTGGCAGGCTCACTTTGTTGAAAATATGTTCATCAGGCCTACAGCCGAGGAGCAGGAAAACTTCGTTCCCGACTTCACGGTATACAACGCCTCACTCGCTAAGGTTGACAACTACAAGGAGCTCGGTCTCAACTCCGAGACAGCTGTTCTCTTTAATGTAAGCAGCCGCGAGCAGGTTATCCTCAACACATGGTACGGCGGCGAGATGAAGAAGGGTATGTTCTCTATGATGAACTACTTTTTGCCGCTTCAGGGTATCGCTTCAATGCACTGCTCAGCCAACACCGATATGGACGGCAAGAACACTGCCATCTTCTTCGGACTTTCGGGCACAGGCAAGACCACTCTCTCAACAGACCCCAAGCGTTTGCTCATCGGCGATGACGAGCACGGCTGGGACGACAACGGCGTCTTTAACTTTGAGGGCGGCTGCTACGCCAAGGTTATCGGTCTCGACAAAGAGAGCGAGCCCGACATCTACAACGCTATTAAGAGAGACGCGCTTTTAGAGAACGTTACAGTCGACGAGAACGGCAAGATTGACTTTGACGACAAGAGCGTTACCGAGAACACCCGCGTGTCTTATCCTATTGAGCATATCGAGAAAATCGCCAAGAAGGTCAACGGCATTTCCTCTGGCCCCGCGGCTGAGAACGTTATCTTCCTTTCGGCTGACGCTTTCGGCGTTCTGCCTCCTGTTTCAATCCTCACTCCCGAGCAGACACAGTACTACTTCCTCTCGGGCTTTACAGCTAAACTCGCGGGCACAGAGCGCGGTATCACCGAGCCCACACCCACATTCTCGGCTTGCTTCGGTCAGGCTTTCTTGGAGCTTCATCCCACAAAGTACGCTGAGGAGCTCGTAAAGAGAATGGAAAAGAGCGGCGCCAAAGCCTACCTCGTAAACACTGGCTGGAACGGCACAGGCAAGCGTATCACCATCAAGGATACACGCGGAATCATCGACGCTATCCTCGGCGGCGACATCAAGAACGCTCCCACAAAGAAGATTCCTTACTTTGACTTTGAGGTTCCCACAGAGCTGCCCGGCGTAGACACCAACATCCTCGACCCGAGAGACACCTACGCTGACGCTTCCGAATGGGACGCTAAGGCTAAGGATTTAGCCCAGAGATTCGTCAAGAACTTCGCTAAGTACACCAACAACGAAGCGGGCAAGGCGCTTGTTGAAGCTGGTCCGAGCGTTAAGTAATAAGTAATAAGTAATAAGTAATAGGTTTTCAGGCGAATAAGTAAAAGAAAAATCAGCAGAACTTCTCCCGAGAGATGTTTCTGCTGATTCTTTTTATTCATTTGTTAACGTTTTAATTATTACTTATTACTTATTACTTATTACTTATTACCTATTACCTGTCAAAACTCCGTGCAGCTTGCGGCAGTTTTTTCTCAGCGCCATACTGAAGATGATGCAGACCGCGCCGACAGAAATCGGCAGGCAGATATAAAGCGCCAGGTGCCCCGCTATAGAGCCGCTCTGCTTGAGAGCCATCTGACTGAAGATATGCAGCATCGGCTCGTGCAGAACATACACGATGAACAGGTGGGTAGCCGCGATGATAAAACCCTTTTTGTCGTAGATTCGCTTGGCTATATGGTCGAACAGATACCACATCGCGATAACGCCCACAGCCTCGTTGAGCTTATAGAGCACCAGCATCACGATGTCGAAGATAAAGCTGTCGTCAGCGAACGCCGCGATATAGGTGTTTAAGAGGCTCAGAAGTACCCAGATTATGACGTATATCATCGTCTGGATTCGGTTCTCTGTGCGGGTGTATTCGCGCGACTTTCCGAAGATAGCGAACGAAGCGCCGATTGAGAACGCGAACAGTCCGTCAAAGTTGATGACGAAGTTTAAGTTGAGCAGCCACGGAATCGCCAGCGCTATGAGAATTACGCCCCTCGTCTTTTTAATCAGAAAGTAAAGTACGGGCGCGAGCAGCGCGAACATCATCAGCTGCTGCAAAAACCATAGCGGGAACGCGCCGGGGCTTATGAGGTACATATAAAACTGCGACCAGTCAAACGCCTTGTCCTTGACTATGTCGAGGCTATTAAAGAACGGGAACTGCATCAATATAGTCAGCGCGAGTCCCGACAGTACCGTCCAGATGAGGTAGGGGACAAGCAGGGATTTGACTCGGGACTTCAGCTTATTGGCGTAGCATTTCGCCGTGTTCTCATATGTGAAGAAGAACAGAAAGCCCGATAACGCGAAGAACATCGGCACAGCGAATCTCAGCAGCTCGTTAGAGAAAAAGTACTCGAACATAGCCGCGCCGTTAAAGCCCTCGCTGATTCGCGTTGTGGGCAGCAAAAACTGGTCCTTGAAGTTGTAGGAGTGTATAAACACAACCGCTATCATCGGGAACACAGCGATAAATTTAATTTTTCGGCTGAGGTATTTACTCATCTTACGATTGCTCATTTTTCTCTACCGCCTCGTTCATACTGTAGCACAGCGTCATCAGAATATCGCTGAGGTGCACGTTCTCGACTGTCGCGTCGGGATAGTCGCCCTGGATATAATAGTGGGTAAAGTTCCAGAAGCAGCGTACGCCCGAGCTGTAAAGACTGCCCACAATCTCGGGAGCCTCATCCTTGGGAATACACAAAAACGCCGCGTCGATATTGTTGTCGGCGCAAAAGCTTTGAAGCTCAGATACGTCGCGGATTTCGAGCTCGTTTATCTTGCTGCCAAAGATACTTTGGTTGTTATCAAAAATGCCGACCAGCCTGAAGCCCAAGTTCTCGAACTTCATATGCGCGGCAATCGCGGTGCCGATATGACCCGCGCCGACGAGCACAGCCTTGAAGTTCTTGTCGAGCCCGAGAATCTTGGCGATTTCGCCCTTGAGGTAGGTTACGGAATAGCCGTAGCCCTGGTGACCGAACCCGCCGAAGCAGTTGAGGTCCTGCCTTACCTGACTGGCGGTCGAGCGCATTATTTCGGCAAGCTTGCCCGAGCTGACGCGTTCCGTGCCGTTTTCTTCCAGCTCAGTTAAAAAGCGGTAGTATCGCGGCAGCCTGCGTATGACCGATTTTGAAATGTTGTCTTTGTTCATTATATCTTCCTTTGTTCAGTTAACAAGTAACAAGTAACAGTTAACAGTTGTGGGCGGGCTCTGCCCGCACCCACTTATAAATCGGAGCGAAGCGACCCTTCACTGTTACCTGTTCACTGTTCACTGATATTTCTCATTTCTCATTTATCCAGCTCTGCCCGCACCCATTTATAAATCGGAGCGAAGCGACCCTTCACTGTTACCTGTTCACTGTTCACTGTTCACTGATATTTCTCATTTCTCATTTATCCAGCTCTGCCTTGACTGCCTCCAAGAACTCCGTCGTATTGACCTTCTTCTTGTTCTCGAGCTTTGAGATGAGGTAGAGGTCGCCTGTCATAACGCCGCTCTCGATAGTGCTGATAATCGCCTTTTCGAGTTTGTCGGCAAAGCTCATAAGCTCGGGCAGCTCGTCGAGCTCGCCGCGCTTTCTGAGAGCGCCTGTCCACGCGAAGAGTGTAGCGACAGAGTTCGTCGAGGTTTCCTCGCCTTTGAGGTGCTTGTAATAATGGCGCTGAACGGTGCCGTGGGCGGCTTCGTACTCATAAACGCCGTCGGGGCTTACGAGCACGGATGTCATCATAGCCAGCGAGCCGTAGGCTGTGGCTACCATATCGCTCATAACGTCGCCGTCGTAGTTCTTGCACGCCCAGATATAGCCGCCGTTTGAGCGGACTACGCGCGCTACGGCGTCGTCGATTAATGTGTAGAAATATGTGATACCAGCCGCTTCGAACTTGTCTTTGTATTCGTTCTCGAAAATCTCTGAGAAAATGTCCTTAAAGCGGTGGTCGTACTTTTTGCTGATTGTGTCTTTTGTTGAGAACCACACGTCCTGCTTTGTGTCGAGCGCGAAGTTAAAGCACGCTCTGGCGAACGAGGAAATGCTCTGGTCGAGGTTGTGAAGCCCCTGAATAATACCGTCGCCCTTGAACTCGTGGATGGTCGTCTTTTCGACAGAGCCGTCGGGCTTTGTAACAACGAGCTCAGCCTTTGAGCCGTTCTCGACTTCCATTTCAACATTTTTATATACATCGCCGTAAGCGTGACGGGCGATGGTGATTGGCTTTGTCCAGGTGGGGATGTAGGGAGTTACGCCTTTTACTAAGATAGGCGCGCGGAATACCGTGCCGTCTAAAGCCGCGCGGATTGTGCCGTTGGGGCTTTTCCACATCTGGGTGAGGTTGTATTCATCCATACGCGCCGCGTTGGGAGTGATTGTGGCGCACTTAACCGCCACGCCGTACTTTTTGGTAGCCTCGGCGCTGTCGATTGTGATTTGGTCCTTTGTCCTTTCGCGGTTCTCGAGCCCGAGGTCGTAGTACTCGGTCTTGAGGTCAACGTAGGGCAGGATGAGTATGTCTTTAATCTGTTGCCAGATTACTCTGGTCATTTCGTCTCCGTCCATTTCAACGAGCGGAGTTTTCATTTGTATTTTGGTCATTGTGATACTCCTTGTTGTACCCATTTTTAAAGGGGTCGAAATTAAACTTCGGATGTACCCCTTTTTAAAGGGGTGCAAATTGTTGCGAACAACGTGAGCCAATTTGCGGGGATTATCTCTCCTCTATATGAACGTTCTGATAGAGGACCGTTACACTATATAATCCCTCTAAATTGAAATGCTGCGCATTTAACAATTTAGGTCCCTAACACGCGCCGTGCGCTAAGGGACACGAATATAGTATTCTTACCCATTTCTCGTATAATCCAGCAGACCGCCCGCGAGGATAATCGCTCTGGTTCTGTCGGTGAGTTCGCAGCTCGCCTTGACGGTTTCGCCGTTTGTTTTATTGACTACGGTGATGTCGCTGCCGCTTGTGATTTCGTCCTTGACGTTCGGGAGCGAGAGCATATCGCCGAGCTTAATCTTGTCATAATCTTCAGCGTTCTTAAAAGTCAGTGGAATGATACCCGCATTAATCAGGTTAGCTCTGTGGATTCGAGCGAAGCTTTTTACCAGAACAGCCTTAACTCCGAGATAGAGCGGAGCGAGCGCCGCGTGCTCACGCGATGAGCCCTGACCGTAGTTCTCGCCGCCGACTACAATGCTTGAGCCGAGGGTTTTAGCGCGGCTGGGGAAGTCCTTGTCGCAGACTGTGAAGCAGTGCTCCGAGATTTTCGGAATATTGGAGCGCAGGGGCAGAATCTTAGCTCCCGCGGGCATAATATGGTCGGTGGTGATGTTGTCGCCAACCTTTAAACTACAGCTCGCGTCAATGCTGTCAGACAGGGGAGAGGTCTCGGGATAAGGTTTTATGTTGGGACCTCTGAGCACCTCAACGCTGTCCATCTCGTCAACAGAAGCGGGCTCGATTACCATATTGTCGTTTATAAGGAACTTCTCGGGCATCTCGATTTCAACGTCAGCGCCGAGAGTAGTCGGGTCTGTAAAAACGCCCGTGAGCGCCGAAGCCGCGGCTGTCTCGGGGGATACGAGGTAAATCTGACCGTCGGCTGTGCCCGAGCGTCCCTCAAAGTTACGGTTAAAAGTTCTCAGCGAAATGCCGCCCGAGTTCGGCGACTGTCCCATACCGATACAGGGACCGCACGCGCTCTCGAGTATGCGCGCGCCCGCGGCAATCATATCGCCTAAAGCGCCGTTTAAGGCGAGCATATTGAGCACCTGCTTGCTGCCCGGGGCGATAGCGAGGCTCACGCCGTCGGCAACAGTCTTGCCTTTTAATATAGCGGCGACTTTCATCATATCGCGGTAAGAGGAGTTTGTGCACGAGCCGATGCAGACCTGATTAATTTCCTTGCCCGAAAGCTCCTCGATAGTCTTAATATTGTCAGGCGAGTGAGGACAAGCCGCCAGAGGCTTAAGCTCACTGAGGTTGATTTTTATAACTTCGTCGTACTCGGCGTCGTCGTCGGAGCAGAGGGGAGTGTAGTCCTCCTCACGTCCCTGAGCTTTGAGGAACTCTCTTGTAACCTCGTCAGACGGGAAGATAGAGGTTGTAGCGCCGAGCTCAGCACCCATATTGGTGATGGTGGCTCTTTCGGGAACGGAGAGAGTCTTTACGCCCTCGCCCGCGTATTCCACAATTTTGCCCACGCCGCCCTTAACGGACATAATCTCGAGCACTTTTAATATAATGTCCTTAGCGGATACCCAAGGGCTGAGTTTGCCCGAAAGCTCGACCTTGACCATCTTGGGCATTGTGATATAGTAAGCGCCGCCGCCCATAGCTACGGCTACGTCCAAGCCGCCAGCGCCTATCGCGAGCATACCGATGCCGCCGCCTGTGGGAGTGTGGCTGTCGGAGCCGATGAGAGTCTTGCCGGGCTTGCCGAAGCGTTCGAGGTGAACCTGATGACAGATTCCGTTGCCAGGGCGTGAAAAGTAGATGCCGTGCTTTTTGCATACGGACTGAATAAAGCGGTGGTCGTCAGCGTTCTCAAAGCCTGTCTGGAGCGTGTTGTGGTCGATGTAGGCTACGCTCTTTTCGGTCTTTACTCGCGGCACACCTATTGCCTCAAACTCGAGATACGCCATTGTGCCCGTGGCGTCCTGAGTTAATGTCTGGTCAATCTTAAGACCGACGTCGCTGCCGACCTTCATCTCGCCGTCAACGATATGGTCCTTGATGATTTTTTGCGCTATTGTAAGTCCCATAAAATACCTCCTATAGATGTATATAATATACTTTATAATATACATTGTTAATTATATCACAAGCGAGTGGTAAAGTAAAGGGGTTTATATGTCTTCGGCGTAATTCCCGAGGAAGCTGAATTCGGGCAGCTCCTCGTCAAGCCTGCACAACAGCTCCGTTACGCCATCGCTTCTTACGTTGCCCGAAAAATCAAGATAAAACAGATATTCAAAATCCTTGCCCGCGATTGGTCGCGACTCAATTTTTGTCAGGTTAAGTCCTAACGCGTCAAAGCGCTTAAGCATCTTAAAAAGCGCTCCAGTCACGTGAGGAAGCGAGAAGCACAGGCTTACCTTGTTGGCGTTTTCGTCGATGTAAAGCCGTTTTGAAATGACGATGAAGCGCGTCGCGTTGTAAGGGTTATCCTGCAAATGCTCGTCAAGTACTTTCAGCTCGTATTCCTCAGCCGCTTTGTAGGAGCAAATCGCGGCGATATTCAGACACTTTTTACGCGCCGTGTCGCGCGCCGCTACGGCTGTGTTCGGGCAGGGAATCTGCTCAAAGCCCATTTTGTTTATATATTCCTCGCATTGTGACAGCGCCTGCGGATGTGATATGACGTTTTCAATGTCGCTTAGCTCCGATTGCCTCAGTCCCGCGAGGCAGTAGTCGATAGCCATAGGCAGAGCCTTGACGATGTAAAAGCGATATCGCAGTATCAAATCATAAACTGCCGATACTGAGCCAGCCGTTGAGTTTTCAACAGGCAATACGCCGTAATCGCACTCTCCGCTTTCTACCGCTTTGAAAACATCCTCAAAGGTGTGGCGCGCCACGAGCTCACCGTTCGGGAACAGCTTGCCCGCGGCTTCGAATGAGTTTGCGCCTCGTATTCCCTGATATGCTATTTTAACGCCTTGAGTAAGGGGCAGAGGTGTTGCGTTTTGTATGTCATTTAACAGATTATTTTGTGTCATTATAAGGACTCCTTAAGCTTGAGAATTCTTTTTGCAACCGAGTCAAACTGCTCGGGCGTGAGCGATTGCGCTCCGTCCGAAAGCGCGTGAGGCGGGTCGTTGTGAACCTCAATGATAAGTCCGTCGGCTCCCGCGGCGACCGCAGCCATAGCGAGCGGCTCAACAAGCCAGCTTTTGCCTGAAGCGTGGCTGGGGTCTACTACCACAGGCAGGTGAGAGAGCTTCTTGATAATCGGAATCGCCGCTACGTCGAGGGTGTTTCTTGTGTAGGTTTCATACGTTCTTATGCCGCGCTCGCAGAGTATTACATTGTCGTTTCCGCCCGCCATAATGTACTCGGCGCTCATCAGCCATTCTTCGATTGTCGCCGACAGTCCGCGCTTTAAAAGTACGGGCTTTTTGGTTTTGCCCAGCTCGCGGAGTAAATCGAAGTTCTGCATATTCCTCGCGCCCACTTGAATGATGTCGACGTTCTCAAACATATCTATATGTTCTGTGCGCATAATCTCGGTGACAATCGGCAAGCCCGTTTCCTTGCGTGCTATTTTGAGCAAATCCAGCCCCTCCGACTTTAGCCCCTGGAACGCGTAGGGAGAAGTTCTCGGCTTGAAAGCGCCTCCTCTGAGAAGTGTTGCGCCCGAGCTTTTAACCGACTTAGCGATATCAACAATCTGTTCCTCACTCTCGACCGAACACGGACCCGCCATAATGTGCAGGCTTCCGTCGCCTATGCAAACTGTGTCGCTGATTTTAACGACAGTATTTTCGGGGTGAAATTTTCTGTTTGCCTTCTTGTAGGGCTCCTGAACGCGCTTGACGCTCTCGACAATGTCCTGCGCGTCGATATATTCAATGTCCACGGTGTGGGTGTCGCCGATGAGTCCGAGCACGGTTGAATGTATGCCGTCCCAGCGGTTGACTTTGACCTCGTAATCAGAGCAAAGCTTGTCGGTGAACTGTTGAATCCTTTCGGATGAGGTTGAGGGTTTAAGTACAATAATCATAGTTAATTACTCCTTTAAAATGAAAATAAAAAGGGCGTGGCGCTCGGTTAAAGTGCCACACCCTGTGAATGCTTTTTATATCACAAACTCAGCATAGCAAATTAACCCTACCGCCTGTAAAGGCTGTAAAGTTGAATGTAAAGCTGAAGTTGTTTGCGTTTAAGTGTTTCATAATATCCTCGAATAAATTTGATTGTCGATATTTTAACGCGGTAAAGCGAGTTTGTCAAGAGTATGCTAAAAATGTTTCACATTTCGGGACAAAGATTCCGCCAAATAATAAATGTTGAAATTTATTAAAGATAGTGATATAATAAACATTTGGAAAAATGATAAGGATTTGATACTATGACTAAACGCGAAAACCTGCGCAATATCGCTATAATCGCTCATGTTGACCACGGCAAGACCACATTGGTCGACCAGCTTCTGAAGCAGAGCGGAATCTTCCGCGAAAACGAGGAAGTAAACGAGCGTGTAATGGACTCGAACGACCTCGAGCGTGAGCGCGGAATTACCATTCTCTCAAAGAACACCGCCGTAATGTATAACGGCGTAAAGATTAATATTGTCGATACCCCCGGGCACGCCGACTTCGGCGGCGAGGTTGAGCGCATACTGATGATGGTCGACGGCGTTGTGCTGCTTGTCGACGCCTTTGAGGGCTGTATGCCCCAGACTCGATTTGTACTCAAAAAAGCTCTCGGACTCGGCAAGAAGCCCCTCGTTGTTCTCAACAAGATTGACCGACCCGGCGCTCGTCCCGAGGAGGTTGTCGACGAGGTTCTTGACCTTTTTATCGAGCTCGGCGCCGATGAGGACCAGCTCGAGTTCCCTGTAGTCTACGCATCGGCTCGCGACGGCTACGCCTCAAACGAGCCCTACGAAAAGGCTGACGATATGACCGCGCTGTTCGACGCTATTATCAACGAAATCCCCGCTCCCGAGGGCGACCCCGACGGCGGCTTGCAGCTTTTGCTTTCCAATATAGATTACGACCAGTTCATCGGCAGAATCGGCGTAGGTCGTGTTGAGCGCGGCTCCGTTAAGAACGGTCAGCAGGCTGTGCTCTGCCACAGCGACGGCACGACTACGAATGTAAAAGTCGCCAAGCTCTATCAGTTCGAGGGACTAAAGAGGGTAGAGGCTGAAGAAGCCACCTTCGGCGACATCGTCTGCGTCAGCGGAATCGCCGACATCAACATCGGCGAGACAATCTGTGATGTTGAAAACATCGACCCGCTGCCCTTCGTCAAGATTGACGAGCCCACGGTCACTATGAACTTTATGGTCAACAACTCGCCCTTCGCGGGACAGGACGGCAAGTACGTCACCTCACGAAACATCCGCGACAGGCTTTTTAAAGAGATTGAAACCAACATCGCCCTGCGTGTTGAGGAGACCGACTCCGCCGACACCTTTAAGGTATCGGGCAGAGGCGAGCTCCACCTTTCGATTCTCATCGAGACAATGCGCCGCGAGAACTACGAGTTCCAGGTTTCGCGCCCGCAGGTCATCACAAAGACGATTGACGGCGTGCTCTGCGAGCCTGTGGAATACCTGATGATAGAGGTTCCCGACAACTACGTCGGCGCCGTTATGGAAAAGCTCGGCTCCCGCAAGGCTGAGCTGGTGAATATGGGCACACGCGAGAGCGGCACAACTCATATCGAGTTCCGTATTCCCTCACGCGGACTTATGGGCTACCGCCCCGAGTTTTTGACCGACACCAACGGCAACGGTATTATGAACCACGTTTTCGACAGCTACGAGCCTTTCAAGGGCGAGATTGTTACCCGCCACACAGGCTCTCTCATAGCTTACGAAACGGGCGACAGCGTCGCTTACGGACTGTTCCAGGTGCAGGATAGAGGACGGCTTTTCATCGGTCCCGGCGTGCCTGTGTATGAGGGTATGATTGTCGGCTCATCCCCGAAAGCCGAGGATATAACCGTAAATGTATGCAAAAAGAAGCACATCACCAACACCCGCGCTTCGGGTTCTGATGACGCGCTTAAGCTCACTCCGCCCACCACACTCTCGCTTGAGCAGTGTCTTGAGTTCATCGCCGACGACGAGCTTGTGGAGGTTACTCCTCACAATATCAGAATGAGAAAGATGATTCTCTCAAAAGAGCAGAGAATGAAGCATAGATTCGGGAAGAAATGAGAATTGAGAAAGAAGTAATAATTTGTAGGGGAGCCGCTCCAGCCGCTCCCGAGATACGTTTGTCGCATAGCCCGCGGGAGCAGACAGAGCAGCTCCCCTACAGTCAATAACAAGCGTTAGTGAACATAGAAAGAGTTATATTAATGAACATAGTAATTTTAGATTTGGAGTGGAACGGCTCCTACAGCAAAAAGGTTCACCACTATGTGAACGAAATAATCGAGTTCGGCGCTGTGAAGTTCGACGAGGATTTCAACATTCTCGGCGAGTTCTCGCTGCTCGTAAAGCCCGAAATCGGCAGAAAGCTCAGCAAGCATATCGCCGAGCTGACGCACATTACCAACGACGAGCTTTTTAAAGTCGGCGTGTCCTTCACCGAGGCGTGCGAGCGTTTTAATGAGTTCGCCGAGGGCTGCCCCATACTCACCTGGGGCACGTCCGACGTCCTCACGCTGATGGACAACTACAGCTACTACACTGGCGACAGCGAGATAAAATTCCTTAAGCAGTACTGCAACCTTCAGGAGTACTGCGAGTATAAGCTCGATTTGCACGACCCCGCATCTCAGCTCGGGCTGATTAACTGCGCCGAAATCCTCGGAATAAAGCAGGACGAGGAGGAGCTCCACCGCGCCTCCACCGACGCTATGCTCAGCTACGAGTGCCTCAAAAAATGCTACGACAAAGAGAGGTTTAAGGACTTTGTCACACCCGCGGACGACGAGTTCTACCGCAGAATCACTTTTAAGAATAAGCAGATTACCGATATAAACAACCCGCTGATTGACAAGAGCCAGCTCTACTTCATCTGCGACGAGTGCAACATCCGCGCCGAGCAGCTTACGCACTTCAAGGTCAAGAACAAGAACTTTGTCGCGCGCTTTCGCTGCCCTAAATGCCGCAAGATTTTTATCGGCAGAATCTCAATGCGCCTCAAGTTCGACGGCCTCACGATGAAGAAACGCACTTTCATCAATAAGCCGCCGGAGCTGGAGGATTAAGTAATAAGTAATAGGTAATAAGTAATAAGTTTTCAGGCGAATAAGTAAAAGAAAAATCAGCAGAACTTCTCCCGAGAGATGTTTCTGCTGATTCTTT